>CAZZXL010000040.1:0-31413 GCA_964658035.1 uncultured Acetobacteraceae bacterium
CAGTCCGGACCAGACCCGCTATGAACTGAAATCCTCGCTACATCAGTACAACTGGCGTCACAACTGGCATCGCCCTCGCCAAATGGAGGAAAGAATGGCTGAGCCCAAGAAACAATCCTCGTCCCTGCTGGTCGCCGTAGCGTGGGCAGTCGTCTCCGTACCTCTCATCTGGGGGATCTACAACACCAGCCTGAACGCCGCGAAGTTGTTTACCGCGGCGCCGGCAGGGGCGCAACCCTCAGCGCAACCCTTAGGTGGCAGTCCGGGGAGTGCGAGATAGAGCCGAAACTAAGCCATCAGGCATACCGCCGCTGGTGCCACTCCCAGGCGCTGGTGATAATAGTGTCGAGTTCACTGTGCGCCGGTTTCCATCCAAGCTCCCGGGTGATCGCTTCGGAACTGGCAATGAGCACTGCCGGATCGCCCGGGCGCCTGGGAAATTCTTCTACCTTGATCGGTCGACCGGTCACACGACGAACAGAATCAATGACTTCACGCACGGAGAACCCTTTGCCGTTGCCCAGGTTATAGATGAGCCGGTCACGTGTTTCAAGCGCCGTCATGGCCAGAAGATGGGCCTCTGCCAGGTCAGAAACATGGATATAGTCGCGGACGCAGGTTCCATCCGGGGTGTCATAATCCTGTCCGTAGATGCGGATGCTTTCCCGGCGGCCCAGAGCAACATCGAGGATGAGGGGAATCAAGTGGGATTCAGGCTCGTGCGCTTCACCCCTGCCGGGTATGGCGCCGGCAACATTGAAGTAGCGCAGGCTTGCATAGTGGAGAGCATGCAACCGGTGAAACCAGGTCAACATATGCTCAACCAGCAACTTTGATTCGCCGTACGGGTTTGTAGGTTTGAGCGCAGCGTTTTCTGTAATGGGGGTCCGTTCCGGCTCACCATAGACGGCAGCCGTAGATGAAAAAACAAAACGGCGCGTCTTGCTGGCGAGGACGGCTTCGAGCAAAGTAAGCGTCGAGGCAGTGTTGTTACGGAAGTACACTTCGGGCTCTTTCATGCTTTCGCCGGCTTCAATCAACGCGGCAAAATGCAACACGCCGTCGAAGGACTCCGTCTGAAGCAGTGAATGCACCCGCCCCCTGTCTGCCAGTTCGGCTTCTACCAGGGTGGCGCGAAGGGGAAGGAGTGAACGGTGGCTATGGCGGAAGTCATCGAGGATAAAAACAGTATGCCCACGATCCAGGAGAAGTTCGGCGACAGTTCCGCCGATGTAACCAGCACCACCTGTAACAAGAAATTTCAAATTGCCCTCGATCCGGATTTAGATATACATGTTCCCCATTATTTTCTCTTAAACCGGCACCATCTCGGCAGAAAGGCATAAAAAACGCATCAAACTGGCAATTGGCGGGTGGGCGTGACGACCGATCATTTCTGACTGTTGTCTTCACAGCATCCATGCCGCGTAAGCAGACCGCTCCAGGAGCAAAGTTGGTATTCTTAAGAGGGTCAGACAGACCGCGGGAAACGTACACATCCGTACGCGCTTCCAACACTTTCGAGGTACTGTCTTCGCTTTGGTTCTACGTTATCGTTTGAGAACTCCCCGGTACTTTGGTACCCGCGAGCTACGGCAGCCGAAGCAGGATGACAAGCATTCGGAAACGTTGCAACAGGAGCTTGGTTCGGGGTCGGCGTCCACAGTTGGGCTGCTCGCTGCAATCCGGATCGTTGATACGTCGTCCAAGAGGACGGCCCTTTATGAAGAAATCTCATCTCTTCCCAGCAGAGAGTAGGAATTGGATATGCCGACACAAGATGTTCTAAACCGCGCTAATTTCGGATTATTAGAGGAGCCCGGGGGCCGTTGGCGCTCGTTCGGTGTCAGCGCCGGCATCAATGCTTCCATCCTGGTTCTCGTGACATTGTTTGCTGCAGCTAAAATCCACCAGGCGCAGGTCAAGCGTGAGATGACCCAATTGATTATTCCGGTGGATCTGCCTAAGCCCATCAAGCCGCCAGTGCCCAAGGTCAAGATCGTGGCGCCGCCTGTACAGGTGATGGCCAAGCTTGACCCCCCGAAAATTCTGACGCCCAAGCCGGAGCTTCTGCCCCCGGCGCCGGTAAAAATGGACATACCGAAGCCGGCGCCGGTATTGCCGCCTGCTCCGCCGAAGGCCGTCGCGCCGCCGCCTGCTCCCAAGGTCGGCCTGTTTGCCAGTGCCAAACCGACAGAGGTAGCCAATAATCAGACCAGGCCAACACCGCAGACTGGCGGTTTTGGGGATCCTGTAGGCGCCAAACCAAATCCAAATTCCACCAGTTCTATGCTTGCAGCCGCTGGTTCCTTCAGCCAGGCAACGGGCGCAAACCAGGGTGCCGGGGCGGCCCGTAAGGGTACCGTCCAGGGTGTCGGCTTTGGTTCAGGAGTAGTTAACGGTGTTGCCGGCGGTACGGCCAAGGGCACGATCGCCTCAGCCGGCTTCAGCAATGGAGTGGTTGGCGGGACTCCGGGCGGAAGCGGACACGGTACCGTCAGCGGCGGAGGCTTCGGCGGTCCGGCAGTCGGCGGCAGGGGCGTGCAAGTGGCAGCGGCCCCGACCGAGGCAGCGTTCACCCCACCTGTAGTCCTCTCCGAACCAAGAGCTCAATACACGTCAGAAGCGCAGGCCCAGCATGTAGAGGGCGAGGTGACGCTGCAGGTGCGGTTCCTCGCCAGCGGCCAGGTCGAGGTGCTGCGGGTAGTCACGGGCCTGGGACACGGTCTTGATGAGCAGGCAAGGCATGTAGCGGAAAACATCCACTTTACTCCAGCGAAAAAGAACGGTCAGCCTGTGGATCACGTTACCTTGATCCACATTACCTTCCAGTTAGCTTAACCGGCGATCAGCCAGGCAATTCATGTCAGCAACTGTTTGAACCGGCAGCAAGACTCTACGGGGCGGGGCGGCAGTTCAAGTGTTTAATGGATTTAGAGGAGCCAGGAAATGAACCTGCGGAACGTTTGGACTACTACCCTGCTCATGGCGCTCGGCGTTACGGCAGCTCAGGCGAAAGAGAAATATGCACCACCGATCGCGCTGACGCCGGAACAAAGTTCGCTTGTGCAGAGAGCCATTGCGGCTGAAAAGATCACCATCAAGTCGATCCAGCAGCACTCACCCCTTGTACAGACCTACATCCAGAATATGAAGGGCGACGCCAAACTTTACGCCATTCCTGTTTCTGACCAATACATGTTGCAGCGCGTCGACTTCGCCAAGGGCTTCTATGGCAAGTCCTATTCAGCGGAAGGCGGCGGCCAGAAGCATGGCATGTTCAAAGGCTCGGCGGCAGCGCTGCTTGGCTTGACCAAGGTCTTTGGCGTGCAGTTCGTGCCTGATGGATTTCTTGACATGATGTTCATCGATCCGAGCGGCTTCGACCAGCAGCATTATGACTTCGCCTACGTGCGTCGTACTTTCCTCGGCACCATCCGGACGGACGTCTTCGATGTGCGACCGAAGCCCAACACCGGCCACGGACGCTTTACCGGCCGGGTATGGATTGACGATGATTCCGGCAATATTGTCCGCTTCAACGGTACCTATACCGGTGGCGGCGATGAAGACGACTCGAACAAGGATTACTTCCACTTCGACAGCTGGCGGCAGAATCTGCAGCAGGGTGTCTGGCTGCCTGTGGGCGTCTACGTCGAAGAGACCTCAAAGAAGGATGTTGAGCATCCGGTCGCGTTCAAGGCCCAAACCCAGATCTGGGGCTATTCGCTCAAGATCCCTACGCATCAGACAGACAACGAATCCATCAAGATTGACGACGTAACCGATCAAAGTGCCAGTTCCGAGGATGTAAGTCCTCTACAGGCTCAGCGAGAGTGGGTCTCCCAGGCTGAAGAGAATGTGATCGATCGTCTGACTCAGGCCGGTTTAATGGCTGCGCCCAGCGATTTCGATAAAATCCTGGAAACCGTTACGAACAACATTATTATCGGCAACAACATTGAGCTGGCAGCGCCTGTTCACTGCCGGGTCATGCTGACGACGCCGCTTGAATCCATCGCCATCGGGAATACGATCGTGCTCAGCAAGGGCCTGGTCGACACGCTGCCGTCAGAAGAATCCCTTGCTGCCGTGCTTTCCTTCCAGCTGGCACATATCGTGCTGGGACATCACATCGATACCAAGTACGCCTTCAATGATCGTCTGCTCTTCCCCGACGAGTCTACCTTTGAACGAATTCATATGCAGCACACCGATGGGGATGACGCCGATGCCGCGAAGAAGGCGGTCGCGCTGCTTGACGGGTCTATCTACAAAGACAAAGAAGGCAACGCCGGACTTTACTTTGCGCAACTGCAGGTCCGCGAGGGTGAGTTGAAAGCGTTGAACTCTCCTCGACTCGGCGATGCGATGATCAAGCCGGACGGTACGGCGTGGCTCGAAGCGTTGCAGAAGAAGGCGCCGAAGCTCGACATGGACAAGTTGGACCAGATTGCTGCCTTGCCGCTGGGCAGCCGGTTACGCGTCGATTCGTGGGATGACAAGGTGTACAGCCTGAATGCAAAACCTGTTCCGCTGCTAAATGCCAGGGACAAGATGCCGTTCGAGGTTACCCCGGTATACTTTAAGTTGCAGCGCTTTGACCAGGCGCAGGCAGCGCAGGTTACTCCTGCGACTGCTACTCCAAATGCAACGCCAAACCAGGCAGCAAGCACGCAGGCCACTCCACCGCAACAATAGTGACTTAAGTGGCACAGTGGTTACTGAATTGATACACAACGCAAACAGGCGAAGTGCCGTCGAAACAGGTGACACAGGGTTGGCTGAAATGTGCAACCCTGTTCATGATTGTGCAAATCGAGTTTAGCGAGAGAGACACCAGTGATCAAAAAATATCTTATGCTCGCCAGTCTGCTGCTCTTCCCGGCGTTGGGTAAGGCACAGGTTAGCGCAGCAGGCATAGGCGGGAACCAGTCGCTCTACGTGGGCGGCTTCGGATCTTACTTCGCTCCCGATTATGGGTACTACAACCTTTTTGGCGTAGGCGCTTTTGCTGACTACAATCTGACTCCAAAGCTGGGGGCGGAAGCAGAAGTCCGCTTCCTTCGTTTTCACCAGCTTGCGGATATTCACGAAGACAATTATCTGATCGGCCCGAAATACAACTTCTATCATCGCCACAAAATCACTGCGTATGGCAAAGGGCTCATCGGCATCGGCGAATTCAACTTCCCTAACAATGCGGCCCATGGCGGCTATGGCATCGTCGCACTTGGGGGAGGAGTGGACTATCGCCTGCGGCGCAAATGGGCTGTTCGCGGGGACTATGAATACCAGATCTGGCCGGGCTTCGTAGGCGAAGGACCAAGAGCGAATGGCTTGACCCCGGAAGGCGTCAGCTTCGGTATCGTCTACCGGATCTTCTAGAAAGATATTCCCTGAAATCAAAGAATGAAGAAGCCCTGGAGGATCTATCCTCCAGGGCTTCTTCATTCTTTTTTCCCTGGTGCAATTACCTGAAGGGTGTAGAGCGAAGATACGATGAACACCGGCCTTTTTGCCAGGAAAAGGCCAACCTATCCAGTCAGAAACACCATAGCATCAGTTAATTTGCCGTAGTGCGAAACAACGCTATCCGGAGCCTCGCCTAAAGACGAAACAGACTTCCCGCAGAGGAAGCCTGTTCATCATTTTCACCTATACGTCAGAACCTGCGCTAGAAGTGGTAAGCCACTCCGATCACCGGATCATTCACGTTGTAGTACTGACCGGTGTTGTAGTTCGGTGTGCTTCCCGTGATCAGATTTGGTGTCTTCTGGACCAGAGCACGATACTCCGCCCGCAGATCGAAGCTCGGACTCAGTTCATAGGCAATGCCTGCGCCGTAGAGGAAACCGATATTCGTAACCTTCTTCGTTTCGCCGACGACTGGCCCATAAGTCCCAGCATCATCGATCGGGCTGTATATAAAGGCACCGATACCGACTTCCGCGAAGGGATTAAACTTCTTGTAGGTCAGGTTATACACATAGGCCGCCGAATATTCGTAGAAGCGGTTGTGTACGCGATTGTTTGGCAGGAAGTTGATCTTATATTTTTGCGCATCCTGGGCGTACTGAAAATTGGCCTCCAGACCGCTTCGCGGCGTCAGCAGATAACGGTAACTTACCAGCCCTCCCAGACCGATTGTGGCGGTCTGGTTCACACCCTGGCCATATGTATAGGGAGAGATCAGACCTGAGAGACTTGCACTCACATCCTGACGGCTTTCCTGCGCATAGCTCGCTGCAGCCATAAACGGCAGCAACAAAAACAACAGCTTGCTCTTCTTCATTCGCTCCTGAACCTCTTTACCTGCCGCGATTGGAAGGTAGACCCGCTTCTCGGGTTCGTCAAATTCTCTGCTGGGTTGCCCCGGTGTAGTGCTTCCGCAATTGTACCTGCCCTTACGCCTCCCCGCGAGGGACGTGCCCTCCCGCAAACCTGGCTCTGCCGAGGATCCGCCGCCGAAACAGGCACGCTGCCAGCGGAATCCATGCTCAGGCTCGTCTTACTCTCCCTACGGCCGAACGCTTTTTCACTTTCTTCGCACCGGCGCAGTTGCGGTCTGAGTAAGCTTTTCAAAAGAAGGCGTCAGCACGAGCGTCTCGGTTTCGGCACCTGCGTCTTCGGGGACGTAGAGGTAGGGTGATCCTTGTTCCAGCGCATAGTCTGCAACTACCTTCAAGAAAGCCGCCCCGACATACGACAACACCGCTTTTCGCCGCAGGATCAAGCGCAACTCTCGCTCAATATGCAGCTCCGTCACCTGGATACCGACCAGTTCTCCGCTGGCCAATTCCGGCGCAGCGGTCAGGCCCGGCACGATCGCGACCCCGTTACCGTGCGAGACAAAGCGTTTCACTGCTTCCATACTCGGCAGTTCGATACCAATGTTGAGCGGCGTCTGATGATCCTTGAAGGTCTGGAAGACCCGCTGGCGCAGCGGTGAATCAGCATTGTGAGCTACAAAGCTTTCCGTCCCCAGGTCATGAATGTTGACCTTCTTCTTGCGTGTAAGGGGGTGCCCGGGCTGCACCACCACTGCCATTCTGTCGCGATACACACTGATCGAACGAAAGATGGCGGGATCCGGCGCAAACGACAGTATGCCCATTTCCGCGGAACGCGCAGCCAACTCGCCTGGAATTCTGCTGGCAAATGCCCGCTGCACGGTGATCCCGATCTGGGGATACAGCCGCCGAAACCGATCGAGCACCGGCAGCAGATAAAGGCAGGTATATTCGTTGGCAGTGAGCATCAACCGCCCGCGATCGAGAGAGCGAAGTTCATCGATTGCCAACCCGGCTTCCGTCCTCAATTGCAGAAGCCTCTGCGCATAGCCATGAAGCAGTTCACCCGCGGCTGTCAGGCTTCCATCCCTCTGCGCGCGATCGAAAAGCGTCTCGCCCAGGTCATCTTCAAGTTTGCGGATAACCTGGCTGATAGCGGGTTGGGTACGGTGCAGGCGTTTCGCGGCACGCGAGAAACTCTTCAGTTCCGCAACCGCAACAAAGGTCTCAAGCTGGCTGAGTTCAAGTGGCATGATCTTTCCTGCCATAACCATAGCTTATGAAAGTAAAAAGAATTATAAATTTGCTTTATACGTGCGCATTCCTTGAAAATGGACTGGTAGAGAGCAGGATGGGGCGCATGACGCAAACAGATCACGAGATTCAATTCTTCGACACCACGCTGCGGGATGGCGAACAATCGCCGGGTTGCAGCATGACGGTGGCGGAGAAGGTGCGCATGGCGCATGCCCTGGACGAACTGGGCGTTGACGTGATTGAAGCGGGTTTCGCCATCGCATCCGATGGTGATTTTAACGCCATCACCTCTATCGTCAAAGAAGTGCGGCGCCCGCGCATTGCGTCACTTGCACGATCACGTAAGGACGATATCGAAGCCGCTGCGCGATCGATTGAAGGCGCAGCCTGGGCCCGTATTCATGTGTTTCTCGGTAGTTCCGATTTGCACCTGCAGTACAAGTTGAAGTTGACCCGCGAGCAGGCACTCGAACAAGCCGGTGCCTCGGTACGACAGGCCAGGCAGTATGTCGATGATGTGGAGTTCTCTCCGGAAGACGCATCAAGAGCGGAGCCTGCTTACCTGGCGAAGATGGTGTCCATCGCAATTGAAGCCGGCGCTACCGTCATCAATCTGCCAGACACCGTTGGCTACGCCATGCCGGACGAGTACGGCGGCATGTTTCGCAGGTTGCGCGACCAGGTCCCTGCCGTCAGGAACATCACCCTGTCCTCGCACTGCCACAATGACCTCGGCATGGCTGTGGCAAACACGCTGGCCGCAATTGAAGCAGGGGTACGGCAGGTGGAGTGCACCATCAACGGTATCGGCGAACGGGCCGGCAATGCGGCGCTCGAAGAAATTGCAGCAGTACTGCAAGTCCGCCAGGACCACTATCCCTACAGGCATGCGCTGCAGCTCGACAAACTTTATCCGACCAGCCAGTTGCTGGCGCAGCTCATCAGTTTTGGACCTTCACCGAATAAGGCAGTTGTCGGCAGCAATGCTTTCGCGCATGAAGCCGGGATCCACCAGCACGGAATGCTATCAAACCCCTTGACCTATGAAATTATGACGCCGGCTTCGGTCGGTGTGCCAAAGACGAGTCTTGTACTCGGCAAGCATTCCGGTCGGCATGCGCTGGCCAGTCGGCTACAGGAACTCGGCTTCACGCTGAACAAGGTTGAACTGGACGCGATGTACACGCAGTTCACCGAACTCGCCGATCGGAAGAAGGCCATCTACGATCAGGATTTGATCGCGCTGGTAAATGGCCACGGGCAGACTGAACCCGTGCCTTATCTCCAACAGGCATAGCTCCTCATAACAGGTGTCTTGCAAAGGATTGTATGAAGTTGAAAGTTTTGATTCTCGCAGGAGATGGCATCGGGCCAGAGGTGACCCGAGAAGCAGTGCGCGTCCTCAAAACAGTCGCCGACCTGGGCGGCCACGACTTTCAGTTTGACGAGAAGCGTATCGGTGGTGTTGCCATCAAGGCAGATGGCACGCCTTTGCCGCAGGTGACGCTCGATGCCGCGCTTGGCAGCGATGCCGTATTGCTCGGTGCAGTTGGTGGCAACGAGTTTAATTCCCTGTCTCCGGATAAGCGTCCTGAAGCCGGCCTGCTCGCCATCCGTCAAGCACTCGGCGGCTTCGCCAATTTGCGGCCCGCCTTCGCGCATCCCGCACTCGCAGTGAATTCTCCACTACGCCCGGAAGTAATCGATGGCGCAGATATCCTGTTTGTGCGCGAACTGCTCGGCGGCCTTTACTTCGGCAAGCCTCGCGCATGGGACCGCTCAACCGGCGAAGCCTGGAATACCATGCGCTACACCCGGTCTGAAGTCATCCGTGTAGCCCGCATCGCTTTTGAACTGGCTTCGAAGCGGCGCAAAAAATTGACCTCCGTCGACAAGGCAAATGTTCTCGAAGTCTCGCAACTTTGGCGGGCTACCGTATCGGAACTTGCCCCACAATATCCTGATGTCGCGCTCGATCACCAATACGTCGATGCATGCGCGATGCACCTGATGAACACCCCGAGAAACTTTGATGTGGTGTTGACGGAAAATCTTTTTGGCGACATTCTTTCTGACGAGTCAGCCGTCATCACGGGCTCGCTTGGCATGCTGCCGTCAGCAACCATCGGCGGCACGGTAAATCTTTACGAACCGGTGCATGGTTCGGCGCCCGATATCGCAGGAAAAAACATTGCGAATCCTCTCGGCGCCATTCTCACCGCTGCCATGTTGTTGCGCCACTCAGCCGGGCTCGAGCAGGATGCCCTGGCCATTGAAGCCTCGGTCAGGGAAGTTCTCGACCAGGGCCATCGCACTGCCGACCTGTTGCGTGGCGGTGCCACGTCGCTCAAAGCGACTTCAACCACAGAGATGGGCACCCTGGTGCATGAAGCGCTCAACACGATCATCGATCGCCGCCAGGCGATGCACGCAGTCTAGTCATTCAGGAATCGGTCGACATGTCACAGCAGCCACAAACGCTTTTTGAAAAAGTATGGGACGCCCACGTTGTTGCCGCGCCGGAAGGCGAGCCGACCCTGCTTTACATTGATCTGCATCTGATCCACGAGGTCACATCTCCCCAGGCCTTCGACGGCTTGCGGATGACAGGCCGCAAATTCCGCAGGCCCGACCGGGCTGTTGCTACGGTCGACCATAACGTGCCGACGACAGCAAACCGCATCATCATCGAAGATCAGATCGCGTCTAAACAGATTGATGCACTGCGTAAGAACTGCAGGGAGTTCGGCATTGAACTCTACGACGTTAATGCGCCGGAACAGGGCATTGTCCATGTCATTGGACCGGAGCAGGGCTTCACCAAGCCAGGCATGACCATCGTCTGTGGGGATAGTCATACGTCCACTCATGGTGCCTTTGGTGCTCTTGCTTTTGGGATTGGTACATCTGAAGTCGAACATGTAATGGCAACGCAATGCCTGCAACAGGGCCGCGCCAAGACTTTCCGCATCTCTGTAGAAGGCGAACTGCCACCGGCGGTCGGCGCGAAAGATGTTGCGCTCGGCATCATCGGCCGCATCGGCACGGATGGCGCGACTGGCTACGTCATCGAATATGCAGGCTCAACCATTCGCTCGCTCTCCATGGAAGGCCGCATGACGGTCTGCAACATGAGCATTGAAGCTGGCGCACGCGCGGGCATGATTGCTCCTGATGAAAAGACATTTGCCTATTTGAAAGATCGCCCGCAGGCACCGCAAGGTGCGGATTGGGATGAAGCTGTGGCTCAGTGGCGCGGCCTGGTTACCGATGACAGGGCGACCTTTGATCGCGAATTGATTATCCCGGCGAATGAACTCGCGCCCTTTGTGACCTGGGGCACTTCGCCCGGCATGGTCGCTGCTGTAACAGCCACCGTTCCCGATCCCTCAAAAGTAGAAAACGAAACGGATCGGCGGTCCCTCGAGCGTGCGCTCGAGTACATGGATCTGAAAGCCGGTACGGTGATCGAAGAGATAGACATTGACCGCGTCTTCATTGGCTCCTGCACGAACTCGCGCATCGAAGACTTGCGCGCCGCCGCGAAAGTTGTGAACGGTTATAACGTCAGCACACATGTGCGTGCCATGGTGGTACCGGGATCGCAGCAAGTAAAAGTGCAGGCTGAACGCGAAGGCCTTGATCGCATTTTTCTGGACGCCGGTTTTGAATGGCGCGAGCCAGGCTGTTCCATGTGTCTCGGCATGAACCCTGACATACTGCAGCCCGGGGAGCGTTGCGCCTCCACTTCGAATCGAAACTTCGAAGGGCGTCAGGGCCGCGGCGGCCGCACCCATCTTGTCAGTCCCATGATGGCCGCCGCAGCTGCCGTCGCCGGTCACTTCACTGATGTGCGCGATTGGAAATTCAAGCCGCAGCACGACAAAGCCAACATATTAGCGGAGGCAAAATAGATGACTCCCTTTGACACACTGACATCGACTCTTGCGCCGCTCGATCGCTCAAATGTGGATACCGACCAGATCATTCCCAAACAATTTCTCAAACGCATCGAGCGCACGGGATACGGTGAATTTCTGTTTTATGACTGGCGGCGGCAACAGGATGGAGTCGATGCGGGCGCACCTGATCCAACTTTTATCCTGAACAATCCCAGGTACAAGGGTGCAGAGATCCTCGTCGCCGGTAAGAACTTCGGCTGCGGCTCATCGCGCGAACACGCAGCATGGGCATTGTCAGACTTCGGCTTCCGCTGCGTCATCGCGCCTTCGTTTGCAGACATCTTTTTCTCCAATGCAGGAAAGAATGGAATTGTCTTGGTGCGTCTGCCGGAAGAGCAGGTGCACGCATTGATCGAGCAGGCTGTGGCTGACCCAACGTATCGGGTAACTGTCTCACTCTCGGATCAAACCATTGTGAGCGATCAAGGTTTCTCGGCAGCTTTCGAGATCGATCCCTTTCGCAAGTACTGCCTGCTCAACGGTCTCGACGATATAGGCCTGACCATGCGGCATGAGAGTGAACTAGACGCATTCGAGCAGCGGCATAACAAGAAGTTCTGGGTTGCACCGCGGCCCGCGTTACACCAGGAAGCACGTTAAGGAGAGCATGAGCACCGACAGCAGGAACAACATCATCAAGAATGGCAATGGCAATGGCAACAATGGCGTCAGCGACCCATCGCAAGGCAAGTTGCACTCTATCGCCCTTACGGAGGGTCCCAGTCGTGCCGCCGCCCGCGCCATGCTGCATGCCATCGGCTACACCCGCGACGATCTGCGCAAACCCATTATTGGCATCGCAAATACGTGGACTGAGATCGGCCCCTGTAACTATCATTTGCGGACGCTAGCCGAAGCTGTCAAGCAAGGCATTCGCGAGGCCGGCGGCACGCCGATGGAGTTTAATACCATCACCATTTCCGATGGCATCACCATGGGCACGCAGGGCATGAAGGCTTCGCTGATCAGCCGCGAAGTCATTGCCGATTCTGTAGAACTGGTCGCGCGTGGAAATCTCTTCGATGGCCTGGTCGCCATCGCCGGCTGCGACAAGAATTTGCCCGGGACAGTGATGGCGCTGGCGCGGCTGGATATTCCGTCGTTGATGCTCTACGGCGGCTCCATTGCTCCCGGCAACCTGAACGGCAAAGAATTGAGCGTCCAGGATGTTTTTGAAGCCATCGGCTCGCACTCGCGTGGTGCCCTATCGGACGAAGGTCTGCTTGCCGTCGAAGAAAAAGCTTGTCCTGCAGCAGGTGCCTGCGGCGGACAGTTCACGGCCAACACCATGGCCGTGGCATGCGAATTTCTCGGCATCTCGCCCATCGGTTTGTCAGGTGTACCGGCACTCGCAGAAGAGAAACTTGCATCCTGCCGCGAAGCCGGTCGCATGGTGATGGACCTGGTAAGAAAAGATGTGAAACCTTCGCAGATCATTACGCGTGCGTCGCTCGAAAATGCGATCACCAGCGTTGCCGCTTCGGGCGGGTCGACGAATGCTGTGCTGCACTTCATCGCCATCGCGCATGAAGCCGGCCTCACGCTGACCGTAGATGACTTCGATGCCATCAGCAAGCGCACGCCGCTGCTGTGCGACTTGAAGCCGGGCGGCAAATACTTTGCCAAGGATTATTACGAGGCGGGAGGTAGTCGCCTGCTGGCGTCACGCCTGCTCGAAGCAGGTCTATTGCAAGGCGACGCCCTCAACGTAACCGGTTTGACGCTTTCCGAAGAGTCGAAGAAGTTTACCGAAACGACTGGCCAGAAGGTTATTCATACCCTGGCACAGCCACTCAAAGCGACCGGCGGTCTGGTCATCCTCAAGGGCAACATTGCGCCTGAAGGATGCGTGATCAAGGTCGCCGGTCATGAACGCCTGGAGCATCGCGGTCCCGCACGCGTCTTTGACTCAGAAGAACTCGCCTTCGCCGCGCTTGACTCCGGGAGCTTGAAACCGAATGACGTCGTTGTGATTCGTTATGAAGGGCCGCGGGGCGGTCCGGGGATGCGCGAGATGCTTTCGATCACTGCCGCCATTGCCGGCATCGCCGAGTTGTCGAATACCGTAGCTCTGCTGACCGATGGCCGTTTCTCCGGGGCAACGCGAGGCCTGATGGCCGGACACGTATCTCCTGAAGCAGCCTTAGGGGGCCCGATCGCAGCGATAGAAGATGGCGACATGGTCTTCTTCGACATACCCAATCGGAAGTTGACGCTCGAGATTCCAGAAGCAATTCTGCAGGCACGGCTCAGCACATGGAAAGCTCCGGAACCGCAGTTCAAAAGGGGCGTTTTCAGAAAGTATGCAGACAATGTAAGTTCAGCATCGCTGGGTGCTGTTACGAACTAAGACGCTTCGCTCAAGGTGAATGATTCCTGAGTGGAACGCCCAAATCAATTGAAGTCGTCGGAATGACATGGAGGCTTTATGGCAGACGAGATAAACGCCACTCATCAGAATGCGTCTACGGTGACAAAGAACGCAGCGTCGCAGCCGGCCAAGCTCACCGGGGCAGAAATTCTCTGGGCTACGCTTGAGGGTGAAGGCGTGCGTGAGGTTTTCGGTTACCCCGGCGGCGCCATTCTGCCGATCTACGATGCTCTGCGCAAGTTCCCGATCAAGCACATCCTGGTTCGCCACGAACAGGGCGCCGTCCACATGGCGGACGGCTATGCACGCGCTTCGGGCCGCGTCGGCGTTGCCATGGCCACTTCGGGGCCGGGCGCGACGAACATGGTTACCGGGATTGCGACCGCCATGCTTGATTCAATTCCAATCGTCTGCATCACCGGTAATGTGTCGAGCAAGGTACTTGGCTCGGACGCATTCCAGGAAGTCGATATCACCGGCATCACGCTGCCCATCACCAAACATAATTACCTGGTCACGCGCGCAGAGGACATCGCAGGCGTGGTGCGCGACGCATTTCGCGTAGCCACAACGGGCAGACCGGGGCCGGTGTTGATCGACATTACCAAGGACGCGCAGCAGGCGATAGCCGATTTCGATTTCAACGCCGCTGCGCCCGCCGCTTCCCTTCCGCATCCCATGCTGCGCGCAGAAAGGTCTGCGATTGCCGAAGCAGCAAAGTTGATTCTGCAGGCCAAGCGGCCGGTCATCCTTGCCGGCCACGGCATCATCAAGTCCGGCGCCGGCGAACAGGTGCGCACCCTTGCCGAACGTGCAGAGGTGCCTGTCGCCTGCACGCTGCTCGGCCTGGGCAGCTTCCCCGCTTCGCATTCGCTCAACCTCGGCATGATGGGCATGCATGGTGAGAGCTGGGTGAACGAGGCGATTCAAAACGCCGACCTGCTCATCGCCTGCGGCATGCGGTTTGATGATCGCGTGACCGGAGCGCTCGCCAGTTACGCGCCCAAGGCGAAGAAGATCCACATCGACATCGATCCTTCTGAAATCAACAAGAATGTGCACGTCGACGTGGCCCTCACCGGCGATTTGAAAGAAGTACTCGATGCCCTGCTGCCACTCATACCCCGGCGCAGTGGCACGGCATGGCTCAAAACGATCGGTGCGAACAAGGGCACGGCGGCTGTGCGGGACATTACGAATCTTCCGGATACCGGGCACCTCTATGCCGCGCACGTGATTCACGATCTGTGGCGGGAAACCAAAGGCAATGCCGTAGTCGTCACGGACGTGGGTCAGCACCAGATGTGGGAAGCGCAGTATTTCAAGCATGAACATGCGCGCTCGCTGGTCACCAGCGGCGGCCTCGGTACGATGGGCTTCGCGCTGCCCGCAGGCATCGGCGCAAAAGTTTCGTGCCCGGAGAAAGAAGTATGGGTGATTGCCGGAGATGGCGGCTTCCAGATGACTGCCTGCGAACTGTCGACCATCGCGCAGGAAGGCCTCGACATCAATATCGCGATTATCAATAACGGTTATCTCGGCATGGTTAGGCAGTGGCAGGAGTTTTTCTATGAAAAGAACTATCAATCGTCCCCGATACTGTCTCCGGACTTCGCCATGCTCGCTGCAGCGCACGGCATCGCCAGCGAGACGGTGCGGGAGCGGAGTGGAGTTCTTCCGGCAGTTCGCGCCGCTCGTTCGACCAAAGGTCCGTTCCTCATCAACTTCATGGTTGAAAAAGAAGAGTCGGTGTACCCGATGATTCCCGGTGGCGCAGCTTTGCATGAAATGATCCGCCGCCCGCAGCCTGCCAAGAACAATCCGATGCTTGAATCGGCAGAGGATTAGACACAACTATGCTGCACACCTTTGTCGCACTTGTAGGAGACAAGCCCGGCGTGCTCACGCGCGTTTCCTCGCTCTTCCGGCGTCTCAATATCAACATCACTTCGCTCACCGTTGGCGCTTCGGAAAGAGCAGGCGTGTCGCGCATGACCATCGTTGCCGACGCTCCTCCGACCGCGACGCACCGCATTATGGCCTCTCTCTATAAGCTAGAAGATGTCATCGAGGTCGACGACATCGATCGTTTTTCTTCGATCAGCCGGGAGTTAGCGTTAATCAAAGTAGCGGCCAACGCGCAAACCCGCTCGCATCTCTTCGAACTGGCGAATGTATTTCGGGCGCGCATCGTCGATCTTGCCCCGGAGTCACTGATGGTTGAAATGACAGGCAGCGCGAGCAAGATTGAGGGGCTTTTGCAGGTGCTGGTTGAAAGCGGGGACAATGTGCTTGAAGTCTCGCGAACCGGCCGCATGGTAATGCGGCGCGGCCACCATACCAGTCGCGTGCTCGCTGCTTTACGCGATACGAGCGGGACGGGCAGGCAGCAGAGCGATGCCGGCGTCGAACATGATCTGCTCGATCTCTCTCCTGAAGATTTGCCTGAGGAAGAAGCAGCCGAAGCAGATTAAGAAGCAGATCCTTTGACTACGCTGCGGCGCACGCGGGATGACCAAATAATTTGTAACTCGACATTTCAGAAACGCACAAATACGAATTACCGACAAGGAAAACACATGCCGAAGACGTATCACGATCACGACGCCGATCTATCGCTCATCCAGAACAAAAAGGTAGCTGTTATCGGCTACGGCTCGCAAGGTCATGCCCATGCGCTCAACCTTAAAGACTCCGGCGTTGACGTAGCAGTCGGGCTACCGGAAAGCAGTAAGTCGATTGAGAAAGCGAAGAAAGCCGGTCTCAAGGTTTTGTCCATCAGCGAAGCCGCGAAGTGGGCTGACGTTATCATGATCCTGGTGCCTGATCAGTCGCAGGCAGAGGTGTATGACAAGCACATCAAGCAGCACATGACGCCGGGTAAGACGCTCATGTTCGCTCACGGCTTCAATATCCGGTTTGGCTTCATTACGCCGCCTGAAGGCGTTGATGTATCGCTTGCTGCACCCAAGTCTCCAGGCCATCGTGTCCGCGAAGTGTTTACTGAAGGCGGAGGTGTTCCCGGCCTGATCGCCGTGCAACAGGATGCGTCCGGCAACGCACACGCGCTCGCTCTTTCATACTCCAAAGGCATTGGCTGTACCCGCGCCGGCGTTTATGAAACTACCTTCAGCGAAGAGACTGAGACTGACCTTTTCGGCGAACAGGCAGTGCTGTGCGGCGGCACCTCGGCGCTGGTAAAGGCTGCCTTCGACACACTGGTTGAAGCCGGCTATGCGCCCGAGATGGCATACTTCGAATGCCTCCATGAGCTCAAGCTGATCGTCGACCTGATGTATCGTGGGGGCCTTGCCTACATGCGCTACTCCATTTCAGATACTGCGGAATATGGCGACTATACGGCCGGCCCGCGTATCGTGACAGAAGAAACTCGCAAGGCAATGAAGCAGTTGCTGAATGAAATTCAGGACGGTACCTTCGCCAACAACTTTATGGCGGAGAACAAGAGCGGCCGCAAGAAGTTCCAGGCCATGCGGGATGCAGAAGCTGCTCATCCCATCGAGAAGGTCGGCACGGAACTCCGCGCCGGAATGCCGTTCCTCAACCCGGTGGTGGCAGAAAAGCAGGGGAATCCCCACGCGGCGGAAACTGTTCCCGCCTAGCACTTGCCATGCGGGAGAAACGCCTGCGGCGATGATGCTTCCATCAGTCGCAGCCGTCTTGGTTACCCCAGCCGTAATCGCCGCGCCGAAGCGGAGGAAAAGAAGGTGGCCCTTAACCACCTTCTTTTTCCTCGGGAACATCTCTTCAACACTGCGTGGCCTCTATCCTGCTATGCGATCGTCCATCCATCTCACCTTGTTCCTACTGCTTATTCCTCCTGCCATGCATGCCAGAGAAAATCTTTGTCCGGCACATCCTGCGACTGTTGCCGCCATGCGCGACTGCTATCGGCCGCTGCTGATTTTTGCTCCTTCCGCAAGCGATACGCGGCTGCAACAGCAACTGAAGGCGTTCGACCCACACATAGCTGATTTTCGAGAGCGCGACGTTCTGGTCGTTGTCGATACGAAGGACGGGAAGCCTGTGAACCCGTCCGCCTTACAGTCGCTGCGCACCACGAAGCTGGACGCTGCTGAGAGCGAGAAACTGCGACATCGCTTCAACATCAGCGATGACAGCTTCGTCGTCCTTCTGGTCGGCAAGGATGGCGGAGAAAAGTATCGATCCGAAAATATCGTCACAGTCGAAACATTGAATCACAAAATTGACGCAATGCCCATGCGCCGGGCGGAGCAGAATCAGTAAGCTTCAAGATGTAGGTCGCCTGCATCATCCAAGCTTCCGCTCAAGCCCAAATTCCTACCATTCGCGAAGCCTGCATGTGATCGGGAGCCCACATGTAGGACAATAGCAACGGAGGGCGGCAGCATGGAAACTGAGATCCCGACAGTTGCAAAGGACACAGCCAGGCTGGAACAGATTGTCGCCGCGCTGCGACAGGTCGCACCTCTGCATGACCTTGCCGACGATGATTACCTCTGGCTCGCCGAGCATGGGACGGAGCGTTACGAAGACGCGGGCGTAATCCTGTTTGAGGAGGGTGAGCCGGCGATAGCCATGACCATCCTTCTTAAAGGCGAAATCCAAGTCAGGCGCGAACGTGGCGCGGCGGCGCTGTTTATCGGCCGGGCAGGCCAGATCACAGGAACACTACCGTACTCGCGCATGAAGGAGTACGGCGGGCAGGGCTACACCGTCACGCCTACCTGGGGTCTGGAATTCCACAAGCGCATGTTCCCGGAAATGCTTCGTGCCGTTCCCGCGCTCGGCGATCGGGTTGTCGGAGTCCTGCTTGACCGCGTTCGCGAAGTGACGCGCATGGAGCAGCAGGCGGAGAAATTGACGGCCCTCGGGAAATTGGCGGCCAACCTGGCGCACGAACTGAATAATCCCGCATCAGCTGCGCAGCGCTCAGCTGACGGCATGCTGCAGGAGCTGAAGTTTTTTATCGAGAACTCCCTTAAGCTGGGCCATCTTTGCCTTACGGAAGCCCAGACTTCCGATGTGCGCGCCTGGTATAACAATACGCTCAATGAACTCGCCCAGGATGAGCAGGTAGATCCGGCGCTCGTCGCCTCGCGAGAAGACGCGATCCAGCATTGGCTCAACGGGCACAATATCGGCGATGGCTGGCAGATTGCGCCGGAGCTGGCCGAACTCGGCGTCACCCCCGTCCACCTCAACAAGCTGCCATCATCAGTCGAGTCCACAACCGTCCATCCTGTGCTGCTACAGATAAGTTCCGGCTTGCGCGCCGAAAAGATGGCCGCAGCCGTTCTCGACTCCACTACTCGGATCTTCGGGCTTATCCGTGCGATCAAGGATTATTCCTTCATGGACCAGGCACCCATCCAGGAAGTGGATGTAACACTGGGCATTGAAAGCACCTTGATCATGTTGCAATCGCAGGCGGCAAACGCCACGATTGAGCGCCGTTACGAGCCTGGCCTGCCACTCATTTCCGCCTTCGGCAGCCAGTTGAACCAGGTATGGACATCGCTGCTCGAAAATGCCCTCGAAGCGACGAATTTTAAAGGCCACATCGTCATCAAAGTCCATGTCAGCGGAGGCTTTCTCCTGGTAGAAGTGTGGGACGACGGCCCCGGTATTCCCAAGGACCTCCAAGCACGCATCTTCGAGCCCTTCTTCACTACCAAGGCGCCCGGCAAGGGACTAGGGTTGGGGCTGGACGCCGCCACCCGCATTATCCGTATCCATCGCGGCTTCCTCATGGTGGAGTCCATACCGGGCGCGACCTGCTTCCAGGTGCGACTGCCGATCGAAAAAGCCCAGGCTTACTAGAAGCAATAACCGCTACAGAGAAGGCCTTCGAACAGGCTGGGATCAGATCGACGCAGCGCCAACGATGCTGAAGCGGTACGTATCCGTGCCCGCATCGCCCGTCACCTGGTGGAGCCATGCCTGTACCGACGCACTGCGGCGTCTGGCACGGGCCTATGGGCCGCATCCACTTGCAATGCAGGAAGAGGTTTCGCGGCGCTACCGGGAGCTTGATCTCTATGTCCCGCAACGGCGTCCGGCAATGGCATGCGGAGCGTGACCTCGAAGCACTTCGCCGCGATGTAAAACCGGCCGGCGGGACAAGTTCCTAGCGACGGTCCCGTCGCCGCAGCAAAAACACGAGGCCTGTCAGCAAGGCTCCGCCCGGTACCCAGGCAAACTGGTACCAGTAGAAAAAGGGAAAGCCGAACAGCATGGGGTCGCGGCGGGCGTACCAGCCGGGAAAGATCAACGCAATAATCGGCACCAGCAGTAACAGTTCGCGCGCGTGCAGTCCTCTCGATCTGCGTGAATGACCCACTTAAAACTCCGCCGCAATCGGCTCGGGATTGCCCGGGCTCGAGCTCTCGAGGCGATCTTCATAGTCAGCATCATCGGTCGCGTCCGCATGTCGCCTGACTCCTGTCGCATCAAGAACGAGGGTCAGCACGATGGTGACGAACAGGTTGAGCGCCAGGGCATAACAAGCGGAATACGCCGGATAGATGTTTCCGAAAAGATGAAGCGGATAGGTCGAGCCTTTCAGGTGTAACGACAGTTCCATCGCGGTACTGGCCAGCATACCCGCGGCCCAGCCTGTAAGCAGCGCGATGTGGTGAAAGCGTCGCTTCCACAAGCCAAAAACAATTGCGGGGAAGGTCTGCAGAATCCACGCTCCCCCCAAAAGCTGCAGGTTGATCGCATACTGCTGCGGCAGAAAAACAATGAACGCGAGTGCACCTAGTTTCACCACCAGGGAGACCGGCTTTGCCACCTGCGATTCCTGCTTGGGCGTCGCATCTTTGCGAATGTAGGCGCGATAGAAGCTACGCGTAAACAGGTTGGCTGCAGCGATCGACATAATGGCTGCCGGCACCAGCGCGCCAATCGCAATGGCGGCGAAACAGAAGCCCGCAAACCACGGCGGCAACGCCCATTCAATCAGCATCGGTATCGCCATGTTGGCGGTGACCGGGTGCAGACCAGCAACCAGAGCCATCAACCCCATCAAGGCAATCAAGCCGAGCAGCAGAGAATACGCAGGCAAAAATACTTGGTTGCGGCGAATCGCGTCACCGCTCTTCGCTGCAAGAATCGCCGTGACCGAATGTGGATACATGAAGAGAGCGAGCGCCGAACCCAGGGCCAGGCTGGAGTACGCACTGTACGCAGCTTTCGGCAGGACCAGGGCTCCCGGCGGATGCTTCGCCGCCAGCAACGGACCGGCCGCGGCAAAAATGTGCCGATACCCGCCCAGTTTGTATGGGATGTAGATGACGACGACCATCACCATCACGTAGATCATCCCGTCCTTGACCAGGGCGATGAGCGCCGGGGCCCGCAGGCCGCTCGAATAGGTGTACAGGGCAAGGATCAGGAACGCAATCAGCAGCGGCCAATCGCCTTTCAGGCCCATCTGTGCCAGGACCACGTTCATGCCAATCAACTGCAGCGCAATGTATGGCATGGTTGCCAGGATGCCGGTCGAAGCCACCGCCAGCGCCAGCCAGTGGCTGCCGTAGCGGCCGCGCACAAAGTCTGCGGCTGTTACATAACCATGTTTCCGGGAGACAGCCCATAGCCGCGGTAGGATGAGAAAGCCCAGCGGGTAGATCAGGATGGTATAGGCGAGGGCAAAAAAACCCATTGCCCCGGCGCCGAAGACCAGCGCCGGTACGGCAATCACGGTATAGGCCGTATAAAGGTCGCCGCCGATCAGGAACCAGGTGATGAGCGTGCCGAAGCTCCGCCCGCCTAACCCCCATTCGTCCAGGTGGTTCAGATCAGCCCGTCGCCACCTCGAGGCAAGAAAGCCAACGACCGTTACCAGCAGAAAGAAGAAGATGAAGACCGATAGCTCAACAGCGTGGCTGGTCATGCGTGAGTCAATAACCTAGCTGAAAGTATTCAAGAGAGCGAACGGTTTCTGACCTGCACCTCGCTAGTTTGCAAATCATTGACTTGCAACAGGCAGGGCGCAGCAGGTTGAAGATAGAGTGCCCATCCGTCTCACCGAATGCAACGATAAAGCACGCAATTTGCAGTTGTCGATTGTATGCGGTCAATGGGTATTCCAGCACTTGAAGCGGCTTTACCCGATGATCAATCCTTTGAGATTTCTACGCCACGCCAGAAAGCAATGTGGTTCTTGATGTTCTTGGCTGCAGGCTTTGGGTCCGGATAATACCAGGCTGCATCAGGGTTCTCCTGGCCATCGACCAGCAGACTGTAATAACGTGCCTGGCCTTTCCAGGGGCAGGTAGACGTCGTCGTGCTGGTACGGATGTACTCGCGCTTCACTGCACTTTCCGGGAAATAAACGTTACCTTCAACCGTCTCGTAAGTGTCGCCCTCGGCAATCACTTGCCCGTTCCACGTCGCTTTGGCCATAGTCATCATATCTTTCTTCCCGGAGCACTCGAGCGCTCTGCGGAATGCAATTCAAAACAGCGAGCGGCAAGCCCTCATCCCGACGCTGGCACCTACCAGCGGACAGGTCGGGGGACTTGCCGCAGAACACGGGTAAAACGCACTCGGCATCCGAAAGCGTTCCCGGAGCTACTCCATCTTCATGCCCTGTACGGGTGCGGCCACTTTACCAACCTTTGTTATTTTGTCGACATGCAAGGTCATAGCCGAGGCATCGAGCGTTGCCATGATCGTGACTGGCTTGCCCTCATCATCCGTGATGGCTTCCGGATTGTCGATCGCCCACACCTTCTTCTTATCATCGTCAACAAACACGGGTTTGGAGCCTTTAGCGATGCATTTCTTGACGCAGGCCGCATCCGGCGTGGCGGTGTTGTGGGTCGCGCCGCATTGTGATTCAGAGATATAGCCGTTCACTTTCAGCGGTTTACTGGTATCTGCCGCAAAAGCTGAAAGGCTACATAGAGTAAGGGCCGCAATCGTCATCTTCATAGCAGTGGATCTCCCATCCTTCCCGAGTATGCTACTGCACAGCAAAGCTGGCAAGTCGGAAGACCCGGAAGTTTGAGCGGGTGACTATGAAACCAACGCTGCCCTTTGACTTTCATGCATCCGGGCCTGTCGCTCAACATTGGCGCGGGCAACGGAATGTTTGTTCACAAATTGCTCCGTCCGCACTAGAAAATCCGGCGAGGTGCGTCGAATCTGCTCCAGAAAGGGATGGAATTTAGCCAGAATCAACATGTTCTCCCCGCAGGTATCGACCAGTAGTTCGCCATCAAGAGCGCCACGGAGAACGAAGGCGGCGGCCATCTCCCAGTAGCTGGTCACCTGGCGAAGATACTGGTTCTGCTGTGATCCGTAATCATCAAGGATCGCCACGACTTCGTCGGCGGATTGGGGGCGAAATTCTGCGCAAACCCACTGTCGCGCCACACGCATGACCGGCTCACGGCGAAGTTCATACAGCTTCAGAATGAGTTCAGCATCTCCTGAAGAGGAAAGCGCTGTTGATTCCATTAGATACCTATTTCAATTACTCGTTATGGCCCAGGTTTAAGCGACAGTTTCGGCCGGGCTGAGCTCTTCTTCGCTGACCTTCTCTGTTCGCTCGATGACAGGAGCATCACCGATTCGCTTGTTAAAGGTACAGCTAACCGTAGCAGGTTCCTCCGCCTGACCCTTCTTGGTCCGTTTCTTCGGCGCGGTTTCTTCTTCAGCCGAAGGCTTCTTGTTATTCGGACAGGTAAGGTAAACGCCGGATTTCAAGGTCTTTTCCAGCAGGTAAGCACTGTGGCATTCGGGGCATTCCTGCGCGACTGGCTTGTAATTCGACGTAAAGTCGCATTTAGGATAGTTGGTGCAGCCGTAGAACACGTTGCCGCGACGCGCCTTCTTTTCCGCAATGTCACCTTTGCCGCACTGCGGGCAAGTGACACCAATGGTGTTCTGCTTGATGTACTTGCATTTCGGATACCCGCCGCAAGATACAAACTCCCCGAAACGTCCATGACGCAGCACAAGCTGATGTTCGTTGCACTGCGGGCACATCTCCTCGAGCGGCTGCGGTGGTTTCTGCTGTTCCTTTGAGTCAAGGCGACGGGTCGTCTTGCACTCCGGATAACCGGTGCATGCCATGAAGGTCCCGAAGCGGCCACGCTTCAAAACCATGGTCTTGCCACAGTTTTCGCAGTATTCTTCTGCGCCATCAGTGTCCTGGGTGTCGGCCTTTTCCAGGTCAGGCAGGTCAATGATGTTTTCTTTCGTAAAGGTGCAGCTTGCCGGATCTTTCTTGTCGTAGGCACTGCAGGCGAAAAAGGTACCGAACTTGCCCCACTTCAACACGAGTGGCGAACCGCAGCGGTCGCAGACTTCATCAGTCGCCTTCTCCATCCGCTTCACATTTTCCATGTGGGTCGCGGCGTGGAGAAGCTCCTTCTCGAAGTGGCCATAAAAGCCCTTAAGTAACGTCGTCCAGACTTCCTTGCCATCTTCTATGTCGTCAAGTTCAGTCTCCAACCTAGCCGTGTAAGCGGGATCGAAGATATACGGGAAATTCGCGACCAGCAGGTCAGTCACGACCAGGCCAATTTCCGTCGGGACGAACTTGCCGGCCCGGCCAATTCCTACCTTGCGGACGTATTCGCGCTCCTGGATCGTGTTAATGATTGCGGCATACGTCGAAGGCCGGCCAATGCCTCGTTCTTCCAGAATCTTGACCAGGGACGCTTCGTTAAAACGCGGCGGCGGTTCGGTAAAGTGCTGTTCCGGCTCGATCTCGCGCAGGTTCAGCTTCTGCCCGGCATTCAGGTCGGGCAGCTTGTTCTTCAGCGCGTCATCGTCCTCGTCTTTCGCATCTTTTGCTTCTTCATAAACTTTCAGAAAACCATCGAACTTGAGGATCGAGCCGGTCACCCGGAAATCATAGCGCCGCGCATCCTTACCAGCCGGCTGCGCCTGCACTTCGACGGTCGTCTGATCAAAGAGTGCCGGCAGCATCTGCGAAGCCACAAAACGCTGCCAGATCAGCCGGTACAGCTTCAATTGCTCATCGCTCAGATATTGCTTGATATCTTCCGGAGACAGGTGGACGCGCGTTGGGCGGATCGCTTCGTGCGCATCCTGCGCGTCCTTCTTGCTCTTGAAGGCATTCGGCTGCTCCGGCAGATACTGCTTGCCGAGTTTTTCGCCGATATACTCACGTACTTCCGTGATTGCATCCGGCGAGACACGCGTCGAATCTGTACGCATGTAGGTGATAAGGCCGACAGTACCCTCTTCGGTACCAATCTCCACCCCCTCATACAAGCGCTGGGCAACACCCATTGTCCGCTTCACGTTAAAGCCAAGCTGGCGGGAAGAATCCTGTTGCAGTTTGCTGGTCGTGAAAGGCGGCGTCGGACTCTTCTTGCGCTCGCTGCGATCGACGGAACGCACTGACCAGTCTGCCTTCTTGATGGCCGCCAGGATTTCCTTGGTGATGGCTTCAGTCGGAACTGATGCAGCACTGACGGTCGGGATGCTCGCCCGTTTGCCATCAATGCCGACATAGCGTGCGGTAAATTCGGCGCCTTTCGGCAAAGGATTCAAATGGGCATCGATGGTCCAGTACTCGACGGGATTGAACGCCTTGATCTCGCGTTCGCGTTCAACAATCAGGCGCAGGGCAACTGTCTGTACACGGCCTGCGGACAAGCCTCGGCGGACCTTGTCCCACAGCAGAGGCGAGATCTGGTAACCCACGATGCGGTCGAGCACACGCCGAGTCTGCTGCGCATCCACCAGGTTGCGGTCAACGGCACGCGCGTTTTCAAATGCGGCTTTCACAGCCTTGGGCGTGATCTCGTTGAAGGTCACTCGATGGATCGTGCCGGCAGTGGCGTAATCGCGAAGTTCATCTTCAAGATGAGCGGCGATCGCTTCGCCTTCGCGGTCAGGATCGGGTGCCAGGTACACAGCTTTTGCACCCTTTGCCAGCTTCTTCAGCCGATCCATTACCTTTACTTTGTCCGGCATCACGATCAGGTCGGGCGTGAAGCTGCCGTCTTCAAGTTCTACCCCGATCTTGTTCTTAGGCAGGTCCTTGACATGGCCCAGCGACGCTTCGACGATGTAATCCTTACCGAGATATTTATTGATCGTCTTGGCCTTCGAGGGCGATTCGACGATCACTAGCGATTTACTCATTGTTGACCCTTCAAGCAGCGTTGCCGCCCATTCCTGCGGAAGACCACTAATTTCTGGAAGCTACCACGCCGCACGGGCGAATGCCAGCGGTAGCCTTTCCGGCCTGTGGCGAAACACGCACATCCAGCCTCCATTTGCGGAGAGTGCTCTACATGCGCCGAACGTAATGTTTACCCGGCATCTGGCGAATGTGGCCGGCAATTTCAAGCTCGAATAAAGCTGTAAAAATCTCTGCGGAACTCAATCTTCCTTCGAGCGTCTCCATCAGGCTATCCACTTGCATTGGCTCGTCATGGCGCAGCTCCACATACACCAGGGACTCCTGTTCACGCATCGGCGGCAGTGCAAACGGCTTCACTTCAAACAACGTTCCCGGTATTAACGATGCGGCAGGCGTCTCTTTCGATTCAAGCAGCGCTTCGTCCTCCAGAGCAATCCGCACCTGGCTGGGCAGGTCTTCCCATACATCTTCCCAGGTCGCCGTCAGCCGGGCACCCTGCTTTATTAACGTGTTAGGCCCCCACGATCCCTTGTTTGTGACGTTGCCGGGAACTGCATACACGTCCCGGTTCTGTTCCATGGCGCAGCGCGCGGTAATCCGGGTACCGCTGTTCTCTGCTGCCTCGATCACCAGTACGCCGACGCTCATGCCGCTTAGAATCCTGTTGCGATTGGGAAAGTTCTGCGGAGCCGGAAAGGTACCCAGCGGCAATTCCGAAATAATAGTGCCACCGCCGCGGACAATATCTTCCGCCAGACCTTTGTTTTCCTTCGGGTAGATCACATCGACACCCGTACCCCACACCGCGACGGTACGGCCACCGGCAGCCAGGGCACCCTTGTGGGCGGCGGTGTCAATTCCGCGCGCCATGCCGCTGAGAATCACCAGCCGACGCGCGGCAAGATCGCGCGATAACATCTCCGACATACCTGTGCCATACGGCGAGGGCCTCCGGGTCCCGACCACCGCAATCCCCGGCCTTGCCAGCAGTTTTCGATCGCCGCGCACCCAGAGAACTGGGGGCGGATCGAAAATTTGCTGCAGGCGCTCAGGATAATCAGTGTCTGTATAAACAAGGATCTCCGCTCCCACTTCCCTGACCGCTATCCATTCCTTTTCAGCCGCCCGTTGTGCGCTGCCATCGAAGACGAATTGCGCAGACTCAGCCGGAAAGCCGAGGCCCTCCAACTCTGTGAGGGCCATGCTGAAGACGCGCTCCAGCTGTTTTTTTGCGTTAAAAGCCCGCTTGATGCGCTGCGGTCCAAGACCCGGAGTGAGGGTAAGCGCAAGCCATGCAAGCTGTTCCGCCTTTGCGGCACCGGCATTAATCGCGGAAAGTAAATGAGGAGACATGCGCCACGCAGCGTCCGACGCCGGGAGCAAACCCTGCTTTCGGCACGAAGCCTTTCAAAGGATGAAATGGAAGTTAAGCCGAGACTAGGGGCGGGCGGCCACCAAGTAAAGCAATACCATCATGCTCGAGCACTTCCAGTTCCCGATTTGAATCTCGAGCATCCTGGCAAATGCCCCGAGTGGTGAAAAATGGCTACTTCAGCTAAGCTATCGACGTGCAGGATCTGCTAAAAAGGGCGAGGCGTCGCGCCCGTCGCGTATGGAATTATCGAAAGATCGAGCGGGCAGTCTCCCAGAAAAAAGGACTGGAAGTCGGTGGTCCGAGCGATCTATTTTCGCCGGCATTTCCCAGCGCCTACATACCCGCGATCTACGCCCTTGCCTCATCGATCGACAACTGTAATTTCGCAACCAATACGGTCTGGTCAGAAGGGCAACAGGGCAGAACCTTTCGGTACCTGCCGGAAGCCGAGCCAGGCATGCAGTACATCCACGACGCGACGGACTTAGCGTCCATCGGCGATCACACCTATGACTTCCTGTTGTCGTCGCATGTTCTCGAGCACGTAGCCAATCCTTTGCGTGCCCTGCAGGAATTTCATCGTGTCCTGAAGCGGGGAGGCGCGCTGCTCGTACTGGTGCCGCAGCGCGCCCTCATCTTCGATCGCAATCGACCCTTTACTACCTTCGAACACCTTCAAGAAGATCTGGCAGCGGAACGAGGAGAAGATGACCTCACTCATCTTGATGAGATTCTTAGCTTGCACGATGCGGTCATGCATCCCGTAGGCACGCCTGAGGAATTCCGCCAGCGGTCGCTGCGCAACCTGGAAAATCGATGCATGCACCATCACGTTTTCAGTATGGAAGTGATGAAACGCTCTCTCGCCGAGACGCGATTCCGGACGCTTTATAGTACGGAACTGTGGGACCACCACCTGCTCCTCTTCGCCGTAAGCAAGTAGTTGAGAATCCCCTGACAGGCTCAAAGCAGACACGCCAGTAGATCAAGTTTGGGAGATGACTTTTGCGGCCAAATATTTCTGTTCCCAGACATGATGATGCAGAAGACACGGGCCAAAACCGGCTGCGCGTCGCCGCCATCAGCTTTTTGAATCCGGCGCCGCTCATGTGGGATTTCAACCACGCACCCCTTCAGGCAGAACTGGCTACCCGGTATGCCGTCAGCGAAATGCCGCCGTCCCGCTGTGCCGAGCAACTCGCTACCGGTGCGGCCGACATCGGCCTGGTCCCCATTGCCGCTTATGCGAGCATCCCGGGACTCTCGATTGTCCCCGGCTGCGCTGTTGCTTCAAAGGGCAGTATTCGTTCGCTCCTGTTGATCCATCGCGAGGCCGGCGGCATTGATGCAATCCGTACGGTTGCCGCCGACACATCCTCACGAGCCACCTTCGCCTATGTACAGATCCTCTTCAAAAGGTTTTGGCAGGTCCCGGTAAGTTTTGCCCCGCAGCCACCAAATCTCGACGTGATGCTGGAAGCCTGCGATGCGGCGATCCTGATCGGTGATCCGGCGCTGATCGCGTTAGAAGATCGGGATGCCCGTGAGCAGCGAACCGGCGACCGCCTGGTCTATCTCGACCTGGCACGCTCATGGCGCGAAGCCACGGGACTGCCCTGGGTTTCAGCCTTCTGGGCGGTGCGGTACACATCCGTTACCACCCCTGAACTCCGCAAGCAGGTGCGCACAGACTTTTTGGCCTCCTGCCATCACGGCCTGGCTCACCTGGAAGACCTGGTCCAGGAATGGGCACCTAGAATCGCTGTGCCGAAACACATCATCCGGACCTATCTTCACGAGAACATTCACTATGTCCTCGACGATGAATGTGTCGCCGCCATTGAGCAGTTTTATCGACTCGCCGCCGAATGCGGAGTACTGCCGCCCGCTCCACCCTTCAGCCTGCTGTAAACATAAATAGAAGCCTCGCGACCCGAAGCGGCTTTTGTGCGTCCAATGTTACTGTGATGCTCGCCCTGCTCCTGCAATCCGCCCAGCACGCAACGCAGCACCTCGCAGGCAGTGGCGGCCATCATGGTACGCATCACCAATCAGCCTTTGTGCGCTGGATTTTGCACCTGGGTCCTATCGGCATCTTCGCCGTCTCGTTTTTTGATGGCTGGGTCATTCCCCTGCCCATTCCCGGAAGCACCGACCTGTTGCTCCTGATGTTCATCGTCCGTCATGGAAATCCCTGGATCTTCGCCAGCCTGGCGATTGCGGGATCTATTGTCGGCGGCATGTTGACCTGGCGTTTTGGGAAAAGCGGCGGAGAAAAACTGCTGCACACCTTTGTCCCCAAACGGGTCCTGGATCGAGTGAATCGATACGTGCAGAAGCGGGCGTTGTTTTCCATTCTAATTGCGACCATGTTACCGCCACCTGTACCGCTTACTCCATTCGCCCTGGCAGCCGGCGCACTCGGCGTCAGGTGGAAGCCCTATCTAACGGCCTATGCCATCGGCCGTACAATCCGCTACGGCGTAATCACGTGGCTGGGCGTCCGGTATGGCCGCCAGATCATCCACGCATGGAATCACTACCTAGCCGCCTATGAAGCGCCGATCGCCTGGTCGCTGGCAGTCATCACCGTGGCTGGTTTGAGCTGGAGTATCTATAAATACCGCAAGATGGTCGGCGAAGTGAAACGCCAGCCAAACGCAGCGGCGGCAGCAGCTTAGACAGAGCCGGACGGGACTGCCGGATGGCGGATCCTCAGATCTCCCAGCGAAGCAGAGTTGCTCCGGCAGTAAAACCCGCTCCAACCGAGGCGATCAAAATCGTATCGCCTTTCTTCAAATGATTTTCCTGCCGCGCCGTTTCCATCGCGAGCGGAATGGTACCTGCCGTTGTGTTGCCATAGCGATCGATATTGATGATTACCTTATCCTCGGGAAGACCAAGACGCTCGGCCGTCGCAAGAATGATCCGCTTGTTCGCCTGGTGCGGAACAAGGCAGCCGAGGTCATTTCCCGTCAGGTGGTTGCGTTCAAGGATCCGCTCAGAGAGTTCCGCCATCTTACGGACCGCATATTTGAAGACTGATCCGCCATCCTGGTGAACATAGTGCATCTTCTTTTCCACCGTCTCTACCGTAGGCGGATGCAGGCTGCCCCCGCCCGGCATGTAGAGCGCATTGCCGCCTGAACCATCAATCTCATGCACATAGTCAATCAAGCCGACTTCGCCCTCTTCCGTAGGCTCGATCAGCACAGCGCCTGCGCCATCTCCAAACAAAATGCAGGTGGAACGGTCGGTGTAGTCCAGGATTGATGACATGGTGTCGGCGCCGATCACCAGTACCTTGGAGTGCGCTCCGCTTTCAACCAGCTTCGCGCCCACCTGCATGGCATAAACAAAGCCCGAGCAGGCAGCCGAAAGGTCAAAGCCCCATGCGCCTCTGGCGCCAATCCTGTTCTGTACCAGGCAGGCCGTGGCGGGAAAGAGCATGTCCGGCGTGACCGTTGCGACAATCACTACCTCAACATCCGCACCAGTGATGCCGCGCTCGGCCAGGCAGCGCTTCGCCGCTTCGACCGCCATGTCACTGGTCGTTACCCCCGGATCGACCAGGTGGCGCTCCCGGATACCAGTGCGATCGGTAATCCATTTGTCATTGGTATCGACCATTTTTTCAAGGTCGGCATTGGTCAGGATGCGCGGCGGCACATACGTGCCAAGTGCACTGATCTTGGCCCCGCGCAGGGTTCGGCGAATCGGAAATGTAGGCTGCTCGTTTGTCTTAGCTGCAGGCTCAGCCGCGCCTGTCGCACCTGGCTGAGCGGATGTTGCTGAGTTCAAAACGGTTCTCCATCTGAATGTCGTTACCATTGTACTTGCCGTGCAGATGGACACGCTGGGCGAAACAACATGCTTACGCTGGTCGCACCTGTTTAGCTGGTCCCGGCTTTCTTCGCGCAACCTGCATTGTGCATGGACGAGTGCGCCTTCGACGAAGTTCTATGGCAGATGGAAAAGAAGCAGATCCCTCGGCTTCGCTCAACTCGGCTTCA
>CAZZXL010000041.1:0-909 GCA_964658035.1 uncultured Acetobacteraceae bacterium
CAAGTAAACACTGGCCGTAACGGGCGTGAGTGAGGCGGAGACGCAGGTCGCTTGCGCTGCGCTTCGGTCAAGATGATAAGGATTGCTTAGTAGGTTGTGGGTGGGGGGTTGAGCTTAAAGCTTTGCCCCACACAGAAAGATTTGAAGACATGGTAGGACAAAGAATTCGTATCCGGTTGAAGGCTTACGACTATCGCGTACTCGACACTTCGACAGGCGAGATTGTCGACACGGCCAAGCGTACTGGCGCGCAGGTAGCTGGACCCATTCCGCTGCCCACCGTCAAGAACAAGTACTGCGTTCTCCGTTCGCCCCACGTCGATAAAAAATCGCGAGAGGCGTTCGAGATCCGCACTCACAAGCGCCTGATCGACATTCTCGAGCCGACGCAGCAGACAGTAGACGCGCTGATGAAGCTTGATCTGCCGGCAGGCGTCGATGTAGAAATTAAAGCCTTCGAAAAGTAGGTACTCGCCATACGGGCGTGCGCCTCCAGCGCAACAGACGAATAGCAACACCTACAGTGCCGCTCCGTCAGGGCATGATGAGGAAAGGGAAGCATGGCAGTTACAGGGATTATCGGTAGAAAAATCGGCATGACGCAAGTATTCGACGAGAAGGGTGAAGTGCATCCGATCACCGTTCTGCAGGCGGGTCCGTGCGTGATCACGCAGTTGAAGACGATGCTGACCGACGGCTATGAAGCCGCGCAAATCGGACTGGTCGAATTCGTCAAGAGCTCGAAAGTGAATAAGCCCATGAAAGGCCATTTCGAAAAGAGCAATGTGCCGCCAGTCAAGATCACGCGTGAAGTGGGCGTCGACAAGATTAAGGTCAAGGCTCCTGTAGAAGGTGAAGAATCTGCAGTCGACAACGCGGAGGAATCAGTTAAAGCGGGTGATCGTGTCC
>CAZZXL010000041.1:919-30840 GCA_964658035.1 uncultured Acetobacteraceae bacterium
CATTTTCTCAGATGAGAAATGGGTAGATGTGGTCGGCACCAGTAAGGGTCGCGGTTTCGCGGGCGTTGTACGGCGTCATGGTTTTGGCGGCGGTCCCAAGTCGCACGGTCATATGTTCCAGGTGCAGGGCTCGATTGGTGCATCATCCTTTCCATCGCGGGTGTTTCCTGGGCAGCGCATGCCTGGGCACTTCGGTGTCGATCGCATCACGGTGCGCAACCTCCGCATCCGCGGCATTGATGTCGAAGAGAACCTGATCATGGTCGAAGGAGCAGTACCGGGTCCGCGCGAAGGCTATGTGCTGATCTCTAAGCCGAAGTCGCCGCCGCGCGAGCGTCGTGGATTTGGTGGCTCGGGTACGGTTGATCCGTTGAAGGCTTCGAAGAAGGCTTCCGCCGGCAAGAAGAAGTAGGTACTGGCCGTACGGGCGTCGAAGCCTTGGGCGTGGGTGCAGTCTTGACCTCCACCGTGTGGGGACAGGACAAGGATTTCAAGTCAGCTATGGTCTGTTACTAGACCGGGCGAAGTGGATCGAAGGGCTAAGTGCTCCGGTCCTCTCAGGAAAAGAGAAGCGATGGCAAATATCGATGTATTCAATCTCGGCGGAGAAATAGTCGGCTCCCTTGAGCTGGCGGAAGAAGTCTTCGGATCGAGCCAGTTGAACGAAGGCCTGCTGTGGGAAGCAGTCAAGCACTACCGTGCTGCCTTGCGCCAGGGAACGGCAGCCACCAAGAACCGCAAGCTGGTGGCCGGTTCGGGTAAGAAGCTGTGGAAGCAAAAGGGTACAGGCCGGGCTCGCGTCGGTTCCGTGCGTTCGCCCCTCTGGCGTCACGGCGGAACGGTGCACGGACCGCAGCCTCGCTCCTATGACTACGCTTTCCCGAAGAAGAAGCTGCTGGGCGCTTTGCGTGCAGCACTGGCCGTCAAGCTGGCCGATGGCAAACTGACGGTCGTCGAAAGCCTCGAACTCACCGAAGGTAAGACCAAGCTTTATCGCCAGGCATTGAATACGCTTGAGGCGAAGCGTACAGCGCTCCTGGTCGAGAGTGGCAGTCAGCTCGGCGTAAAGGTGATCCTCGGTTCGCGCAACCTTGAGAATGTTGAACTAGTGCTGAGCAACGAAGTTCATCCCTATGATCTACTCCGCTACGAACGCGCTATCTTCTCACGGGTCGCTATCGAGCAGTTGCAGGAATCGTTGAAGAAGAGTGTTTCCAAGCGCAAGCTTGCAGCGATCCATGCCACGAAGCAGAAAGAGGTAGCGTAATGCCGACAACTTATAACGTCATCCGCCGCCCGCTGATCTCTGAAAAGAGCCTGGGCGTCAAAGAGACAGAAAATACGCTGGTCTTCGAAGTTTCTGATAAAGCGACCAAGACTGAGGTCAAGCAGGCGGTCGAGGCCCTCTTCAAGGTCAAGGTTGAAGGAGTACGTACCGCTAACTTCTTCGGCAAGGAACGGCGCCGGGGCAAGTTCTCGGGCTATCGCCCTGACTGGAAGAAGGCTTACGTTCGGCTGAAGGCCGGCGAGAAAATGCCGGAGTACGTTGACAGCCTGTAAGAAGTCCTGAATTAACGAGTATCCAGACCAAGAGGTCCGCTGCACGCAGTGCCTGGAGATAAAGATGGCGATTAAGAAATATAGACCGATTACCCCGTCGTTGCGTTTCACCACGACGCTGGTCACGGATGATATTACGACGAACGAGCCGCACAAACCACTGCTGGTGGTGAAGCAGCGTACCGGTGGTCGTAACAGCGCCGGTGGCATGACCATGCGCCACCACGGTGGTGGTCACAAGAAGATGTTACGGCTGATCGACTTCAAGCGCGACAAGTTCGGCATTCCGGGCAAGGTAGCGACCATTGAGTATGATCCGAATCGCTCTTCGCGGATTGCGTTGATCAACTACCTCGATGGTGAAAAACGCTACATCATTCAGCCTGTCGGCCTCAAGGTGGGACAGACCATCATGAGTGGTCCCGAGGCGGATATTCTTGTCGGGAACGCACTGCCGCTCAAGAATATTCCTTCCGGAACGACTGTTCATAATGTCGAACTTCGACCGGGCAAAGGTGCGCAGATGGTTCGCTCAGCCGGCGGACAGGCGCAGCTGGTTGCCAAGGAAGGCGACTACGCCCTGCTCAAGCTGCCTTCGGGTGAAACCCGCCGTGTCCTGGTAGCGTGCATGGCCACGATCGGCCAGGTAGGCAATACGGACCATGAGAATATCTCGATCGGTAAGGCCGGGCGTAACCGCTGGAAGGGCATTCGCCCGACCAACCGTGGTGTCTCGATGAACCCGGTCGATCACCCGCATGGTGGCGGTGAAGGTAAGACTTCAGGGGGACGTCATCCGGTAACCCCGTGGGGCCAGCCAACCCGCGGCTACAAGACACGTAACAACAAGCGAACAGACAGTTTTATCGTTGGGCGCCGCAACAAGTAGAGTAGTCGGCAACTTTTTCACACTATTGATCTCGTCGCGGCAGAGTACGGGTTCGGATAAAGATGCGGGCCAGGGTAGTAAGGCCGGCAGCGAATGGCAACAGAGAAGGACAAGAGGATTTCGATGGCACGTTCGACAAAGAAGGGCCCGTTCATCGACACGCACCTGATGGTGAAGATCGACGTCATGAACCAGGCGAACGATAAAAAGCTGATTCGCACCTGGTCGCGCCGTTCGACCATTCACCCGGATATGGTGGGACATACCATTGGCGTGCATAACGGCAAGAAATTTATTCCGGTCTATGTGACGGAAAACATGGTTGGTCACAAGCTGGGTGAGTTCTCCGTGACTCGGACCTTCAAGGGTCACTCGGCCAAGACATCAGAAGCTGCGTCGAAGCCGCGCTAGGTGCCGTCCACGAGGAGGTCGACGCCTTTGGCGTGGAAGTTTGCAAATGGAACGCATCGCCGGGGTTAGTGCTGGCAGGATTAGGAAGGCATAACGAAATGCAATTGGACACACGAGAGTTTCGAGCGGAAGCCAAGTTCCAGCGCGTCTCGCCGCAAAAGGCGCGGCTGGTGCTGGATCTGATCAAGGGCCGGCGCGTGGAGGACGCACTCCAGACCGTGGCCTTCACCAAGAAGGGTGTTGCCCCCCTGGTCGAAAAGGTATTGCGTTCGGCGATTCAGAACGCCAACTATCTGAGTGAAGAAAAGGGACTCGACGTGGACGTCGACAACCTGTTCGTCAAGTCAGCGATTGCCAACGATGGTCCGCGGCTGAAGCGGATTCGCCCCGCGCCCATGGGCCGTGCCTTCCGTTATCAACGGCGGACTTCGCACATCTCAATTTCCGTCGCCGAGCGTAAGGCGGTTGTTGTGGCCGGTGGCGCCGAGCCGGAAGCGGCGCCCGTGAAGAAAAAAGGCCTGCTCGCGAGGGCTGCCGCACGCGGAGCCGCTGCCAAGAAGGCTGCAAACAAGAAGGCCGCTGCTAAGAAGTCTCCTGCCAAGACAAAGAACTACACATCCCCGAAAGCCGGGGAGTAAAGGAACAATATGGGACAGAAAGTCCATCCTTATGGATTTCGGCTTGGTGTTAACAAGCCATGGCGTTCACGCTGGTTCACCGTCCGCGATTACGCCAAGCTGCTGGTCGAAGATGTCAAACTGAAGGCAGAGCTCAAGGAAAAGCTGAAGGCAGCCGGTGTCAGCTCGGTAGAAGTCGAGCGGCCGGGCAACAAACTTCGCCTGATCATTCGTACAGCGCGTCCAGGCATTGTGATCGGCCGCAAGGGCGCCGAGATCGAAAAGCTGAAGCTCGATCTCCAGAAGCGGACCAATCGCGACGTTTTTATTGATATTCTAGAAGTGAACAAGCCTGAGCTGGATGCGCAGCTGGTGGCTGAGAATATTGCTCTGCAGCTGGAAAAGCGTGTCGGCTTCCGCCGGGCGATGCGCAAGGCGGTTGATTCTGCGCTGCGTTTTGGCTGCAAGGGCATCAAGGTGCGCGTCTCGGGCCGGTTGAACGGCAACGAAATCGCTCGCTCCGAGTGGTATCTCCAGGGTCGTTTGCCGCTGCACACGCTACGTGCTGATATCGACTACGGGTTTGCGGAAGCGCACACCACGTACGGCATCATTGGTGTTAAAACGTGGGTCTATCGCGGCGACATCTACGAACAGAAACGTCGGCAGCCGCAGTCCGCAGGGACCGGAGCGTTTTCGTAGACCGGATCAGTCGCAGCCTGGATGATTTAGTGGCTGTAAAGTATTAAAGTTTTGCAAGTTCACGGCGAGAAGCTGGAGTTTCGTTATGTTGATGCCCAAGAAGGTGAAGTTCCGTAAGCAGCAGCGCGGCCGTATGAAGGGCAAAGCGTGGCGCGGTTCGGAGCTGGCGTTTGGTGATTATGGCTTGAAGGTGATGGAGTGTGGTTACATAACCGACCGGCAGATTGAAGCCAGCCGTATCGCCATGACCCGTTTCATCAAGCGCGGTGGAAAGATCTGGCTCCGCATTTTTCCGGACAAGCCAATAACCAAGAAGCCTGCTGAAACCCGTATGGGTAAAGGTAAAGGCGCTCCGGATCATTGGGCCGCCGTGGTACGTCCAGGCAAGCTGTTGTTTGAGATGGAAGGCGTAGCCCCCGAGGTAGCCATGGAGGCAATGCGGCTCGCTTCGCATAAGCTTCCGCTCAAAACCCGCTTCGTGATGCGCCACGATGTTAAAGCAACCGCGGTCGTTGCCAAGTAGGTTAAGGCTGAGAAGGGTGACCTTCCGGCAGGTCAGATATCAGGATTGAGTTCGGTTGGGGAGAAAGATGTCCCCGGAAAAGAAAAGACATGGAACTGGAAAAGATCAAGAACCTGAGCGAAACGGAGTTGAAGCACGAGGAGCAGCAGGCCTCGGAACAGCTCTTCCGTCTGCGCTTCCAGGCCAAGCTGGGGCAGACTGAAGGGGTGAAGAAGATCCGCGGTCTGCGTAAAGACATTGCGCGTATTAAAACAGTGGCCCGCCAGCAGCAGCTTGGCATCGCCAAGCCGGCGACAGCGCCGGCCAAGAAGACCAAGAAGGGAAGCCGGTAAGTCATGACGGAAACCAAGCCAGAAACGACGACATCATCAGCAACGCAGGGCGAGCACGTCTCCCATCGCAATGAGAAGGTTGGCCACGTCACCTCGACCAAGATGGCGAAGACGATCGTTGTCGCTGTCGAGATGCGTCGCGCCCATCCGAAATACAAGCGTGTGATCAAGACGACCAAGAAGTTCTACGCTCATGATGAAACGAATACTGCTCACGTAGGCGATGTGGTGCGTATTCGTGAGTGCAGGCCGCTCAGCAGGCTCAAGCGCTGGAACCTCGAAGAGATTGTCCGTCGTTCTGCCCTGGGGCAGATTGAAGACGCAGCAGCGCTGGCCGGCAAGTAGTCAACGCTAAGAATCAGGAAGCAGGCCCCCCCCACATCGGTAGGTTGACACGTGGCGGGATGACAAGTTGAGTCAAGGTTCAGGGAGAGTAAGCACATGGCAGTACAGATGAGAACAATGCTTGAAGTGGCGGATAACTCCGGCGCCCGCAAGCTGCAAGTGATTCTTCCCCTTGGCGGATCGAGTGGTAAAAAGGCTGGCCTTGGCGATGTCGTAACTGCCGCTGTGAAGGAAGCTTCGCCGGATGGCCAGGTGAAGAAGGGCAAGGTCGTCAAGGCGGTCATTGTGCGCACGCATAAGGAATACCGTCGCCGCGATGGCACGTACATCCGCTTCGATTCGAATGCGGCTGTGCTGATCAACGATGCAGGCGAGCCGGTAGGTACACGTGTCTTCGGACCAGTCGCCCGTGAGCTGCGTGAGAAGAAGTTTTTGAAAATAGTGTCGCTGGCCCCCGAAGTCATCTAGGTCGGCAGCGTGAGTAAGAAATGCAGATTCCTCCGCTACGGTCGGGATGGCCAGGCGGCGAAGAAGAGAGAAAAGTTATGTCATTGAACATCCAACGAAACGACACGGTACAGGTCATCTCGGGAAGCGGCCGGGGCAAGCAGGGACGCGTCCTTCGCGTGATGCCCGATGCTGACCGCATCCTGGTGGAGCACGTTCACGTGATCAAGAAGAACGTGAAGCCGAACCCTCAGAAAAACATCAAGGGCGGCATAGCGGAGCAGGAAGCGCCCATCCACATCTCGAACGTCCTACTGGTTTGCGGTACCTGCGGACCCACACGGGTCGGCCACAAGATTGAAGGCGAGACCAAGGTTCGCGTCTGCAAGAAGTGCGGAAATACGCTGGCGCCGAAAAAGAAGTAAGGTTTCGTAACCGATAAAGTCCGTAACGGTAGACGGGGCAGTTGCACTCCCTGCACCAATCCGAGACCGGACGCACCAGAAGAGAGAGAGCAATGGCAGACGAAAAGAAAACATCCAGGCTTCGCAAGAAGTACAACGAAGAGATCAAGCCGGCATTGCAGAAAGAGCTTGCCCTGAAGAACACCATGGCCGTGCCCCGGCTCGAGAAAATCGTGCTGAACATGGGACTGGGTGAAGCAACGCAGAACGTTAAGCTGCTTGACCCGTTAGTAGCCGATCTGGCGACCATTGCCGGACAGAAGCCGGTCACCACCCGCGCCAAGAAGTCTATTGCCGCTTTCAAGGTTCGTGAAGGTATGCCCATCGGCGCCATGGTCACCCTGCGCGGTGAGATTATGTATGAATTTCTTGATCGTCTGGTGTCGATTGGTCTCCCGCGTGTCCGCGACTTTAAGGGTGTGTCGACCAAGAGCTTCGATGGGCGTGGCAACTACACACTGGGCATTCGCGACCAGTTAATCTTTCCGGAGATTGATTATTCCAAGGTTGAGAAGCTCAAGGGTATGAACATCACCATCGTGACCACCGCACAGACTGACAATGATGCCCGCGCCCTGCTTCGCGCCTTCGGTCTGCCCTTCCGTGTCGCCGCCTAACCTCACAGGATTTGGAGAAATATGTCAACGACTGCAAAGCGTGTTAAAGATGCAAAGAAGCCGAAGTTTTCCAGCCGCCAGCACAACCGTTGCCAGCTCTGCGGTCGTCCGCGCGCCTTCCTCCGCAAGTTTGGTGTTTGCCGTCTTTGCTTCCGGCAGCTGGCCCTGCGTGGCGACATCCCTGGTGTTGTCAAGTCAAGCTGGTAATCCCGGCGACTTAAGCGCCGGCAAAAGAACAAGTGTCTGTTTCACCATCTCCGCTGGTTCTTCCGGTAACTAATCCGGAAGCGAACGGGAGATGAAGGAGAATGAATGAGTCTGACTGATCCTGTATCCGATTTTCTGACACGTATCCGCAATGCCATCCGTGCACGCCAGCAGAAGATGGATGTGCCGGCTTCCAAACTGAAGACTGAAATTGCGCGCATCCTGAAGGAAGAAGGCTACATCGCCAACTACAAGGCGACCGAAGAAGAAGGCCGCGCGATCCTGCGCGTCTACCTGAAGTACGGCGCGAACAACGAAGCAGCTATCCGTGATCTCACGCGTATCTCGCGTCCCGGCTGCCGCGTCTATGTGGGTCGCGATGAGATCAAGCGCGTCCAGGGTGGCTTCGGTATCTCCATCCTCACCACGCCCCGCGGCGTCATGACCGGCAAACAAGCCCGTCGTGAGCGCGTAGGCGGCGAAATCCTCTGCGAAGTCTGGTAGTGCCAGCCGCACAGGCTTAGACGCCTGGCGGCGTGGCCCTGGGTGGCTGACCAGCTTATGTTGCTGCGTGGAACACCGCTCTAAGAAGAAGTATTTCCGAAGTATTGCCGGGTTGAATGACCAGGCCGGCTGCAGTGGAACGAAAGCTTGCTATCAAAGCTCCGGGACTCGCAAGCCATAAGGATTAGAAACAATGTCACGCATCGGAAGACAGCCCATCCCGCTCCCCAGCGGAGTGAAGTACACCATCCAGGGCAATACTGTTCTGGTCGAAGGTCCCAAGGGCAAATTGAGTGCGCTCATCGCTCCCGGCATCTCGCTCGAGACAAAAGACGGCCAGATCATCGCTTCGCGCGAGAGCGATTCGCAGGCCGGTGTTCATGGCCTGACCCGCGCACTGGTTTTCAACGCGGTGCATGGGGTAACGCAGGGCTGGACCAAGGATCTCGACATTGTCGGCATCGGCTACCGTGCGGAGTTGAAGGGCAAGAACATGGTCGTGTTCACCCTGGGCTACTCGCACCAGATCGAGTTTCCCTTGCCTACCGGCATCACGGCAACCATCGATCCGAAGCAGACACGCATCACGGTTGCCGGCATTGACCGCCAGAAAGTCGGCCAGGTAGCTGCCGACATGCGTTCGCTGCGCAAGCCGGATCCTTACAAGAACAAGGGTGTGCGTTACTCCGACGAGAAGCTGAAGAAGAAGGTCGGCAAGACCGGCTCCAAGTAGCACTGGCGGTAGGGCAACGGCGCCTCAGCCAAGGTGAAGTGACAGGTACGGCGCGTCGCCTGATCAGAACCGAAAATTAAAACCGAACGGGGCCGCGAGGCGGCTCCGCTGATAGGAAGAGATACCGATGATTCCGCAGAGACAGAGAAACGAAATTCGCCAGAGAGTCCACTTCCGCATCCGCGAGAAGATGGAAGGCACCCAGCAGCGTCCGCGGCTGAACGTCTATCGTTCGCTGAACCATATCTACGCCCAGGTTATTGACGACTCGACCGGCCACACGATAGTTTCCGCTTCTTCCGTCGAATCCAAGCTCAAGACCGGCGGCAATGTCGCCTCCGCCAAGGAAATCGGCAAGCTTGTCGCCGAGAAGGCGCAGGAAAAAGGCATCAAGAAGGTAGTCTTTGATCGCGGGGGCTACCTGTATCACGGTCGTATCAAGGCTTTGGCCGATGCAGCCCGTGAAGCCGGCCTCGATTTCTAGTTCTACCGGGTAGCAAATGATTTACGGATACGCTCGAACGAGGAGCGATCACGCGCAAGACGAGAAGGATCAACCAGCATGGCAATGAAGAAGAAGGTAGATGCGAACCAGTTCAATTTGAAGGACCAGGTGGTTGCGATCAATCGCGTGACCAAGGTCGTCAAAGGTGGTAAGAATATGTCGTTTGCGGCGCTCGTCGTGATCGGCGATCCGGCGCACGGCGTTGTCGGTTACGGTTCAGGCAAGGCAAAGGAAGTACCGCAGGCGATCCGCAAGGGCATCGAGTCAGCGAAGAAGAACCTCTTCCGCATCAACCTGACGGAGACGACCATTCCTCACCAGGTTCTCGGTCATTTCGGTTCCGGCCAGGTGCTGCTCAAGCCGGCTCCTGAAGGTACAGGCGTCATCGCCGGTGGCGCAGTCCGCGCCGTCATGACCTCCGCGGGCGTACAGAATGTTTTGACCAAGAGCCTCGGCTCAGCCAATCCGCACAACGTGATCAAGGCGACGTTCGATGCCCTGATCCAGCTGCGCGACAAGGCTGAAGTTGCGGCCATGCGTGGCAAGACGGTTGAGGAGTTGAACTAACATGGCACACGAAAAAGTAATGATGAAGCTGCAATATTTCCGCTCGAAAATCTGTACCCCGATGAAGCACAAGCGGGTCATCCACGGGCTTGGCTTTACGCGCCTGAACCAGATCGTGGAGCGCGAGGATACGCCCTCGATCCGCGGCATGGTCAAGCGGGTTCCACATCTCGTTCGCATTCTCGAGAACTAGCATACGGGCCCGAGTAAGTCTGGGCGGAGCAAGGCCGGGTCATCTCCCCAAGTCGTCTTACCCTTGGCAGCAGCTCGAATTGTGTCAAAATAGTAAGTGCCCGGTGCACATCCATGCGGGCGGGCAATAAAACTAAAAGCGAGTCGGACCTTTATCGCAGGCGTCCGGCGTTGAGCGAGGAACACCATGGCAACCAATCTCTCCAATCTCCGTGCGCCTAAGAACGCAAACAGTAACAAAAAGCGTGTGGGCCGCGGTATGGGCTCCGGCATGGGCAAGACATCCACCCGTGGCCACAAGGGTCAGGGTTCGCGTTCGGGTTCAAGCCTGATGCGCGGCTTTGAGGGTGGCCAGATGCCATTGCATCGCCGTCTGCCCAAGCGCGGCTTTACCAACATCTTCCGCACCGAGTACGTGGTCATCAACCTCGAGCGCATTGCCGAGGCACAGGCCCAGCATGGCGCGCACGAAGTGACGATCGAAAGCTACAAGAACCATGGTTGGGTTTCGAAGAAGAATGCCCTGATCAAGGTATTGGGCGACGGGGAACTGACGACCGCCGTCACGATCCATGCGCACAAGTTTTCGAAGTCCGCGCAGGAGAAGATCGAGAAGGCCGGCGGCAAGGCGATCGTTCTTGGTTCCGAGCCTGCCGCAGCGTAGCCTTCCGTCTTCCTGAACAACAGACCAGCAGCCGAGTGAACCTACATGTTCGAGAAGTTAGCTAACATCTTCCGTGTTCCGGATCTACGCAAGCGTGTATTGTTCACCCTGGCGATGCTGGCAGTGTATCGCCTGGGCGCTCACATCCCCACCCCCGGCGTTAATACCAAGATGCTTTCCCAGTTTTTTGATCAAAACAGCGGCTCGGCCCTCGGCCTGGTCGATCTGTTCAGCGGTGGCAATCTGCGCCGCTTCACCGTGTTTGCCCTGGGCATCATGCCCTACATCACGGCGTCCATCATCTTCCAGCTGCTGACCGTCGTCTACGAGCCACTCGCCAAGCTGCAAAAAGAGGGCGAAATGGGTCGCCGGAAGATCACGCAGTGGACCCGCTATCTGACCATCATCCTGGGCGTCGTCCAGTCCATGGCAATTGCGCTGACCCTGTCCGGCCAGCATTATGCTCTTATCCCGGGCTTCAGCTTTGTCGCCATGACCGTCGTTACCCTGACGACTGGCACCGCTTTCATCATGTGGCTGGGCGAACAGATTACTGACCGCGGCATCGGCAACGGGATGAGCCTGCTTATCTTTGCCGGCATCGTTGTCGGGCTACCCCGCGGGATTTCCGAGCTCTATGACAAGGCCAAGACCCAGGCATGGGGTGCGTTCACCGTTCCGGCGCTGATCATCCTCATCGTCGCTATGGTCGCGATTGTTGCATTTATCGTCTACGTCGAGCGCTCTGAGCGCCGCATCCCGGTCCAGTACGCCAAGCGCATCGTCGGCCGCCGCATGATGGGCGGCCAGTCCACGCATCTACCCTTAAAGGTCAACTCCGGTGGAGTTATGCCAGTCATCTTCGCGAGCTCCATCCTCTCGGCTCCGCTGCTGTTCGCGAATGTTGGCTGGGTACGAAATAGTTCCTTCATGACCCGGGTCTTTGATGGCCTGCGAGTCGGCGAGCCCTGGTACGTTCTGCTGCAGGCGGCCGCGATCGTCTTCTTCGCCTATTTCTACATCTCGATCGTCTTCCGGCCGGATGATATTGCGGACAACATGCGCAAGTACGGCGGTTTCATTCCCGGTATCCGCCCCGGCAAACGAACGTCCGATTACATCAACGACATCCTGACCCGCATCACTTTGGTCGGCGCCATCTACCTGATCCTGATCACCCTGATTCCGACCATCCTGATCAGCGGTATCCATCTGAATGATCTGCCGTTTGTCGGCTTCGTCTTTGACAAATTTCCTACCTGGGTCACCCATGGTCTGGGTATCACCTTCTACTTCGGCGGCACTTCGCTGCTGATTGTCGTCGGGGTCGCCATGGATACCGTCAACCAGATCGAATCGCAGTTGATCATGCGTCATTATGAAGGCTTTTCGCCGCGTAGCGGCCGCGTCCGCGGGCGCAGGGCGTGGTAACAGATTTGGCCGCTGTATTGGCAGAAAACACCGCGAAGGTGTCGACCCTCTTAGGCCCTATCCTCCTGCTTGGCGCACCTGGCGTTGGTAAAGGAACCCAGGCCAAGGCGCTCATGGCCGCCTGGGGCATTCCTCAGATTTCAACCGGGGACATCCTGCGTGAAGTGAAGAACCATGCCACTGTACCGAGCGCCCTCGCAGAACGACTGTTGAGTGCAGGCAAACTCCCCACCGAAGACTTGCTCAAGATGCAGCAGGGCAAGCTGGTGTCGGATGACCTGGTGAATGAAATGGTCGCTGCCCGTCTCGCTTCCGCCGATACCAAACAGGGCTACATCCTTGACGGGTATCCAAGGACCCTGGCCCAGGCCAGTTGGCTGGACGAGCGCCTACGCCAACAGCCAACCGGCCTCGACGTGCTTGCGATCAGTATACAGGTGGAGTATACTAAGCTGCTGCGTCGAATCACAGGTCGTAGAAGTTGCCCTGCCTGTGGACGTATTTACAATGTCTATCTTCATCCGCCGCTCCATGACACACTTTGCGACGACGACCGTACGCCGCTTGAACAACGGGCGGATGATGTAGAAAGCGTCTTTGAGCAAAGAATCAAGACCTACGAGGCGCAAACGGCGCCGGTCGTAGTACATTACCGTCGTCAACATCGTTTCGCGGAGGTCGATGGCGAACTGCCGGTTGACGAGGTCACGTCCAGCATTAAGGCGGCAGTAGAAAGACTGCGAAAGCAGTAAAATTCCGTAGCTGGATAGCTAAGCTCTGCGGCGGGCGTCACTTGTGCCTGATGCAGGCAACATGCGTTTCGGGTATGCCTTGCAGGTAAAGGGCGCCTGGATCGCACCGGTAGATAGGAAAAGGGAAGTCAGGCATGGCCATTGTTTTAAAGTCGCCGCTGCAGATTGAGAAGATGCGGCGCAGCGGCAACGTTGTGCGACAGGTACTTGATCACGTGCGTTCCGTGGTCAAGGTCGGCGCAACTACCTGGGACCTCGAAGAAGCGGCCGTGGCAAAAATGGATGAACTCGGTGCTAAGCCGGCGTTCAAAGGGTACAAGGGGACGGGCGGTACCAAGTATCCCTGTGTGCTCTGCACCTCGGTCAATCATGAGGTGGTACACGGCATTCCTTCCGCGAAGCGGGTGCTGCGCGAAGGCGACATTGTTTCCGTTGATTGCGGCGTGATCATCGACGGCTATTATGGCGATTCGGCGACCACGGTTGCTGTTGGCGCTATTGGCAAGAAAGCGCAGCGGTTGATGGAAGTCACGGAGAAATCGCTCGAACGGGGGATTGCGGCCGTGAAGCCGGGTGCGACCCTGGGCGATGTTGGCGCGGCAGTACAGGAAGTGGTAGAAGCAGATGGTTTTTCTGTGGTTCGCGAGTTTGTAGGACATGGCATCGGTACCCAGATGCACGAAGACCCGCAAGTGCCGAATTATGGGCAGCGGGGCAGGGGCATGAAGCTGCGGCCGGGTATGGTGATCTGCATTGAGCCAATGGTGAATGTCGGTGCCGCAGGTGTTCGGGTACTCGAAGACGGCTGGACAGCGATCACTGAAGATGGCAGTCTCAGTGCCCATTTCGAGCACACCGTCGCCGTGACAGAAGATGGAGCTACAGTCCTGACACTTTAGAGCAAATTACCTGATGCTGTGGTGTTTTTGGCTGGATAACAGGTTGGCATTTTGGCGAAAAGGCCGGTGTTCATCGTATCTTCGCCCTACACCTTCAGGTATTTGCTCTAGGCCTGTAGAATAGAGAGTGGCAGGCAACACGCAGGGCGTGGTTCGCGCTGGTTGAGGAAAGGCCGGGCGAACGGAAAACAGGATACGGATTGTCGAAGGAAGACGCGATTGAAGTAATGGCAACGGTCGTTGAGACGTTGCCGAATGCGATGTTCAAAGTGGAGCTTGAAAATAAGCACCAGGTTTTAGCCCATGTGTCGGGCCGGATGCGGAAGAACTTCATCCGTATCCTCCCGGGTGACAGGGTTGCCGTCGAGTTGAGCCCCTATGATCTGACGCGCGGGCGCATCGTCTACCGGTACAAGTGATCGTCTCCTGTCACGCTGCGAATCACGGCAGGCAGGAACGGAATGGTTTGTCCAAGACAAAAGCGGATAAACGCAACATATAGAATCGCCGGCTTAGTGCCGGCGGAAGGCTGGACTGTAATGAAGGTTCGTGCATCTGTGAAGCCGATCTGTGACAAGTGCAAGGTCATTCACCGCAACGGTGTTGTTCGAGTGATCTGCGAAATCGCGAAGCATAAACAGCGCCAGGGTTAAACCCTTCGCTCTGTTTCTCCCGTTGTGCCGTTTCATGTTTTCGGGCTAGTTAGCCGCAGTCAAGGCTTGCGTTGAACCCGGGCACATCTTAGAAGGCTCTGCTTAAAAAGCACAGCATAACCGCAGACCGCTGGTGAAACCGGCAGTTTGCATCAGCTAAGGATAAACATGGCTCGTATTGCTGGCGTCGATCTGCCCCGCAACAAGCAGGCACGAATCGCGCTCACCTACATCTTCGGTATCGGGAACCCGCGCGCAGCCAAGATTCTGACGCTCGCGGATATCGATCCGTTCAAGAAAATCCAGGAACTGAGCGAAGAAGAGATCAACCGTATTCGCCAGGTCATCGAATCGCAGGGCGGCGTCGAAGGCGACCTCCGCAAAGACGTCTCGATGAACATCAAGCGCCTCATCGATATTCAGTCCTACCGCGGCCTGCGTCACCGCCGTAACCTGCCGACGCGTGGCCAGCGCTCCCACACCAATGCACGTACCCGCAAGGGGCCGCGTAAGGGCACAGTGACCGGCAAGAAGAAGGTGACCAAGTAATGGCTAAGGAACAAAAAGGCGCCGGCAAATCCGGGAAGAACAAGAAGTTCAAGAAGCGTGAACGAAAGAATGTGCCATTTGGCCTGGTGCACATCCAGGCTTCGTTCAACAACACCATCGTCACCATCACTGACAACCAGGGCAACACCTTGTCGTGGAAGAGTTCAGGCTCGCTTGGCTTTCGTGGTTCGCGTAAAGGTACGCCGTTCGCCGCGCAGCAGGCTGCCGTAAACGCCGCAAACCAGGCCCGCGATCACGGTCTGCGCTCAGTGGATGTACGCGTCAGTGGCCCCGGTTCCGGCCGTGAATCGGCGGTCCGTGCACTGGCTGCCGCCGGCATCGAAGTGCGTTCCATCCGGGACGTTACGCCGATTCCTCACAACGGCTGCCGTCCGCCCAAGCGCCGTCGCGTCTGATCTAACACCACTGTTGTCAGCTCGACCCAGACGCAGCGAAGTGGAACGATCTGCTTCTTGCTGCAGATTCGAGAAAGCTGGATTTGTAACAACTTAAACAGGGACCGGGACGAAGGACATTGTCCGTAAACCGGTCGACCTCTGAACCAGGAGAAAGAAATTGGCACGTTATACCGGACCAGTCTGCCGCCTTTGCCGTCGCGAAGGCATGAAGCTTTTCCTCAAGGGCACCAAGTGCCATACGGACAAGTGCCCCATCGAGAAGCGTAACTTCGCCCCCGGCCAGCACGGCCGCGACCGCAAGGCCAAGATTGTCGGCTACGGTTTGCAGTTGCGTGAAAAGCAGAAAGCCAAGCGTATTTACTTCACCCTCGAAGGCCAGTTCCGCGCCTACTACGAGAAGGCATCCCGCATGACCGGGGTCACCGGCGAACTGCTCCTGCAGCAGCTTGAGCGTCGTCTTGACAACGTTGCGTACCGTCTCGGTTTCGCTTCCTCACGCCGCCAGTCGCGGCAGATCGTGCGTCACGGCCATGTCGAAGTAAACGGCAAGAAGGTAAACATTCCTTCCTACCAGGTCTCGGTTGGCGATGTGATCAAGATCCGTGAGAACAGCAAAAAGATGACCGTGCTTGAGTCGTCGACCGAGTTCGCCAGCCATAACCAGGCACCGGCATGGCTGCAGGTTGACCACAAGGAGCTGACAGGCAAGATCATCGCGCTGCCGAAGCGTGAGGATGTCCACCTGCCGGTCAACGAACAGCTGATCGTGGAGTTGTACAGCAAGTAACCTGGCTGGACAGCAGGCAAGACTTTGATTTTCACCGGCCGCTGCAAACGCGGCCGGACGCAACACCACCATCCCTTACCAGGAGAAACCCGGTCGTCCACGGCAGAATGCTTCGCACGTGCGGCCATGAAGGAGTTACCGATGCTTTGGAGAGGATTCCAAAAACCGAAACGTCTCGCTCTCGAGAACGAGACACTCACCGAGAAGTATGGCAAGTTCAGCGCACAGCCCTTTGAGCGCGGCTTTGGCACCACCATCGGCAATGCACTGCGCCGCGTCCTGCTGTCTTCGATTGAAGGCGCAGCCGTTACCGCAGTCAAAATTGAAGGCGTTCTGCACGAGTTTCAGTCGATCCCGGGCGTGGTAGAAGACGCGACCGACATCATCCTGAACCTGAAGCAGATTCCCTTCAAGCTCAATGGCGAAGGCCCGAAAGCCCTCTATCTGCGCGCCGACACCGCCGGTGTCATCACCTCCGGCATGATCGAAGCCGACGGTGACGTGGAGATCCTCGACAAGGACGTTTACATCGGTACCGTCAGCGAAGGCGGCAAGCTGGACATGGAAATGCGCCTCAAGCGCGGCCGTGGCTACGTCTCTGCCGACAAGAATTTCGATGGCGATCTCGGCATCGGTTTCATCCCGGTCGATTCCGTTCATTCGCCCGTCCGCAAGGTGAACTACATCGTTGAAGCAGCCCGCCTGGGCCAGATCACAGACTATGACAAACTGACCCTCGAAGTGTGGACGAATGGTTCCGTCCTTCCTGCTGATGCCGTCGGCCTCGCAGCCAAACTCATCAAAGACCACATGACCATCTTCATCAACTTTGAAGAGGAAATGGAAGCGGAGCACGTAGCTGACGAAGGCCGCCTGCAGCTCCGCAACGAGAACCTCAACCGCTCAGTCGAAGAGCTTGAGCTTTCCGTGCGCAGCTACAACTGCCTGAAGAACGCTAACATCCAGACCATCGGCGAACTGGTACAGAAGACCGAACCGGAGATGCTGAAGACCAAGAACTTTGGTCGCAAGTCGCTCAACGAGATCAAGGAAATCCTGGCCCAGATGGGCTTGTCGCTCGGCATGAAGATTGACGAGAATGGCAACGCCGTCCCCGGACCGACCAGCATCCTGCCCGCACAGGCGCTGGCGCAAAGCTACAACCGCTTCGACGATGACGATGATGACGATGATGATGTATTCGACGTCAACGACCCGCCGATGCAGAACGAACCAGAGAACTTCTAGGAAAGGTAAGTCGGCCAGCCGCGACTCCGGGTGCTCCGGGTCTGGATTTTCAGACCTGGGACCAGGGTCAACTGACAAGATTCACGCCGACAATCGAGAATCGCCATGCGTCACCGTAAAGCTGGATTTAAATTAGGCCGGAACACGAGCCATCGCCGCGCCATGCTGCGCAACCTCGTGACCTCGATTCTGCTCGAGGACCGCGTCCACACCACCATCACCAAGTGCAAGGCTGCCCGCCCGCTGGTCGAGAAGATGATTACCCTCGGCAAGAAGGGCGATCTTCATTCGCGACGCCAGGCACTTTCCTACATGATGACGGACGAGTCCGTTACCCGCCTGTTTGAAGTGGTCGCGCCGCGCTACGGCGATCGCCAGGGCGGTTATCTGCGCATCGTCCGCACCGGCTTCCAGAAGGGCGATGGCGCCGAAAAGGCTTTCATTGAACTGCTGGGTTCCGAAGCGCTTCTGGATGAAAAGCGTCAGAAGCGTGCGGAAATCAAGGCCAAGCGCCGCGAAGAAATGGACAAGGCCATGGCCGAATCCGACCCCCAGGGCGACGGCCCCAAGGCATAGGTACTGGCCGTATAGGCATAAGCGCCTTCCGCCTAGGTTCCGTCTACCAAAGCGCATCTTCACGGATGCGCTTTAACTTTTTTCAGACAGTCTGCTTGAACTGAGCCAGTAGCCGTCACTCCGGCTGCGTGCCCGTCCATCGGCTGGATCGGCACCAGCTCGTTTCGATCTCCGGAATACTGAGCAGCCCGTGTCCCCACTTGCAGCTCAGCTCGCTCCCATTCCATTCCAGTAAATTATGCGAGGGCCTTCCAACGCGGAACGGCGTCTCGAGCGATTGCAGGCAGTGCTTGCAGCGCAGCTCCTGGTCGGTAAACGTCCACCGCAATCCCAGGAGCGCCAGGCTCACAAACCAGAAAAGCTGGAGCAGGTCCGCCACTCCTGGAAGCGGTCCGCGCACCGGTGCGCACGCGTCGGCGCTGATCAGGAAAGCAAGCAACAGCACCTGGATCATTTTCACCGCGAAGAAAGAGCAGCGCTTCACGCGGAGCAGCTTCCTTGTCAACGGGGCTTGCTCCACATACCTCCGTGAGGCCGTCGCAAAGGCCACGAAAACGACCAGGGGCGCAGCGAGAAGTGACCGCTGAAATTGCTGAATGAGCTGCGGACTCAACAGGTGCCAGCTGCCTTCAAGCAGCAGCGCCAGGCCAGTCGAGAGCAAACTAAGACCAAGCAGCGACACCAGGCAAAGGGCCGCCGACCCACGCAAAGCGCATCGCCAGCTTTCCAGCCGCAGCCACAGGGCGTCGCGGACCATCCCGATCGAAAGATCAGCCACTAGGCTGGGACCACCACGGCGTTGTCTCCGGCAGCGATCATGCAGGTACCAGAGTTCTGCCTGCCACCCGCGGCACCAGTCGTCGCGCTCTCCGGCGGGAACTATCTTCGCCGCACCAGCCAGAATCCTGTGTTCGAAATGCCGAGGTGCCGGAGCAACAGGAAGACTCATGAGCGCTTCTCCGCGACCAGATGTGCGAGCAGGGGATATCTTTCAGTGGCGGCAAGCGCAGCGCTCCTGCCTTTTTTGGTGACTTCATAATAGCGGCGTGCCGGCCGCTGTTTCGCCGCCGCCTCATCTTCCGGCTCCCACTTTGAGGCGACAAGTTCATCTCGTTCCAAACGCCGGAGCGCTGGATAGACCGTCCCGCTCGGCAGGCCGGTGATCTCCATCACATCCAGGCCAAAGCAGTAGCCAAGGCTAAGCGCCTTCAATATGAGTGCGGCAGTATGGGAGAGACGAGGATTCATATTGCTCATGGACTATGTAGTATGCTAACACGTAGTAGTACGCTACATAGCCTATAGGCGGTCCACCAGATGCTCGAACTCCAGCACGTTTCCAAAAGCTATCGCAGTATTCCTGCGGTTGAGGATGTGAGTTTTGTACTGAAAGCCGGCGAAGTGCTTGGCTATCTCGGGCCCAATGGGTCAGGAAAATCTACGACCGTGAAGATGGTGATCGGCATGATACGGCCTACCAGGGGAAGCGTCCTTTTCGCGGGAACGAATATCAACGAAGATCTGCCGGCTTACCGGAAACACCTGGGATATGTGCCCGAGGAGGCACAGGTTTATACCCATCTCTCGGGACTCGAATATCTACAACTGGTGGGGCGCCTGCGTGGCATGAGCGAGAAGCTGATTGAGCATAAGGCCCGCACCTTGCTTCGACTGCTTTCACTGGAGGCAGCGCAATACTCGGCTCTGTCGGATTATTCGAAAGGTATGAAGCAGCGAGTGTTGCTCGCGGCCGCGCTTGTGCATGACCCCGCACTGCTCATTTTTGACGAGCCTCTGTCGGGGCTGGATGCGGTTTCATCCCGGCTCTTCAAAGACCTGCTGGTCCTCCTCGCGAAAGAGGGCAAGGCTGTTCTTTACATCTCGCATGTGCTCGAAGTAGTCGAACGCGTGTGTGAGCGGGTGATCGTTCTCACGAAGGGTAAGGTGGTTGCGGATGCCTCTCCCGCCGAGCTCACCCGTCTTCTGCACCTGCCAACCCTTGAAAGCGTCTTCGCTCAACTGGTCCACCAGGCGGATACCGGTCAGGCCGCACGGGACATCGTCGAGGTCATGAAGGTGCAGCATGCGTGAATGCGCGCGGACCACCCTCATGCTCTTCAAACACTTCTTCCGTCGTTTTTTCGACAACGACACCACGCAGACAGAGGGGGACACTCTCATCTCGGTCGTGCGTGCAGCATGCGCAGTTGCCGTGCCGGGACTGATCTATGCCTTCTTCCTGCAGCTCGCCTATCCGCCCAAGCCGCCAAGGCCGCAATGGGGCCGCATTGAAGACGAATACTTCTTCGTGCTTTTTTCATTCGTCAGCATGGGTCTCGTCTGCGTCTTCGAGTGGGAGATGCTTTTCCCCGACCGGATCGACTTCCTCATCCTCACCCCGCTGCCGCTCAAAAGTGCGCAGATGCTCGCGGCCAAAGCCTCCGCGCTGCTCGCCTTCTTCTCCATCTTCCTCTTCAGCGGCAATGTCTTTGGAACCGGAATCCTGCCGCTGCTTAGCCCTGGCTTTCCTTTCCGGCAGATGTACGCACATGCCGTTGCCGGTTTGTGTGCCGGCGTCTGCGCGGCCCTGTTCTTTCTCGCGATCGGCGGCTTGCTCCTCTGTCTTCTAGGAGCAGCACGCGTCCGCCTCGTCTCGCCGCTCCTGCAGATGCTCTCTGTCGCCGCCCTGGTACTGCTCTTTCTGCATTACGCAGAATACGTTGAGACACTGCCGGCGCTGCTCGCCTCTCCCCACGGCTGGGTCCGTTGGATCCCCCCGTTCTGGTTCCTCGGCATGTATGAGCAGTTGTTCCATGGCAAAGCGGCCCCTTCGTTCGCCGCGCCCTTTACACAGTATGCGATCAGGGCGACGTTCATCGATGCAGCCATCATGCTGCTTACCTATCCAACTGCCTGGGCAAAGATGCGCAAACTTGCCATTGAAGGAGGCTCGCGTCAGCCCGGACCTCCCTCGCGCTGGCTCGATAGGCTTGTGCACGCGGTCATTCGCCCACCTGCCGAACGTGCAGTCTTTCACTTCATTGGCCAGACCATCGCGCGCGGCAACCGCTACCAGGTGTATCTGTCCATGTACTGTGGGACTGGCCTGGCTCTGGCCGTGGCCTGCGCGGTCACTTTCCGTCCTGCCGCCGGGAAGCTTGTGCCGGCACTCTCAGGCAGAGGTATGCATGCCGTCATGCCCTTGCTCCTGTTCTGGGCGACAGGCGGTTTACGCACGGCGTTTACCTTCCCGCAGGCCCTATCCGCGGGATGGGTTTTTCGCATCCCCGGTGTGCCAATGAATAACGCCGCGAACGCGGCACGGAAGTGGGCACTCGCCTGCTCCCTCTGCCTAGCCATGATCATTGTTACCGTGTTCGCTGCCACCCAGGCCGGTTGGCAGATCTTGCTTGTCCAGGCAGTCTGCGGCATCAGCCTGAGCATTTTGTTGACAGACGGAGCTTTCATTTTCATGCAAAGCGTGCCCTTCAGCCAGCCGCGGCTGCCTGGAAAAACCAGTCTGCCGATCGTTCTGACGATGTATGTCGGCATACTTCCACTCTTTGTCGAAGCTGTTATCGCAGTCGAACGACAAATCGAAAGCCATCTTCCGCGTCTCGCATTTCTAGCCGTGGGAACAGCGTTACTCCACGCAGGTCTGACCGCCTGGCGCGGCGGGTCCAACGAAATCGCGGAAGACATAGAAGGCTACGAAGGCGAGTTTCAGGTCCTGGGACTGGCCGAGATAGGAAAGAGACCATTGACACAAGCAACCCTGTGAGTACGACCTTCAATCCTCATCCACCCCGCACAGCAGAATGAACAACGAGCAGTATTCATCGAGGCAAACTTGCCAGAACTTCTCAGTGTTTCGAAGCGCTGCTTCGGAGTTTCAGCGGTCGATCATGTGAGCCGCTTGCACCAACATTCCTCGAAATAGATTTGCCTGACCGCCAACGACTCCGGCAGAATCATGCATGCGTCAAACAGTCCTTCTTCTTGCCTCCATACTGCTCGCGCTGCCGCTTGTGGCACAGGCCCCTGCAGCCATCACCACTGATCCGGCGCAGGACAAGGCTGCTCCTGCCGCGATGGAAGCCTTTCAGCTCCCCAGCCATGGCTCCATGCTCAATGCCCTTTTCTATGAAGCCGCCGGTGCCGGGCCGCACGGGACAGTCGTGATGCTGCATGGCTTTCCCGGCAACGAAAAGAACCTCGACCTGGCGCAGGCTATTCGACGCGACGGCTGGAACGTTCTCTACTTCGACTATCGCGGCAGCTGGGGCTCGCCCGGTACATTCAGCTTTCAGCATTCGATTGAAGACGCGCAGAGTGCGCTTGCCTATCTCCGCGAGCCGGCAACGGCGAAGCGTTTACGCGCTGATCCTGCCCACCTCGTCGTCTTTGGACACAGTATGGGCGGTATGATCGCGCTCTATCTCGCAGCCCATGACGACAAGGTTCTCGCTGCCGGCGTCATCTCTGCCGCGGACATGGCCGGGCGTGCGCAGCCGCCGGCCGGTGCGTCTCCGGCAGCGAAAGCGCAACTGCTGGCTGGTCTCTCGAAAGCATTGGCGGCCGAAGGTATGGCTCCCCTGGCAGGCTGCACGCCGGACGGTCTTGCCGCAGAGTTGATGGCGCATCCTGAGTGGTCGCTGGCACGCGATGCGGCAGGACTAAAGTTGACCCCGCTGCTGATCGTGACATCCGATGATGGTCTGGCTGAGCCGGCGGAAAAACTAGCCTCGGCTGTCTCTGCTGAGGGCAATGATCGCATCCTGACGGCACATCTCGCAACCGATCACTCCTATTCCGACAAGCGGATCGAAATGGAGTCGCAGGTGATCCGCGGCCTCGAGGCGCTGCCCGCACCTTGAAGCCGCGCGCTCGCTTTCCGGCGTCAGGTCCAGCTCACCATGGGCCACCGGGAAGTCCGTGCATACCAGCCAAATGCTTGCTTAAGCGTTCTGGTTCTCGCTGATGTGTTTCATCGCGATGGCCAGCGCACCGGCGCCAAGCGCCTTGATAGCGGTTGGATGTTCAGCATAAATCTCGCTGATCCTGTCAACGATCCCGGGATTCTCCTGGTGGACGTTGGCGGCAAGTGCCTGAACCTCGTTCGGATCGACAGCGGCAGCTTGTTGCGGCGTCATGGTTGTCTGCCCCTGCTGCAGCATGCCAGTCAGCGGCGAGCCAGGATGGCTCTGCGAGAACTGCGCCAGCACCGATGGCCCCGCAGCCGCCAGCAGCGTTCCCAGCATCCCTGCCTGGGCGCCGCTGTTGCCGTTCGCGAACAGCCTGGAAGCCATCTGGCCAAACCCGCTCGCTCCTCCTGAACCCAGGGCTGCCGCCAAACCCCCCGCCATGCTCGACGTGGGCACATTGTGCGCCACCTGGTCGAAATGCTCTTCAGGATTGCCGGATGGCGTGCTGCCGCCCGCGTATTGCTTCAGAATGTCCCCGATGCCGGATAGAAAACTCATGTTCATGCCCTTCAATCTCTTGCCAATATTCTCAACCTGCGACCGCAGATGTGATGAACGAAGAGATGCAGAAACGGCCATCATGGCTTGTCGTCTTTCACCAGGATGGCCGCTTTGTTGGTAGGATCCCTACTCGTACAACCCTGCCGGACTGATCAGCATGACTGCTTTAGTGTGCAGCCATGGTGCTTGACGCAGCCGGCTTCTTGCCTGCCGGTGACGCCTTCGCCATGTGAGCGCCCATCTTCTGCGCGTCGGCTTCGCTCATGAACTGACCATGCTTGGTCTTGCCGTAAAACTGGTCGTCCTTGTGATAAACCTTGGTGCCGGTGTTCACCCAGACCATGCCCTTTGCCTTGGCATCCGCAATCTGCGCGTCTGTGGGCATCGCCTTGGATGATGCCATCGTCGATCCCGACATCGTGGAACCTGACATCGAGCCTGACTGGGCCGACCCCATCGTGCTTTGTGCCAGCAGGCCGGTGCTCATCATCATGCTTGAAGCTATCGCCACAATGGCAAGTGGATACTTACAACCATTCAGTTTCATGCGTATGTCCTTTCAAGACCCTTCGCAGGGTACATCCGGAAAACACGAACAACCAGCCCTAAAAGCACCCGCCACCAAGAACTTTGACACCATTGGAATGACCGGAGACGACCTGCAGGTACATTCTCGGTCAAAAGCCCCATCTTGAAGCTCCCGAGAAACACACTGTCATGAGAAAACTTGCTTTAGCCGCCGAGGGGAACGTTCATCAGAACTTCCCTAATCCGTTTCAGCATGATGATCTATCCGTTGATGGATCCACCTTCTCAGGTGGTCTGCGTCCAGGTCGGTGCGCACCACAGACAATTCGCCCGCGTCATACGAAGCGATCAGCAGCGTCATACGGTGCCCATGCGGATGCGCGTAAATCGCATCCTGTTCGCCTTTCCTGCTGCGGGTTTCAACGATCAATGACCACGAGGAGCCCAGGGTCTTCTTCAGCAGTGCCGGCAAATCTGCACCTTCAGGCAGTTTTGTGCCGTCATCAAACGAAGCGATGTTAATCCCCTTGATGGCGCCACCGGTAGCGACATGTGCGCAGAAGCTGGCCAGTCCAATCAGGGGGATGTGCTGGCGATGGACATGGTAAGCATTTTCAATGGAGGAGACGGCCTGGTTAAAGTCGTTAAAGTCGCGGTCCGCATGCAGGACAGGCAGCGGCAGAATGGCGGCCAGAAAGCAGGTAGCGACGGCCCGGATCATTGGTTCGCCTCCGACGCATCATCCGGCGCCACAAGTTTCTTTGTTCCGCCGGCCGGCGCGCTTATCTGCGGAATCCCGAACTGACCGCTCAGGTGCGAGAGCATGCTCGGGTCGAGCGTGCCGTCGATGCACACAAACGATAACTCCTTTTCCTCGGCAGCCAGGATCACCATCCCCGTCGACCTGCCATTCACAATATGCATCCAGATATCACTGGATTCCGCTGGCTTGCCCTTGGGATGCTCACTGGTACTGACGATATGCGACCAGTCGGCCCCTTTGTACTGGTTGCGAATGCTGTCCAGGTCAGCCACGTTATATGCACCCGGCTGCTCAAACTCGTAGCTGTGCACGACGATGGAATTAAGCTGCCGCACAAGCTGTTTGGCCTGCGCCTGGCCATCATCTTTCTCGTTTAGAAAATTCCCGGCAAAGCCAAGCATGTTCCGATCCAGGTTTACGTCCGATCGCGAAGACGCTTTTGCCGCATACTTTTCGATATCCCCCGGCAGGCAATTACCCTGCGCGCCTGCGTGCAGGGTCGGCGTCAGCGAAACCGCCGCTCCCAGCAGGCATGCCCGCCCTCTTGTGAAGATAATGTGCTTCATTGTGAACCTCCCTTCGGCATACTGCCGGCATGGATGGACTGTGTGCGCTCCTGGATTGAGCGAAGCTGGGTTCCGGTAATGCGCAGGGCCAGTAGTACCTGTTGTTTGGCAGCTTCGCCCCGCGCCAGCTCTGACTGGTGATGCAACCGCCAACCAAGCGGTACGACAACGGCAAGCAGCAGCACTGCTGCCTTGGCAAAGTGGGCCTGCATGCTCATAGGCCCTTGCCGCCGGTCTGCAATCATCCCGTTTTCCCGGCGACCCTCTCTTGATGCCTGCTCACCCTGCCGTCCAACGCGGGCCAGTATCCTGGCAGCAAAGTCGGCGGGTGGCTCTTCCGGCCGCAACGCCGCCCGCAATGCCGCTTCGCTTGCAGCTTCCAGCTTCCCATCAGCCATGATGCTTTCCAGTTCTTCGTTCATCGCAGCATCCTTTCTGCCTTCACCCGCAGTAGCTTCAAGGTGCGCTGCAGGTGGCTCTTTACCGTCGCGACCGGCATCTGCAATAAAGCCCCAATTTCATCCGGCGACAGGTCCTCCTGGTAGCGGAGAACCAGTACGCTGCGCTGTACCGGTGGCAGTGAAGCCAGTAGTTGGTGCAGGTAGCGGCTCAACAACGGATCGCCCCCTTCCTTCTCCGCCACCAGCTCGCGCAGGCCTTCAAGCGTCGCTTCATCCATGCCGATTTCCTGCGTCCCGCTGCTCCGCCGGATCCAGTCAATCGAACGATGAGAAGCCACTCGGCGAAGCCAGTACAGAACATGCTCCGCCGTCGTGAGCTCGGCCAGTTTCGCGTGCAGTTCCATGAACACATCCTGCGCAATTTCTTCGGCTGCACCACGGTCACCGGCTACCCGCAGCGCAATCGAGAAGACCATTGCCTGGTGTTTGCGAAGCAGCGTCGGAAAATGTTCAGGTCCCAAGCTCAGCCTCAATTGCCTTCACTCGCTTATACGCAGTGAAGTGAGCATCGGAACGCAAAATGTTTGAAGAAAAGGATGAACAGGGGCGTTAGTCGAAGGCCCTGCTAGTCCATCAGCCGCGCCGGCGTGGACATCGCCCATCGCGCAGAACCGGGCGAGTATACGGAAATGACTGCAGCGTGGTTAGATCAACCGAGATTGATGCGATCTTCCCTAAGGGGCAGGGAACAAGAGCCGCCCCGGCATTTAAGCGGACGCTACAGCCGGGAGATGCGGCCCCAACCCTGGCTGGATAGAAAGCTGCCCTTTGCGCGATGCGAATTGAATCAAAGCTTCGAAGCACGCGGGGTCCAGTCGGCCCGGCACATCCTTTGACATGATCGCCGTAATCTCTCCCAGGTCGAGCATCGGCCGATACGGCCGGTCCTCTGCCAGGGCGCCGTACACATCGGCCACCGAGAGGATTCTCGATTCCAACGAAAGCAGATTTGCCGATTTCCTGTCAGGATATCCCGTGCCATCCAGTCGTTCATGATGATTGCCGGCAATCACCGAAAGCTCCTTGAAGGCAGTAACCCGTTCGAGGATGCTGCGGCTCAGGCCGGGGTGTCCCTGCATGACTCCCCACTCCTCTTGATTCAGTTTCTCCGGCTTATCCAGAATTGAATTTGGCACGCTCAGTTTGCCCAGGTCATGCAGCAGGGCAGAGCGCCGCACTCGTACGCGGGTTTCTTTCGGCAGACCGAGTACCTCGGCTACGCCGCATGCGGCTTCGGCCACGCCCATTGAGTGTCGATAGGTGAATGGTGACTTTGCATCAATCACCTCGGCAAAGGCCAGACACACGTTATCGATCTGGTCGGCCGCCAGCTCAATTGAGTTTGGCGCCACGGCCTTCACCGCCATGCGTGTTCGTTCAGCATCATCGCCGCGGGCACAATCCACCCATAGGCTGCCATCACGATGCAAGTCCCTGGCAATCTTCACCAGCTCCGGATCAAACCACCGGCCTTCACGCTCCTGAAGAACGGCGATCGCCGCCGTTGTCCCGTGCTCGGTTGAAAATACATCGAGATTTTGAGCGATCGAGCAAATCAGCGCCAGCAGTGGAATGTCGTGTTTGCGGCGTCGCTCAGGATAGCCTGAACCATCCCAGTGTTCGTCAAGATAGCGGACAGCATCCGCTGCATCCGTACTCATGCCCAGCTTCAACAAGATCGCTGCGCCCCGATCGCAGCGCAGCGTGATCATCTCTTTGTTATGCTCATTCTGCGTCAGCCCGATCTGCGCAATGCGCATCACTCGCTCGAATGCGCTCCCACTCGGCAATACCTCTCGCCATAAAAGCTTCACCATGGTTGCTGTCGGATGGTGCGGCTTCGTCCAGTCCTGCAGCTTTACGCCGGCTTTCATGGCGCGATCGTCGCCGCCGATAATCTGGCACATCCTGGACGCGTTGCTGCTGCAACCCACATCCTTCAGCAGCAGCGCGTAGTAAAGGCTCTCCAGTTGCTTCGAAGACAGGCGGGCTCGCGCACCGACACGCATGCCGATCAGGCAGCTGCGCAGGGCATGCCCCGGAACAGCACCTTCTGTCAGGTCAAGCGCGAAGGACAGCGCGGATAAGATGTCGGACATGGAAATGCCATGCGTATCAAGTTGGCGGGCCGTGCTGATCAAAGAGTTCATCGGCGTAACCTATCGACCGGTCAGGCAAAAATTTCCTACAACAAACCGGGCAGGCGCTCAGCGATTGAAAGCAAATTACCTGAAAGTGTAGAGCGAAGAGGCGATGAACATGGGCCTCTTTGCCAAGAGAAGGCCAACTTGTATCCAGCCGGATACACCATAGCATCAGGCAATTCGCTTTAGCAGGACATGCGCCCTAAGCAATACCCTGACCGCTGATTCCATCCGTGGAAGTCGCAGCCGGATAGCCGAGGGTGCGCATCTATCGCTGCGGCACCATTTACGCCTTCGGCTTCCAGCGAAGAATCGGCTTCCGCGCCGCTGTCGTCTCATCCAGTCGCGAAATCCGCGTGGCATGCGGAGCAGTCAGAATGATCTCCGGATTCTCTTCCGCCTCGCGCGCTATCTGCTGCATGGCGTCGATGAATAGATCAAGCTCTTCCTTCGATTCGCTCTCGGTCGGCTCGATCATCAACGCTCCCGGCACAATCAGCGGAAACGAAACAGTGTACGGATGGAATCCATAATCGATCAGCCGCTTGGCCAGGTCGCCGGTCTTCAATCCCTTCGCCTGCTGCTTGCGATCGCTGAAAACTACTTCATGCATCGACGGCGTCGGGTAGGGAAGTTCGTAATACCCTTCCAGCTTCTTGCGGATGTAATTTGCATTCAGTACAGCATCTTCCGTCGTCTGCCGCAGGCCATCCGGACCATTCGCCAGGATGTACGCGAGCGCCCGCACAAACATCCCGAAGTTCCCATAGAACATACGCACACGTCCGACAGACTGCGGACGATCGTAATCGAAACGCAGCATGCCATCCGCGCCTTCCACCACCACCGGGGTCGGCAGAAACGGTTCGAGGATCTTCTTGCAGGCCACCGGCCCCGACCCCGGCCCACCACCGCCATGCGGCGTTGAGAAAGTCTTGTGCAGGTTCAAGTGCATGACGTCGACGCCGAAGTCACCCGGACGCGTTTTGCCCACCAGCGCATTCATGTTTGCGCCATCCATGTAGAGCAGCGCGCCCTTCTCATGCAGCACGTCAGCAATCTTGTGGATCTCACTTTCAAACACACCAATGGTCGACGGGTTCGTCAGCATCAGCGCAGCTGTCTCGTTCGTCACCATCTGCGCCAACCGCGATACGTCCACCATGCCATGCGTATTCGACGGCAGGTTTTCAACCTCATAGCCGCAGAGCGCGGCCGTCGCCGGGTTGGTACCGTGGGCAGAATCAGGCACGATGATTTTGCGCCGCGCATTGCCCTGCGCCTGGTGGTACGCGCGCGCCAGCAGGATGCCCGTAAACTCACCATGCGCGCCCGCAGCGGGCTGCATGGTGATGTTGTCCATGCCCGTTATTTCAATCAGGCACTCCTGCAGCAGCTTGATAATCTGCAGCGAACCTTGCGAAAGTGATTCCGGCTGGTAAGGGTGTGCTTCGGCGATGCCTTCAAGCCGCGAAACCATTTCATTCACGCGCGGGTTGTACTTCATCGTGCAACTGCCCAGCGGATACATGCCGAGGTCAATGGCGTAATTCCAGGTCGAGAGCCGTGTAAAGTGGCGGATAATTTCTATCTCGCTCAACTCCGGCAGGCAGCCCATGTCTTCCCGCGTCGCCGTTCCCAGCAGTGCCTTTACGTCGACTTCCGGCACATCGAGCGGCGGCAGCCGATACGCCTTCTTACCCGGCGACGACTTCTCGAAAATCAGCGCTTCATTCTGTGTAAGGTGCGAAGAAACTTTGTGCCGTGTGCCGACAAACGGCGTCGGCTTTGTGTTTTCTGAATCGGGGGCGAGGATCTTGTCTGTATCAATCACTGTAGCTGCCATTTCAGATGCCCTTTCTATGCGCGCGCCAGCACTTTTTCCGCGGCCGTTGTTTTCGTGACAACTGAAGCAGCATGGTCAATCTGTTCCTTGCTCGTCAGCTCCGTCGCACACCACAGCGTCGCATGCCCCAGTTCCGGATACCAGCGGGCCAGCGGTAGACCGCCGATAATCTTCTGTTCCAGCAGCTGCGCGTTCAACTCTTCAGGATCCGTTGTCGTCTGCAGCACAAACTCATGGAAGCGCGGCGCGCCCGTAAACAGCAGCTTCGCATCGCTTCCCGCCGAAATGGTCTTCGCCGCATAGTCCGCCTTTGCCAGGTTGTGGATGGCCAGGTCGCGTATGCCCTCCTTGCCATAAACCGTCATGAAGATGGTCGCCATCAGCGCCACCAGGGCCTGGTTGGTACAAATGTTCGACGTCGCCTTCTCACGGCGAATATGCTGCTCGCGCGTCGACAGCGTCAGTACAAAACCACGCCGGCCATTCTTGTCCTTCGTCTCCCCGCACAGCCGGCCCGGCATCTGCCGCAGAAAC
>CAZZXL010000042.1:0-30795 GCA_964658035.1 uncultured Acetobacteraceae bacterium
ACCCCGGCACTCGGCACCTTGGAGTGGTAGATGCGCGCGCAGCCCTGCTCAAGTCCACAGGTTACGCTGAGCAGATCAAGGTTTTCAGGATGCTGCTTGATAGCATCCGTCACCGCATCTCCGTCAATCGCTACGACCCACGGAGCAGCGTTCGCCGGGGCCCCCAAGGCTTTCTGCCACAGCAGCCAGTCACCTTCATTCACAGTATTCTTCAACGGAACACCGGCCTGCTGCAATGCCCCTACATGCGCAGAGGTGTACATCAATACGCGTTCGCCCCTCGGCAGGTCCTGCAGTTTAGCGGCAAGTGCGCGCTCAAAGGCAATCCGCGTCCGACCGTTGGCCATCGCCTCGCGAAACACGAGTGGCTTGGCATGCAGCAGGGCAGCGGAGTTCGCCAGGATAAGCACGATCGCTGCGAGTGGCGTCCAGCGTGCAATAGCAGGACTGAAGCGGCTGATCGCGAGAAACGCAAACGCAGTAAACAGCGAGAAGGCAGGGATCATTTCCATGCCATAGCGGGTGTTGTAGAAAGAGAAAGGCGTCCACACGGGAATGAAGATTGGTACCGAACCGTAGGCGATCGAGTACGCATAAAAGGGTAGAGGCAGCCATAACAGTAGCGTGATCCACGCGCCGCGAGGCGACCGGCAGGCAACATATGTTCCTGCGATGGTCAGCACTACCAGCAGCTTTTCAAAGAGCGGCCACACGGCTCCGAGCTTGGCCGCCTTAAAAAAATAAAGTGCGGCAATGCGCATGTTGCGAAAGCCAGGATAGTGTGACGATCCAGGTTTGGTCGTACGAAGATCGATCGCTCTTGCCGAATAAGGGCCCCGCAAAAAGTCAAAAGGGTCATGAAACTGTTTAGCGTTATAGGCGATCCAAAACAGGGGCGCGGCAACGACCAGGGTAGTAAACAGGAGCCATGCGCCTGTTTTTCTATCCTTTGAATCCCACATACGAAACATCAGGACAGTCGCAATTAACCATGCCACCGCCGCATAGATCCAACCGTCATACCTTGTAAGGACAGCCGCTACCAGCACGCCGCCAAGATAAAGCAGAAGCCGCGACGCCAGATTACTAGAGGATTCGCGCAACGCCTCCCCGAACTCGACCAGCAGAACGGCCGCCCAGATCATCTCCGCCAGAAAAAGCGGCTCGGTCATAGCGGTTGTTGAGAAATAAAGCAAGCCGGGATTCAGCGCGTAAAACGTTACGGCAATAGCTGCATATGCCGGGGACATCCAAAGGCGCGACAGCCGATAGATGCCGATACAGCCTGCCACGTAACTGACCATGGACGGGACGGCGCCGGCCATGCCGTTCTGCCACCAGGCCATCTTCTGCACAAACGGCATCAACAACAGATGCGGCAGAGGCAGCCAGACCGAACCCAACTGCCGAAAGCCTGGATTCAGCGAATCGAAGACGCGGCGCGCAATATGCAGATGGGCGACCGCATCCCCATAGAGCAGCAGGTAACCGTGCCCGGCGTAGTAGACCAGGGCGCCCATGGTCAGCAACATTGCCACTAATCTGACGACGCTACGTTCGTGATTTAACCTGGTGCGTTCATCAACATCCGCCGTCATCGTTTCGACAACACGCGATGTTGACGCGGGCCGCAGTCTACTCAAGGTGCGAAAGCTCCTCAAAGATGGCGAAGCGGGCGTCGATCTCGTCACGTGTAAGTGCCTGCACGCGCTCTGTGCCAAATTTCTCAACAGCGAACGAGCCCATGACACCCCCGTAGAACATTGCCCGTTTCACCACTGCCGGTGTCAGTTGGCCCTGGGATGCAATGTAGCCGTAGAAGCCGCCTGCAAACGAATCACCGGCGCCAGTAGGGTCAACGACGGAGTCGAGCGGCAGCGCAGGTGCGCGAAACGGCTGGGTCTGGTGCACGCTGCTCGACGGGTTGTTCGCGAAGAAAGCCGTCGCACCATATTCGCCGTGCTTGATGATGAGCGTCTTAGGTCCCATGGCCTGGATTTTTCGCGCGGCAAGAACCAGATTGCTTTCGTGCGCCAGCAACTTCGCTTCGCCATCGTTAATCAGTAGACCATCAAGCCCGGTCAACACCTTGGCAAGATTCTCGCTATGGCCGGTAATCCAGTAGTTCATGGTGTCGCCGAATGCCAGCTTCACCTGCGGCATCTGCCGGCGCACATTTGCCTGCAGCACAGGATCGATGTTCGCAAGAAAAAGGTATTCGCTGTCTTGATAGGCTTCGGGAATCTTCGGGGAGAACGTCTCAAAAACATTCAACTCCGTGTTCAGGGTTTCGGCCTCGTTCAGGTTCTTCAGATACGAGCCGCTCCAGTGGAAGCTCTTGCCCGGCAGATGTTCAATGCCGCGGGTATCTATATTGCGGCGGGTAAACACTGCCTCTTCGGCTGCAGTAAAGTCTTCCCCAACCACTGCGATGACGCGCACGTCCGTAAAGAAACTGGCAGCTAGAGCAAAGTGTGTCGCTGCTCCACCTAAACAGCGTTCGCGCTTGCCGTGTGGTGTTTCCAGGCTGTCAAATGCAACACTGCCGACTACAAGGATTGCCATGATCTTCCTATATCTTTCTACGTGAAATCTATTGAACTGGCTGGGCCGAAATGTCTACGAGATGTACTTACCAATGATCAGGGCGAGTTTCTTTTTCGTCGACGGCGGGATCGCATCATGACTGGTCAAGACCGCATATTGCAAGGCCGAGGTACAGGCACAGGCTCGTTCCTCCGGCATTGCGGCAACGGCCGCGCTAACGGCCTTGGCTGCATTCTCCGCATTCTGGTGGATCACCGCGACAATCTGTTCGACCGTGACATCGTCATGACCGGCACGCCAGCAATCGTAATCCGTAACCATGGCCATCGTCGCATAGCAGATCTCGGCTTCGCGCGCGAGCTTCGCTTCCTGCAGGTTCGTCATGCCAATTACGTCCGCGCCCCAGCTACGATACAGATTTGACTCCGCACGGGTCGAAAACTGTGGCCCTTCCATGCAGACATACGTACCATTTTTCTTGCCGACAACGCCGATCGTTTTGCATGCTGATGCAATGGCGCCTGCGACCGTTGCACATACCGGATCACCGAAACCGACGTGCGCAACAATGCCCTCACCGAAGAACGTGGCATTCCGCGCAAAAGTGCGATCGATGAACTGATCAGGAATCACGAAGTCCGTCGGCTTGTGTTCTTCCTTCAACGACCCAACAGCGGACACAGATACGATGCGCTGGACACCCAGCTTCTTCATCGCATAAATATTCGCGCGAAAATTCAGTTCGGAGGGCAGGATGCGGTGGCCGCGGCCGTGCCGTGCCAGAAATGCCACCCGACGCCCTTCGAGCAATCCCAGGATGAACGCATCCGATGGGTCCCCAAACGGCGTCTCAACGACCTGCTCTTCAACCTCGGTGAGTCCGGGCATGGAATACAATCCGCTGCCGCCAATGATGCCGATTTCTGCCTGCTGCAATGGATCCGACTCCTTGCGTTCACGAAAGATCAGTATAAATGCCGCCCGCGCGTCAGTGGCGCAGAGCCGCTCGCATCACTCCGTAGCTGCAAAGATAGCGGCTCAGCGATGTGATCAACTCGGGTGATTGAGGCTTTAAGGCATTCTCCTGCTCGCCAGTGCTCTGAGCGCCCACCAGCACAACCTGCAATTTGCGCGCAAGCGGCAGGTCAAAGCTTTCGCTCACGAAAACATCCTTGCCGGACATGGCGATCAGCACCGGTCCTTCCTCAGTGTTGTATATGCTCTCGCGGATGCCGGACGACTCGGCATCATCCCTCTTCACGCTGGAGTACTTTTTGTTGAGCGCTTCGGCATAAAGAGCCGCGAACTTGGCCGCTGCTCCCTCTGTTTTCCATTGCGAGAGATAGAAAATGGCGACGGCACCCGTTCTTGCTCTCTCCTCCGCTGTCTTGGCGTCCTTGCTCTGGGCCGCGTAGTAAAGTCCCCCATCCCATTGGGCAGCCATCGCAGCACCGACTGGCTTGCCACCGAAAAGTTCGGTCAACATACGCACATCAAGTTCGCCCATTGCGCCGACATCATATGGTTCGTATCGGGCGTCAATGAGTGGATGAACATCGGGCATCCTCAGCAGAGTGGGGGTTTTGCCTGCCTCGTAGGCCTTCGGATTCATGACTTCCCAGCTGGTCGATGGCGGCCGGTCAAGGGTTCCTGCGAATGCCGCCTCGGTGCCCTTATCCTGTAGCAATACCTGCTCGAAGTTCAGCCCCTCACGATAAGGAAACAGCAGAGACTGCTGCAACAACAGCGGCGCTCGCGCCAATACCGGCGAATCACCCGCCGATGCGGCGTCATCGCCCGCACCCGCTGCTTCGATGTTCGGCAGGTTGCGAATTGTCATTTTGCGGTCGCGCAAACCCCAGTCAACAAAAACTGCCATCGCCTGGCCTTCCACCACGGCATCGCGGGCAGTATCTTCTTCATCCGTTTCCAGGTGCTTGCTATCGCTCTCAGCCGTCCGCGACAGGCCTTCCATGCTCTTGTCGCCCCACTTCTCCAGGTCGACATGCTCATCCTGCAGCGCGTGCGTCAGCTCGTGCGCCAGTACCGGCTTCTGTTCATCCGGAGCAATCCAGTCAAGCAGATTTACCGTCTTCGTTTTGCTGTCGTAGTAGCCGGCCACCTGCTCCCTGAGCAGGCTGACCAGAAAGGGCTGCAACTGAAAATCCCGATCGAGCAGACCGAACTTCTTCAACACAATTTCTGAGCGCTCAACCTTCTGCGTGTCCTTGTCCTCATGAAACTTGGCCGTAATGTACCGCTCGACTTCATCCCGCGTCACCAGCTTGCGTTTGACGCTGCCTTTCGAGGGATAGCCGGAATCCTGGCTCGCGAACTGGGTAATCTGGTCGACGGAACGGAAGAGTTCCTTTGCCTGGCTGGCCGTCATCCGCGTCTCTTTTCGCGGAGCGGCGGCTGGTGGCGGAGTAGCGGCTGGCGCCTGTGGCGGCCTGTCAACTGGAGCAGCGGCCGCCTGGGCCAGCCCGATGGTGCACGCGCTGGCCAGTAAAAGCGGGACGAGGCCGGCGGTTGTGCGGCGAAATCTGTGGATCATCCTTCTATGGATCATGTTGGGGTCGTCCCTTCACGTGGCCTGGTGCACTGCTGTCAGCGCACCGCGCGCTCAAAAGAACGATGCCTGCCTGCAAGGCTATAATCGAACCAGTGTTTCTGCTATGAGCGATGCCTCAAATTTTGACGTTGCAGCGGGCGTAATGTCTCTTGAAGAGCCCACTTCCCCGTTGATTCGACCCACAATCCTCGCTGCCACTCTGCAGACTCCAGATGCTCAGTTGCCATTGACGAGCTTCTGTGGCGTGCAGACAGTCTCTCGCTTTACCAGCCTCTCCGTGGAGTTGAAAGCGCTGCTGCGGACGACCGGCATGTTTGATCTTGGCTGGCGTACGTGCATCCAGGTAACCGGCGAAGACCGTTTGCGCTGGATGAGTGGCATGGTCACGAACGCCGTGCAACTGTTGCCGGAGTACGAGGCCAATTACAGCTTTTTCTTGAATGCACAGGGCCGCATCCAGGGCGACGCTTTTGTCTACCGCGAGCCAGACCGGCTTTTGCTTGAAACCAGCCACGATCAAACCGAGACGATCATCGCGCATCTCGATCGCTTCATCATCATGGACGACGTTGCGCTTGAAAACCTGCAGGCATCCACATACAGTGTTGGTCTCGCGGGCCCGCATGCGGAGCAGATACTCGCCGCCGTCGGCGTGTCCGCTCCTGTGCCAACGAGCGGCTCGCCTGAGCGCTTCAACAAAGCCAGCATGGACGGATTCGCGATCACCATCGTTGCGATGCAGGGTATGCTGACCCCGCGATACGTGATCCGCTGTGCACCAGCCGATGCGTCGTCTATCTGGGAGACATTGCTCAGGAAAGGCGTAGAACCCTGCGGGATCGAGGCTTTGGAGGCTTTACGTATCGTTGAAGTCCTTCCCCTGTATGGCGTCGATATCAACGATCGTGACCTTCCGCAGGAGACCAGCCAGGTACGGGCGCTTAACTTCAACAAGGGCTGCTACCTGGGGCAGGAAATTGTCGAGCGCATCCGCTCACGAGGTGCCGTCCATAAAGGTTTGCGTCAATTTTCACTGCAGGGGGAAATACCGACACTGCCTGCTGACCTGCTGGCCGACGGCGTGAGCATTGGCCGATTGACCAGCGCAGTTTCTATCGAGACACCTGCCGGCACTTTGCAATACGCTGTCGGCATCGTCCGCACCGACGCCATGACCCGGGCAGCAGCGCTGACCTACAATGGTGGGACAGCTGTAGCGCTGGAGCAACCACCGGCTATTTCTTTCTAACCGAAAACTTTTCGCTCCATACAGCATCATGCACCTCAACTTTTCAAGGACTGGATTCCTCATGGCCGACTCAGAGAAAGCGCCGCTATTCACCGTTACAGATCGCCGGAAATTTACGACAGATGGAGCGCTTCGTCCCGGCGTGACGGCTTCCGAAGTACCCTCTGAACCGAGTCCGGCGCAATCGCCGGCACAGGAAGCAGCCGCCCACGAGGCAGCACATCCTGAACAAAGCGCAGTGCCCGTATCCACGAGTACTAACGGTGCTTCCCAGCAACCCTCCGCACATGCACTGGAAGAAGAGCTAGGCGACGAAACCGGCCTCATTCCGGAGCCTACCGATACGGAAGCCGCCGAACAGCATGCGGCTTACCAGGAATCCACACGCACTCTTGATGAACTCGTCGCCAAGCAGAATCCGAAGGCACGTGCGGTTGGACCAATGACCTTCGACCGGCTGGTACAGTCCCTATACATGACCGCGGCCATCCAGTTGGGCGCTGGGGGGCAACCGGGCGAACAGCCGCGGGTGGATATCCTCGGGGCGCGTCAGAGTATCGACATGCTTTCGGTCCTGGCAGACAAGGTAAAGGGAAACACTACCGAAGAAGAACAACGCCTGTTACAGAATGCTCTGTTTGAACTGCGTATGAGCTTTCTCGAAATTACCAATGCCATCGCCAGTTCAGCGCAAAGTCCCGCAGCGCAGGGGATGGGCGGAAAGCCGGGCTTCCGCGCCTAGAATTGCGAAGCGGCCACTCTGCATGCAAGCAACGATCGTGATCCTGGGTAGTGGCACCTCAATGGGCGTGCCGACGCTCGGCTGTACCTGCCGCGTCTGCACTTCGGCAGACCCGCGCGACCGCCGTCTGCGGCCATCGATCGCAATTGAGTGGGAGCATGGCGGCAAGTCGCGTCGCGTGATCATCGATACCGGGCCGGACTTCCGCGAACAGGCTCTCCGCGAGCACATCCGCGATATCGACGCAGTTTTCTATACACATTCGCATGCCGACCACATTCTGGGTCTTGATGACTTGCGGCCGCTCACATTTCTCGCTAAAGACACACAGGGTAAGAAGGCGAAGATCCCACTCTACGCCGACGATAGTACGGCGCTGATCCTGGAGAGGATCTTCGACTACACCTTCTCTCCGGATTCGCCCTACCCCAACAAGGCCAGGGTTGATCTGCACCGCCTGGATGCTTTTGTCGACATTGCCGGGGCACACTTTGTACGCATTCCACTGCTCCACGGAGACTTGGAAGTTGCCGGCTTTCGCTTCGGCAACGCTGCCTATCTGACTGACATGAATCGTATTCCGGCGAGTAGTCTGGCGCTGCTCGAAGGCATTGATGTCGTCATCCTCGATGCTTTGCGCAAGACGCCGCATCCGTCGCATGCCAACATCGACGAAGCTGCGGCTTGGGTAGAAAAGCTGCATCCACGTGTCGCTTACTTCACGCATATGTCCCACGACATTCTGCACGCTGAAACTGAAATGGAATTGCCTGCACCCATTCACCTGGCATACGACGGCTTGCGCATTCCAATTGAGCTCTGACATGCAGATCTTCAAGAGCCTCGAAGTCATTCCAAAGGAATTTGGAGCCACAGTCGCCGCAATCGGCAACTTTGATGGCGTACACCGCGGCCACCGCTATGTACTCGCGCAGGTGCTCGATCGCGCTCGCGGAAGGAACGCAAAAGCTATTGCACTCACGTTTGACCCTCATCCCATCCGCATCCTGCGGCCGGGGACACCTTTCAAACTCATCACGCCGCTTGCTTCCAAACTAGACTTGCTGGCGACGACCGGCATTGATGCAACCATCGTGCTGCCGTTTACACAGGCCTTCGCGGAAACGCCTGCCTATGAGTTCGCGGATATGGTCCTCGCACGCGGCATACGTGCGATCGAGGTGCACGAGGGCGACAACTTTCGCTTCGGCAAAGATGCAACCGCGGGTACAGCGGAGTTGGCAGCGTTTGGTCGAGAACTCGGGTTCAGCGTCGCCGTCTACTCGGCGCAGCATGTGCATGGCATGGTGGTCAGCAGCAGCTCTATCCGCGAAAAGATTGCGGAAGGCGATCTGCGACGAACCCGCTGGCTGCTGGGTCGCAGCTTTTATGTGGAAGCATCGCCGGCGAGCGGACGAGGCATCGGAACAAGGCTGCTGGTACCCACGATCAATCTCGCGGCCTATCCTGAACTGCTGCCGGCGAACGGCGTCTACGTCACCCGTCTTGAAGTCAGCGATCGCTGCTTTAACGCGGTAACAAACGTTGGCAACCGGCCTACCTTTGGCGAGGACTCTTTCGCCGTCGAAAGCTATCTGCTCAATTATGATCCATCCCGTGGTGAGGCGCTGGAACTGCGCGAAGACACAAATCTGCGTCTTCATTTTCTCGTCCGTATCCGCGAAGAACGCAAGTGGCCAACGCCTGAAGCCCTGAAGGCGCAGATTATGAAAGACGTCGCTTTCGCGCAGCGCTATTTCCGCAGTTTGGATCTCGCTACTCCGGCTGTATAACAGAGCTGAGAGTTCGCGGCCGGTCGCCAAAGCGATGGCGCAGCCAGTCATTCGCGGGTTCTGAAAAGTACCTGGCAACTATCTCGCCCAGCGCACCTGCCAGAACAAGAACGCATACAAAAAGCAGTGGCACATATCGCACGGGCTTGCCGGCTCGCAGGAACAACTCAAAGCATCCGTAAACGACGAACATGTGCGTTAGATAGACTTCGTAGCTTCGGCGCCCGTAAACCAGCAGTGGCCGAAGGATCCGCGGGGCCTGCCATCTGGTCTCCGATGAAGCAGCAATCAGCATGCAGGCGCCGACGGCGAGAACACTCATCGCCAGGCCGCTTCGCTGCAATCCAAGTCTTTCAAGCTGCGGCTGGCAGGTAAGACAGAAGGCCACCATTGCCAGCCCGCACCCCGCGAGCATCCAGATAATTCTTCGTGAAAGAGTCGAGTGCGCAAGCAGGAGAGCCGTGAGACAGCCAAGTGCGATCGAATCCATGCCGCCAAGATACGAGTACTCCCGCCACACAGGATTATGCTGCGTGAAGATGGTGCGAGCAAGCGGTCCGAGCACAACCAGGCTGATAAGAAGCATCACCAGGGTCTTCCCACGAGTCAGCACTAGACAGGCCAGCGGAAAGAAGAGGTAGAACACCTCTTCGACCGAAAGAGACCAGAGAATATCCCAGTTGCCTGGCAGATAATCACGCGTCGCCTCCAGCCAGCCAGTATGAAAAGTGAGTGCCGCAAACAGCGCACCGCCCAGGCCACCGACTTTGCTCGAGACAACGAAATGCTTCACTCCCAGCAAATGCAATGCGCTCAGTACGACCAGCAAGGTGAGGAAGAGGGGCGCGATGCGGGCAAAGCGCATGAGGTAAAAGTCACGCGACCGTATCGTCGAAAGGCACTGCCAGCGGCGAATCGATGTAGAAGTGATCAGAAACCCGGAGACAGCGAAAAACATCTGCACACCATTCTGTCCTTGCCAGACGAGCGCATCGACAAACTGCCGCGGCAGGCCACGCGTGTAGGGAACATGCGCGAAGAGCAGCTGCATGTTGACGTGGTTCATCAAGACATAAAAAATCGCGAGGGCACGAAGGCAATCCACGCCATCAAGACGGCTCCAGCTGCGCGCCGCATTCTTAGACAGGCTCTCGACCATACTAATTGCCTGGGAAGCGCTCATCGGGTTTGCCCGCAATAGCCACCTTCATGAACTGCGCCCAGATCGGCAGCGCAGCCTTCGCTCCTGTTTCCTTGTCGCCCAGCGATTGACGGCTGTCATACCCAACCCACACGCCGCAGGTAACAGATGGCGAGAAGCCGACAAACCACGCATCGGTATAGTTGCTGGTCGTTCCGGTCTTACCGCCGAGCGCATGATGCAGCGATGCAGCTTCAACAGCCGTACCACTCTGCACCGCTTCTTTAAACAATGTCATCATGGTGCGGGCGGTGCGCGTGCTTGTCACCTCTGTCACCTTGGCGGCATCCTGCGAAATGGTCATGCCATCCGAATTAGCGACCTTGCGGATCAGGTGCGGCTCGACCAGTATGCCGTCATTCGGAAACACGCTGTAAGCCCCGACCTGCTGCTCCAGCGTAATCTCCACCGCGCCTAAAGCAACCGGCAGATAGTTGGGAATGTTGCTCGTAACGCCAAAACGATGGGCAGTATCGATGACTTTACGCATCCCCACTTGTTCTGCAAGACGCAATGCAGGAATGTTCCGTGATTCGGCAAAAGCTTTCAGCAGCGAAATGCTTCCAAGATAATTCCCCTCATAATCATGGGGCGTATAAGCACCGCTCGCGGTATAAAAAGTCGCCGGCGTATCGAGCACCATCTGCTGCGGAGTAGCTCCTGCTTCAATGGCGGCCGTGTACACATAGGGCTTGAAAGACGATCCCGTCTGGCGCTCTCCCTGCGTCGCGCGATTATATTGCGACAAATAAAAGTCGCGGCCGCCGACCATCGCCAGTACGTCACCGGAGCTGTTATCAACCGCCATCAATGAACCTTCAGCGCCGGAATCCTGTTCAAAGGTCGCCTGCATGATGGGTTCGCCTGCACTACCTTCTGCAATGCGCACGTAGATCACATCACCGGCTTTTACCAGCTGCTCAGCATTCTTCTCCCCGGTCCAAGCCCAGCCCGACGGTTGGATCTCCAGCCGCTGCGTGCCAACCCTGGCCGTGATGCGGCCGGGCAGTACTCCAACCACCAGGGCGTGCACGTAGGCGCCTCGCAACATGGGTGCGGCCCAGTCAGGATGTTTGAACTGCTCGATCGTATTGCCAATCGCGACTACGTTGAGCAGGTGACCGTGCCAGCCCTTTCGTCGTTCGTAGGCAGCAAGGCCATCCTGCACTGCTCCGTTCGCCACCTGCTGCAGATCCAGGTCGAGCGTCGTGTAAATGCGCATGCCGGATTGATGCACTTGGTCGGTGCCAAACTTACGCTCCAGTTCACGCCGTACTTCTTCAATGAACCAGGGCGCAACACTATTCGTCGGCTCAGGCAGGTGCAAACCAAGCGGCTCGGCCTTGGCTCCTTCTGCTTCCGCCTTAGTGATGACGCCATCGCTTTCAAGGTTGGTGAGGACAAGGTTCCGCCGGCGAAGACAACGATCCGGATAGAGGATCGGCGAGTATCCCACCGGCCCTTTAGGGAGCCCGGCAAGCAACGCCGCTTCCGGTAGATTCAATTCGCTGGCATGTTTCGAAAAGAAGTATTCTGAGCCAGCCTCAAATCCATACACGCCATGTCCCAGGTAAATCTGGTTCGCATACAGGGCGAAAATTTGCTGTTTGGTAAACTTCCGCTCGATCTGGATCGAAAGAAAAACTTCCTGCAGTTTGCGGCCGAAGGTTCGTTCAGATGAGAGAAAAAGATTCCGCGCCAACTGCATGGTCAGCGTGGATGCTCCCTGCGCCCGGCCTTTGGACGCAAGGTCGTGATAGATGGAACCAGCCACGCGAAATGTGTTGACCCCCCAGTGACTCTCGAAATTCTTGTCCTCGATCGAGATCACGGCTTCGCGCAGCAACGGCGAAAAGGAGGTGTATGGCACAACCACTCGACGCTCCAGGGCAAACGAGCCAAAGGAGCGTCCATGCGCGTCATAAAGCTCCGTGGTGGTATCTGGATGGTAGCGCTGCAGGTCCGCGATCTGCGGCAGATCGACCGAATACACCATCATCAATCCAGTGAGACAGCCGGTCGTCATGGCGAGAAACACCAGGACGCAAAGCGTAATCCTGCTGATGAGCCTGTGCTTCGCGAGAGGAGTTGACGGTGGCCTGTTTATGGCTTTTCGTACAGGCTGTGGCGAAGGCGTCTGAGTACTCCTGGGCTTCGGAGGTTTAGCCGGGGGGCGAAAATTTACCTGCCGTTCGCGGGAACGAGCTTTCTCACGGTCTACTTCAGGATGATTCTTCAAAACACGCCGGTGGTCTGCAGCACCGTCTCCACGCTCTGCCGACCCCAGCCCACCATCATCAACGACCCCATGACTCTGCTATACGTTCTTCGCCTTAAGAATTTCAAGCGCTTTATTTAATTGATCGTCCTGCTGTGTCTTTGCAGGAACTGGGGTCGGGTTGGCTGGTCCCGGAACTGTTTTAGGCTTGCCCTCAATCGCAGGACCCTGGTCAATCGCACCATCATCCGTCGCATCTTCAATGTCCTGATTGGAAGCGACGACCACGTTGGGGACGACAGCTTCATCCTGGATCTTCTTCCCTGCAGGAGTTGCGTATTTGGCTACAGACAGGATCAGCGCGGAACCATCAGGAAGGTCGATTGTTTTCTGGACGGCACCCTCGCCAAATGTACGGTCACCGACGACGTCTCCGCGCTTATTGCCGAGGATGGCGCCAGCCACCAGTTCTCCCGGCCCGGCAGTGCCATGATTCACCAGCACCACGAGGGGAGCATTCGTGATGAAGCCTTTGGCATCAGCAGTGAAGGTCTGCGTTGGAAACTTCTGCCCGCTCAGGGTTGCGATCGTACCAGACGGCAGAAAGAAATTTGCCAGCCGGATGCCTTGCGTCTCGTCGCCTTCGGCAACGTCGCGAAGATCGAGAATCACCTTGTGATGGCCGCCCTTTTCAATGCCCTTCAGCTTTGACTCGATCTCGTTCACCCGGTCCTTGGTCAGCACCACCGGACGCAGAGAATAGATACTCGCATTTTCATATTGCTGTTCAGCCATGGCAGGCGCAGGCGTGTTGCCGCGAGTGAGCACGATCTTGTCTGGCTCGGACTTACGGGGACGCACAACAGATACAGTTACCTTGCTGCCGGTCGGGCCTTCCAGCAGTAGCCGGATCATCGCAAGCGACATTTCGCGCGTGGATTGTGAGCCAATCGCCTCAATAATGTCGCCGTCACCAATATGTTCTTTGGATGCCGGGCTGTCTGGCTCAACTGAAATGACCGTCGCATAGCCGTAACGCTTTGAGACATTCAGCCCGACCTGGGCCGAGCCTTCATTCTGGTGCTGTTTGTAGAGTTTGTATTCCTCAGGCGTCAGAAAACTCGAGTCGGCATCCAGAGATTCAAGCAGGCCATGCAGCGCGCCTACCGTGACGTTGTTCATGTTGGGATCGACTACGTAGTCATTCTGAATCTTGTTCAGGACTTCGCTGTAGACCTCGATCTCAGGATAAGCGCCATCCGCCTGCGCGCCCGCACGCACGGCCCTCGGTCGCAATGTGCCCAGAAATGCAAAGACCACCAGCAGCACGGAGATCCCGAAGACAGAACGCTTGAAGGTTTTCGACATGATTTCCTGATCAGCTACGCTATTTTTGAGCCGCTTCTCACTTCATTAATGATACCGCAGCTGCCGGATCGCCTGCTCTCCTGCAGGTGGGAGGGCTTAATTCGCGGGAATTCAGGGCAGCGTCCACAAACTGCTAATTAGTCCGCTTCGCTCCGAGGGAGACACTTGCCGAGTATTCTGCCGGCACAGGTAGTACGGAGGAAATTGTCACCGGACCAAGCAAACCTGAAGGCAGAAGCGGTGAATCGGCCACATAGGGGTGAATGACCAGAAACGTATACCTCTTCGGCACATCCGGCTGCAGATCGCCGATGATCCTGTTCACCCATGCATTGGTGACCTTGATGGTCACCTGGTTCCGGCCTGGTCTAAGTGCGCTGGTCACGTCAATTCGGTAGGGCGCATGCCAGAGCGTTCCCAGCGGGTGGCCGTTCAGAGCAACGGTGGCCAGGTTCTTGACATCGCCGAGGTCGAGCCAGTACCTGGTCTGCTTCCCTTCTGACATGGTTTGGGAAATGAGAAAACTGTTTCGATAGGTGCCGCTGCCGGAAAAGTACCTGACGCCTGCATCCGGGTTTGCACTCCACGAAGCTAGCTGCGGCATCTCGATAGACGAAGGCGCGCCACGATCTGGCTGGAAACTGACCTGCCAGGGTCCCTCCAGGCTCGCAATCATCGTTTCTTTCATCCGCGGCAACGTGCGTGAAGTAATCTTTGCCCGGTGCCGGAAAACAACAAAGACCGTGCCCCAGGGCTCGAGACGCAAGGGCACCGTGGTATGACCGCCGGAGATTGCAAAGGCTGCCGGCTCGCCGTGGCCCGTCTCTGCATGCCATAGTTCCGGAGACCTGCCAGTCACTCGGAAAGCTGCATCGACGGACTGTTTTTGGTCGCTGCGATTGTCAACGTAGTACAAATCACCATCCGGCAGCTTCCGGTGTACAAAAAGAAGCTTTGTGTCTTCGCGAGGTTTGGAATAGTTGAAGTCGGCTTCGAGCCCGACTGCTGACATAGCCTCCGCGATGGTCATGCCCGCATACACCTTGCCCATTCCGACAGAGCGGATGCCATTTTCACTCCCCCACAGTTCATTGACAATCGAAGCAAATGCCTGCGGATCGTCAGCCAGGCTTGGAGTCGAAACAGGTCTGGCACCCACCAGCCGGGCGCCGCTTTTCACCAGGTCGCGTATCCGGCGCAGCACCGGGAGCGACATGTGCTCGCTGTAAGGATCGAGCGCCAATACCTGGTAGCCCATGCCGCTGGTTGTTACAATTTTCCCGTCCCTGACGGAAAACTTGTGCAGCAGCGCATCGGCATTGACGAAATCGTAGCCGTAGCCTTCGGGAACCTCGGGCGACTTGCCGCCAAAAATCGCCGTGACATTCGAATCCTCACCGTAGAAGTACAGAATGTCAGCGGCGAAGTGGCCTTGTTGCAAAAGGTAAGAGCTGCGAGCCAGGTAATCCACCCATGGCTTAGCCTCCTCTGCCCAGGTATCGTTCCGGTTGAACCACTGGCCGTAGGGTCCCAGTCCTAGTCCTGGAGCTTTGCCGACAAGTGGCTGATGCACAGAGCAATGGATCACGAATCGATTAATTCCCTCGGCCATTTCCTTGTCAGCCGTCGGCTTCAGTGTTGCCGGCGACCACGCCCAGGGCGCATGCACGGCAGTCATTGACTCGGCCGCTGCCAGGTTCTGGCCATAAATATGTGCGATGGAAGCCGATTCACGATCGTCCGCGTTATAGCCATAGAGTTCTTCATTCACGCCCGGCTTCTGCGTCCACATCGCACTCATGGGGACATCATCGAGCTTCTTCATCTCCATGCCATCCGCGATCAGCGCACGGCCGCTCTCATGCGACTCGCCATAGTGGCCAAGTCCTCTTTCCTGCAGCGATGCCTGTACCTGGCCGTAATGCTCATCGGCGGTTAAATCAGCAATCGTCTTCCGAAAATCCCACAGGAATGCATCGCTTGCTTCGGCGCTCTCGACAATCCGCCCGGTAAGCACCGGCAGCCATGGACGAGGATCATAGCCGCGCCTCTTGCTGAACTCAGCCAGCATGCTATCCGTCCAGTTCTGTGCACCGGCTTCCCAGCTATCGGTCACCACAAACCTGATGCCGCGCCGGCCCATCCATTCGGCGCCGACAGCAGCCTTATAGCTATCCAGATAATGATCCATGTAGTTCTTCACATATTTACGGTTCAACTTATCCACTTCCAGCCCAGTAGCTTCTGCAGTGGCCGGGTGATTCGTTATCCCAAGCAGCGAATAACCCATCCGGACAACTATCCATTCGCCTGCGGGCGGCGTCCACAGCAGCCTTCCATCGGGCTGCATTTGTGACGTCAGATCAATGACCTCAGCCTTGTTGATGGCGTCTTCAGGCAGCGTTGGCGGTGTTGCAAAACGATAGAGATCATTCGCGGTTCCGAAGGCTGCCTTGTCTTCCAGGTGGTTCACCCGGGGTGACGTGAACAGGGCAAACTCGGTCACTCTTTCAACGTGCGGTTCATCGGTCCGGGGAACATGCACCCCCATCCAGCCATCAGGGTCTTCTTCAAGCGTGGGCTCGGGGTGCGGCGGAGTGGCGAGAAAGGCTGCGCGGAAGAACTTCGCTGTCACCGGAGGAAAGTCGATCATGGTGCCTACCTCCCCTGGCTCAAGTTGAATCACCCGATGAAAGCTCTTGCCATCCTCACTCGCCTCCAGAAAAATGTCGCTGTCGCCGTGATGATTGGAGGCGGTGGCGGGCATCGTCGGGCTGGCAAGTGCGAAGACGACTGATTGGATGGCAATCGGCTTCTCAAACTCGTAACAAATCCACGCTCTCTGACCAACTGGCGCCGAAGGAATTTCTACAGACTTCGCAAAGTCGCCGTCGGCCAAGAGCGCGGAGTCGATCCTGCCACCGCTGGTAGTGATTGTTGGATGGAGCTGCCAGGGATCAAGCTGAGAAAGCTCGACCTCGCCTTTGGGTAATCGGTAGGCGAACACACTGGCATCCCTGTAAAAGTGAGTAGGAATGGCCGGGGCTTTGTCGCCAGGCATGACCGGCTCCGGCATGAAAGGCATGTTTTGAAAGGGCCCTGTTGTCGAAGGTGGCTGATCCAGCCTGCCATCAAATGTGCTGCCACCCGGCACCCTTGTCTCGATCCACACATACTTCTTCATGCCTTCGAAAGGCTGCACCCATGGTCCGCCGGTCTCGCTCCAACCAGGTGAACTCGCAATCGACTCTTCCATGCCGAGATGGTAGGCAAGCTTCGTCGCATACAGAAACGTCTGCTTCCACTCCGGACTCATATAAACCAGCCGATGGTCCACGACCTGCGGCGTATTCATGGCTGCATCGAAGTTTTGAAAACCGCCCAGTCCAATGCGGTGCATCCATTCCAAGTCAAGCCGGATGCCTTCCTGCGTGATATTGCCATTCATCCAATGCCACCACACCCGGGGCCGCGCACGATTCGGAGGATTTTCGAAGCCCCGTCGCAGTGAATCTGTCGTACTCTGCGCCAGGCAGGCAGCGGCGGTTAATAGCAGTGCAGCAAGTGCAGAGATAAACTTCATGTTCATTCCACTTTCCGCGGCTTACCAGTCGCACAGCTATCGGTCTTCTTCTATCTTCGTGCCTGAGAAGCTCATGCATACAGCATCGATCAGTCGGAGTAAACTCGAAGATCAAATGATGAAGCTACTGACTTTCTTCGTCCTGCCACTTTTGTGTCTTCAACTTCCAGTGCATGCACAAACCGCAACTGTAAAGACAACGCCAGCCAAGGTCATTCTCGACACGGATATAGGCGACGATATCGACGACGCCTATGCGCTTGCTCTGCTGCTCAAAAGTCCTGAGATCAAGATCATGGGCATCACCACTGCCTTCGGCGACACACAATTGCGAGCTCGGCTTGTGACCCGGATGCTCCAGCAAACTGGGGATTCACAAATTCCCGTGTACGCTGGACCCAAAACCATCACAAAAGACGGCCTCACCCAAACCGACTACGCAATGAAGTCTCCGAATAAAGTCTATCCGGATGCCATTCGCTTCATCCTGGAAAGCATCCGCCAAAATCCTGGTCAGATTACTTTGATTTCGATCGCACCGCTTACCAACATCGGAGCTCTGATTCAGCAGGATCCATCCACCTTCCGTAAGCTGAAACGTGTCGTGATGATGGGCGGCTCAGTGGATCGAGGGTACGGCCCGGTAGGTAGCCATCCGGATGCGGAGTGGAATATTCTCTGCGACATTTCCGCGGCAAAGGAGCTTTTCAAGGCGGGCGTACCCATTTACATGATGCCTCTCGACTCCACGCAGATCAAGCTGCCGGTTAGCAGGCAACATTCCTTGTTCGCTCGGCATTCGCCACTCACCGATGCATTACAGGAACTCACGCAAGAGTGGAGCCCAGCGGCAAGCTTGAAAGAGCCAACCCTCTTTGACGCAGTGGCCGCTGCTTATGCCATCCGGCCTGACATATGCCCCACCATCCCCATGCACATAGAGGTCAATGACAAGGGCATTACGCAGAGGATGAAGGGTGTCGCGAACGCAAACGTGTGTCTTACATCTACTGACAAAAGCTTCTTTGACTTCTACCTGCCGCGCGTGATGCAGTAAGGATTTAAGTAGTCGCCGTCTCAACAACAGCCTTAGCCAGGTTGCGAGGACGGTCCACATTCACCCCATGCTCGAGCGCCATGAAGTAAGCGAATAGCTGTAAAGGAATCACTTCCTGGATCGGCATCAGGTACTCCCAGACAGGCTCAACGTAAATGCAGTCTGTTACTAGGGCAGGGACGTCCTCGTCGCCCGCATTCGCAATCGCTATCACGGTCGCACCTTGCGCCTTCATCTCTCGAAGCAGTTGCAGCGTCTTCTGATGCCTTAACACTGAACCTTCAAGACTGCGATCGACTGTAGCCAGCACGACCAAAGGCACCCGATCACTTACCAGAGCATTCGGACCGTGTTTCAATTCGCCTGTCGGATAGCCTTCTGCATGCACATAGGAGGCTTCTTTCAACTTCAGCGCTCCCTCCCGTGCAATGGCATAGTGAATGCCCCTGCCTAGAAAAAGGAACGTTGCGGCAGAACTGTACCGTTTTGCCAGCGCGGCCAGGCTCGTCTCCCACCCAGGCAATTGCTTCTCCAGCACTTCCGGCAGCGCCTGTAGTTCGACTATCTTCTCAGCTACTTCTTCTTCACTGAGCCGCCCACGGCTAAGTGCTTCATAGAACGCAAGCAGTGTAAGAACAGTTAACTGGCAGGTAAAGCTTTTGGTTGCGGGAATCGCTTTTTCTTTCCCCGCACCCAGCGGCATGGAAAGATCAGCCTCACGTGCCATCGTGGATTCTTCAACATTCGTGATCGCCAGCGTCTTCTGCCCGCGGTGACGAGCTTCCCGGAGAGCAGCTAACGTGTCAGACGTTTCACCAGACTGTGAAAGGACAATGACGCTTGGATGTCGCGGGTTCTCCCCGCAGCGGCAGCTGTATTCGCTCGCATATTCGACGTCGACGGAGAGCCCGCACAAGTCTTCCAGGAGTATCTCGGCTGCCAGCCCGCTATGCCGGCTGGACCCGCTCGCCGCGATCAGCACTTCCCCGTGTGCGCTGTTCCACTCCGCAAGCGGCATTGCAAATGCCGTGTTGAGCCTGGAGCCCTCCGTATAAAGAGCAAGCGTTCGGCGGATAGCATCCGGCTGCTCATAAATTTCCCGCAACATCTCATGATCAAAAACGCGCACGTCACAGCTCCAGGGCAGTCTGACTATTTTTTACCGCATCTAAAACGATGATATTACGTCCTTGCCGCCTGCGTGCGAGCGGAAGCATTCCCGACTAGGGGTTGTGTGCATTCACAAGAGTCTCGACCCCAGGAAGCGCCGCGTTCAGCAGAACAGCTTTAGGAGCTTTGAGGACCTTCAAAGTTTCAAGGGCCTGTGCTTTGACCGTGGCACTTAGCGGTGCGCGATTCTCCAGTGCATCAAGCGCGCTCAGGCCAATTAAGGCGGTTTGAGCCAGGTCCTGAGAAACCGGAACAAGCTCCGTCGTCAGTTCATACTGTGTGAGCAGCGGCTGCAACTGTGCATCATTGTCCCGCCAGAGTGTGAGCCACGCGCGCGCTTGTTTCGCTTCAGCCGGAGTCGCTGTCCCTGCAGCGATACGGCTGGCCAACTCACGAAACTCGCGACCTCGATCACTCTCCGGAGGCGTTGCATCCACCAGGCGATTCAGTGGAACATAATAGTCATACTCGCGTAAGCCTTCTCGCTCATAGCCCTCAGGCGGCTGCACTACGCTGGCCAGCACTTTCAGTGCTTTGTCATCATGGTTGCCGGCCATCCTTTGCAGCATCTGCTCACTGCTCGCCTGGTACGTCTGCCCATAGTAACCAAGCTGCCTGGAAACGATAGCAAGCCTCTGGTACATCGAAGCGACATCTTTCGTACTTTGCGGAGACCAGAAGCGTTCGGCGATCGCTGCCGTCCGCGGCCATATACGGCTACCTACAATCTCGGGCGTCGTAAACTCCGACCACATTGTTGCTTCTCCGCCGAGAATGTGTGACTGCTGTTCAGGCGTGAGATCAGCCGCAGCCTTCTCCACTGGATCGACAGCGTAGTGACGCGATGCCGGCTCATTCAAATCGATGTAGTAGCCATTTGAAAGAATGCTGCGATAACCAAGCTTGGCCGCCCGCGCAAGTGATTCCTGTCCACGCCAGGATTGAATCACAACATCCTTCGGCGTATCCGGTTGCAGCACCTCATCCCATCCAACCGTAACCTTGTGGCGCTTCGTTACCAGCTTCTGCACGCGGCCCGTAAAGTATGCCTGCAATGCCGCGTCGTCCTTCAGGTTGTGCGCATGCATAAACTGCTGGATCCGCGGATTCGCATCCCATTCTTTGCCGTTGCACTCGTCGCCGCCAATATGAAAGTAGGCGTCCGGAAAGAGGGCTGTCATCTCGCCAATGAACTTATCTAGAAAGCTATAAGTACTCTCTCGTGTTGGATCCATCGCAGGATCGAAAACGCCCCACTTACGCTCAATATGATACGGTCCGCTTCCACTTGCCAAGTCAGGATAGCCGACAAACCAGGCCAATGCATGGCCGGGCATATCAAACTCGGGGATGACGCGAATACCGCGTTCACGGGCATACTCAATCACGCCGCGAATCTGGTCCTGCGTGTAGTACATGCCGTCGGATCCCTGCTCCTGCAGCCGCGGAAACGTCTTACTTTCTACTCGAAAGCCCTGGTCCTCCGATAAGTGCCAATGGAAGACATTCAACTTTACGGCTTCCATGCCGTCCAGGGTTTGGCGGACAGTATCGAGTGGCATAAAATGCCGTCCAGCATCGAGCATCAGGCCGCGCCATGGGAAACGTGGACTGTCGTCAATCGTGACCGCGTTTACAACAAATCCCTTCGGTGTATTCGCTACCAGTTGCAAGAAGGTCTGGAGTCCATGCAGAATGCCCAGCGGATTAGCCGCACTCAACAACACGTGCGTAGGCGTCACCTCCAGGTGATAAGCTTCGTCTTCCCCAAGTTGCTGCACCGGTGCACTCGCGCCTGCCGTCTTGATCACGAACTGCGGCGTGCTTGAAGACGAGACTGGAAAATGCAGGATGCCCGTCTCCCGCGAAAGGTTCGCCAGAAAACGGTCGCGTGCATTTACCAATCGCGCTTCTTTATAGCCCTCAAACACAACTTCAAAACCACCATCAATAGGCAGTTGACCGGCTCCCTGCACCGCGTGAGCAGGCAACGGCATGATCGATAAAGATGTCTGCGTTTGTGCCTGGGCAAACCCGCACGCACTGCAACATGCCAGAACCAAGGCGCCAACACCGGCAAGCGAAAATCTACGCATCATTCGAGGTTCCACTTTCTTGAAAGCTATCCTGCCATTCTAATCATTACCGGACGGCAACGGGCCGATCGCGGCACCCGGCTCACTGGAGCGAGAGACAGGACGCCGCATACCTTCCAATCAGCAGTGAGTTACGTTGTTCCTAGAACAGTACCTTTAAGGCAAATTGAACGATGCGTGGATCGTGTGCGGCTCCTGGATGTAAGAATCCGGAGGGAAGAATTCCCTGCGTAGTATCGCCGTTCACACATATGTTGTTGCCGGCGTTATTTGCAAAACCCAGGTTGGGACCGAAGCAGGCGGGAGAATTATTAACGCCGCTGCCGCCGGTACCGTTATTCAAACTGGTGAACTGCGTGTGGTTGAAGACGTTGAAGGCTTCCGCACGAAACTCTGCGGTCACCTTCTCGTGAATTGGGAAATGCTTGAAGACGCCCATGTCAAAATTCGATGTCCGCGGTCCATGCAGTGAGTTACGCCCCGAGTTACCAAACGTCAGGCCCGTTGGTGCGTTGTAGGCCGCAGGGTTGAAGAGCAGCGGACCATAGATAGCATTCTGCACTTTGGGCCCGGTGATGTGCGTCTTGCTGACACCCGGGGCCACGTCTACATACGATCCTGTCCCTTCGCCGTTGGCTACCCCGGCGTTATCCCCAAAATATCCATTGGTAATGCTGAAAGGGTCGCCTGTCTGGATCTCTGTAATCCCCGACCACTGCCACCCGCCAAGGGCCAGGCGCGTAGCCCGGTTGAACTGGGAAAGCGTCGGCAGCGTGTAGATATAGCTGAAGTTCAAGATGTGTCGCTGATCCGAGTTGGAGCTGGCGCGGCTCGCCTTCAGGTTGTAGCTATCCACAAAATTACCGTCATAACGATCGGACGAGTCGTCGATCGAATGACTGTACGTATAGGCCAGCGTCAGTTCCATGTTATTGGCGGTCCGTCGGCTGGACACCTGCAGGGCATTGTAATTAGAGTTCGCGCCGAATGTAATGCGGTCGATGGTGCTCCAGCCTGGAAAATTCTGCCGGAACGAGTCCACGGTATTAACATTGCCGCACGCAATATTCAGGTGGATCAGTGCATCGCCGGTGATCGGCGTGCCGTTTGGCAGGGCAGCGTTCGCGCAAATGTCGGTCGTGATCGGCTGACCTTTGGGGAACGGATTCTCTGACGCCGGAAGGTCATGCAATTGATTCGCATCGTACTGCTGGGTAAGATGCGTACCCTTGCTGCCCACATAAGAGACCGTCAAAATGGTGTTATGTGTTAATTCGCGCTGAATGTCAAAGTGATACTGCTGGATATAAGGCCACTGTACCTTGTCTGGGATCGAGTTCGGCGTAATGGGATAATACAAACCGCCGCCCCCACCTATATTCGTGTAGCCCTGGATGCGGTTCTGTTGGGACGTGATAACCGCCGGCGGCTGACCTTCGAGCGATTCGGCATTTGCCTCGTTGCCATTCGTATGTTCGAAGAAGACTCCGTAAGCTGCGCGGATGGCTGTCTTGCCGTCCCCGAACGGATCGTACGCAAATCCGATGCGCGGAGCCGGGTTCCAGATGTGACCGGTCATGCAGCCTTTTGGAACGCCCGTTGTGACGCCGCAGCGCACAATGCCGCTCAGGTTATTGATACTCTGTCCCGGCGCAAAAACCAGGTTGCCATTATCCGGATCGACCGTCGGCATATCCTCTTGCTTATAAGCAGCAGGATCAAAGTTGTAGGCGAGGTTATTCTTCTCTGTATACAGGCCGAACATGCTCAGGCGCAGACCAAGGTTGAGTGTCAGCTTCTTGTTCACGTGCCAGTCATCCTGGACAAACGGCTCAAAGATCTTGAACTGGAAGTGATACTTGGGCTCCGCGTTGGACTGTGCGTAATTTGCGATATCACCGACGAGAAAGTCCGCGAATGAATTGCCTGTACTCGACGGCTGACCGTCCGTGGCAGGGCTCGTGTACGAAGCAGAACCGATTCCGCTGAACCCCAGGTAGCCCTGCGTACGTAACTCTGCGTCTTCATTCTTCTGATTAGCTGTAAAGTAGAATCCCGTCTTAAGGTTATGCGCATGCAGAAGCTTGGTGATTGTGTCGCGATAGGTGTACGTAGGGTTCGAGTTATAAAAAGGCAGCGGCCCTGCATCCTGGTTTAAATCGCCGAAGCTGGTCCCGCCGTTGATGTTGAAGGAAGGCACCTTCCCACCGAAGTTATTCGGGAACAGGCTCGTCATCGTCAGACCTGCAGGCTTATTGGCCGCACTCGTCAGGTCGGTAAGAGAGAGATGATTGGCGCCGTACCCCATCATGAATTCATTGGTGAGAGTGTTCGATGCAGTCCACAGAAGGTTCGCAACCAATGAGATTCCCGGCTGTACCTGCTGGCCGGGAATGCCGGGAAGATTGCTGCTGCCAAACGGCGCGGAGGTTTGCAACACCAGCTTTTCGGCATCATGAATGTAGCGAAAAGAGGCGTGCAGCTTTTCACTTATGTTGTAGTCAATCTTGAACAGCTCTTCCCGCGAAGTATAAGGAGCCCCGGCAGCCTCACGAAAGTAAGGCAGGTCGTTCAGCGTGCTGTTTGCCTGCGGAATGTAATTCAGGAATGCCCCGGCATTCGCATGGTCGATGTACGCCGAAAGATTGTTGTTGGGGAATCCAATGACGCCACCATCCTGCGCCGCGTCATCCATGTAGGCAGGGCAGTCGGGATATTCGGTCGTGCTTCTGTGAAAAACAGTTCCCGGAGCCGGGCAGATGCTGCCCTGGCTGTAGTCTCCCGCTCGTTGAGCCGCGGTAGGAACAGGGGTACTGTAAAAGCCCGGCACGTTTTGACGGCGAAACTCCTCTGACCAGAAAAAGAAGAGCTTGTCTTTAATGATCGGACCACCGATGGTGCCGCCGAAATCATGCTTCTTGTAAGCGCCGATTCTTTCGCCCGGAGTATTGAAGTAGTTCTTGGCATTGAACATCTGGTTCCGCAGATATTCAAACGCTTCACCATGAAACTCGTTCGTTCCGGATTTGGTAACCGCTTCGATCGCACCCGAGCCGCTGCGCCCGTACTGGGCGTCGTAGCTGGAAGTAAATACCTGCACCTGGTCAAGGGCATCGACGTTCGGCAACACGTTCAGGTTTGACATACTGCCGCTATCCAGTACATCGCCGCCGTCAATCTCCCAATTGTTGTATTCCGTACGGCCGCCATTTACGGAGTAAGCTACGCCCTGGCCAGGCCCATTCACAGGATCAGTCGTTCCAGTCTGGTTGCTGACGCCTGGTGACAACTCGATAAGCTGCGTGAATGAGCGGCCATTCAACTCCAGTTGACTGATCTGCTTTGAGGTAATGGTCGTCGAGAGCTCGGAGCTTTGCGTCTCAACGGTACCCGCGCTCGACCCCTGCACTGTTACCTCGGTCGTCGAGCTACCCACGCTCAGCGTGGCATCCACCCGAATGTTCTGACCCACTCGCATTACCTGGTTTTCTGCCAGGTAGCTTTGAAAGCCTTTAGCTGTAATCTTCACCGAGTAAGTGCCTTCACCAAGCCCCTGCACCAGGTAATCTCCCGATGCGTTAGTGACTGAGTCCCGATGAATGCCCCGGTCCTGGTTAAAGACCTCAATTTTTGCGTGGGGGATCACCGCGCCAGAGGCATCATGTACGGTTCCGGTGACACCCGCTGTAATCTGCGCAGATGCCGTTGGGATGATGGATAAGAAGGAAACAGCGGCAACCAGGGGGAAAAGACGGTCGATGCGCACGGGTGAGGCTCCTGCCAGGAATGATGATGGAAGCTAAAGCTGATGCCGATCCAAGAGCAACGGACCGTAGCTGATGACGCAGATAGTACATTAAAATTGAAACGTTTAGAAACAAATAAATTGCACCTTTCCGCCTGCCCTAAGAGTCGCGTCGTAGGTTATTATCAGCATTCTTCGAAGATCCGTTGCCAGCACTCAAGTTGTCTCCCTGAGTCTTCGATCAAGGTGTCTTCGATCAACCGTTGCAACATCTTTCCATGGGTTAGATCACGTGCCGCCAGCGGTTGCTGCATGGGTTTACCACGTCAGGAGCAGTCTGCCATGAACCGTCTCCAGCGATTCGCATGCTTCGTCATCCTGGGCGTCTCCGCAACGTCGAACGCGCAAGACACTGCTTTCCCTGCCGTCGATCAGCAGATTCCGGGGCCTGCGTGTCTCATCATGCACGGCGAGGGCGACCCCCTCCCCGGGTGTCGCGACGAGCATGCCGCATGGTTGACTGACATCACCCACTGGCGCGAGGAGCGCCTGATCCGCGTTGGTTACTCAGATGACTTCTACAACATGCCTGCACTCAAGTGGACACAGTCCAGCTTCATCCAGCCGCAGATGATGGTGGAAGACCGCTATCTCTACGATCCCTCCACCCGGCAGTACACGGTCGATCGCTACCTCGATGACCTTGAAAAACGCTATGGCGGTATTGACGCTGTGTTGGTTTGGCCAACCTACCCCAACCTCGGCATCGATGACCGCAATCAACTGGACATGATCGACGCCATGCCAGGCGGAATCGACGGCGTGCGGAAGATGGTCGCAGACTTTCATCACAGGCACGTCCGCGTCCTGTTTCCCATGATGATGTGGGACCAGGGGACTCGCGGCCCCGGCAAACCATGGCCTGAAGCTATCGCCGAGAAGATGAAAGCTGTCGACGCCGATGGCATCAATGGCGATACGCAGGATGGTGTGCCCCTCGCCTTCTCACGCGCCGCCATCAGGCTGCAGCATCCGCTCGCTTTTGAACCTGAGCTAAGTCCGCATGATGAAGGCTTGGCTTGGAATGTTATGACCTGGGGCCAGTATCAGTTCTCCTTCGAGCCAAAGGTAGACAGGTTCAAGTGGCTTGAGAGGCGACACATGGTGAACATCTCGGATCGGTGGAGTCGCGACAAAACAGACGATCTTCAAACTGCTTTCTTTAATGGCATTGGATGGGAGAGCTGGGAAAATATCTGGGGCATATGGAATGGCATCACTCCACGTGACGGCGAGTTAGCGCGACAGGTAGCGACTCTTGAAAGGGGCTTGGCGCCGTTTCTGATCAGCAATGGCTGGGAGCCTTTTTATCCAACCATGCAATACGGTGTCTTTGCGAGTCGATGGCCCCTGGCAGATCAAACCGTGTGGACCATCGTCAATCGGAATGAGTATGACGTGGATGGGCAACAACTTCTTATCCACCCGAAAGCAGGCATGCGCTACCTTGATCTTTACCACGGCTTCGAGTTGAAGGCTGAGAACAGGGGTGAGAGCGACGTGCTGAGCTTCTCAATAGCTGCGCATGGTATCGGAGCAATCGCTGCTCTACCGACCAAGTCAGACAACAACATGATTACGCTGATGGATCGCATGAAGAGTCTCACGTCCAGGCCGCTGGCTGATTACTCCAGTGCGCGGCAGGTGCTCAACCAGCTCCTGGTTCCCATTGAAAAAACACGGCCCGTTTCTGCGCTGCCGCCTGGAATGGTCAGCATTCCGTCTGCGGAATTTCTCTTTCGCGTTGAAGGTATCGAGGTAGAAGGCGGCGATGACGTTGGTGTCGACGTGCAATATCCTTGGGAAGCTTCACCTCGAAGATTCCATGATCATCGCGTACACATCGAGCCCTTTTATATGGATCAATATCCAGTCACCAATGCCCAATTCCTTCAATTCATGAAGGCAACGAAGTATTACCCGGGCGATCGTCTCAACTTTCTTAAAGATTGGAAGAACGGCGTATATCCCGAAGGCTGGGCCAACAAGCCTGTCACATGGATTGCCCTCGAGGACGCACGTGCCTATGCAAAATGGGCTGGCAAGCGGCTCCCTCATGAATGGGAATGGCAGTATGCCGCGCAAGGTACCGATGAAAGGCTCTATCCGTGGGGAAATCATTGGAGTTCAAAGCTGGTTCCACAGCCTGATCAGGAACGTACCCTTCACGGCCCTGATGATGTCAGCGCCCACCCTGAAAGCGGCAGCCCCTTTGGCGTGATGGATCTCGTCGGAAACATCTGGCAGTGGACTGACGAATATACCGACGACCATACCCGAGCAGCTATTCTGCGTGGCGGGAGCTATTATCAACCGCAAGGTTCCAAGTGGTATTTTCCACAGGCTTACCAGAACAATCAGCACGGGAAGCTGCTCCTGATGGCGCCCAGTAAAGATCGATCAGGTACGATCGGCTTCCGCTGTGTGCAGGATCAGACGAAGGTGAATTAACTTCATTTGCCTGCATTGCCGGGGCCACCTACCGGAAAAATCCTAGGCAGCCTCTCGTCTACCGGTGGCAAATTCGGAAATGGCGCGTGTGGTTCTTCCTGATACCAGTAGGCCACAGAGAACATGTCGTCGGACCGGTGGTTGGCGTGACCATGCTCGATCGTTGCCTTCATCGAGAGGGTGAATGGAATAGGCGAGTCCAGGTGAAACCGATACACTGAAGAGCGACTTCCAGCTAACTCATCGCCCTTCACCGGCGCGCCAAAGCTGCCATAGGCGAAAGGATGATTTCCAAAATCCCAGGCACCTAGAAAATAGTCTTCCGTTCCGGTCCCATTGATCGACGGCCTCTTTTCTCCATCGATGAAAAACATGTCGTCGCCCTCGCCCCACCAGCCGTTTTGATTCTGGAGCACAGACATCGTCACGCCGACGAAGTGACCGCGTCCTTTAGCTTCCATCCAGATATAGTTGCCACGGCCATCAAGATTCTTCCTGTTATTGATTGCGTCGTCGCCATTTGACTTCCACTGGCTCGTCCATCCCTTAGCCGGCGCGGCCTGGCGGTACTGTGCGTGGAAGTACATGGTATCCGCGGGTAGAGGATGCGAAAAGGCCTGGTAGTCGACGTTGTAGTAAAGGGAGTCGATCGCCTCCTTGCCTTCATTGGTCACGGTGATACGTGCCGTCCTTTTGAACGGCATTTGGAAAAAGCTGTTTAATGCCTTATCAGGGGCAACTGCTAATGGCGTCGATTCAAATAGGAAGTATTCACCCAGCCCGAGGCCGAAGAAATCTCCAATAGGTGCTTCAACGCTCGGGGTGCTTTCTCCGTCCCAATACATGCGTAGGACTATCTTTTTAAGATGTTGGTCTTCCGGCGAAGCAATCGTGAACCAAACATGGGTGATAATTCCAGGTCCCTCCTGATCGAGTACGGTATAGGTGGCGCCTGCAGGAACACTCACTGCATCAGCATTGCCGCCAGTCCTGTCATAGCTGGATATGCGCTTCTGTACGTAGTCGTGCGGCGCGATCAGGTTGCTCATGGTCCCATCCTGGGCGTTAAGTCCAGATGAAAGACAAAGGGCGAACAAGAGTCCCGCCATCGCTTTGACATAACTGTTAGCTTTACGAGTCGGCATACATTCCTCAAGAAAGTTAGTGAGCAGATAGGCTAAGCTACCCTCCCCGTCCCGGCTACGATTCTCGTTACTTCGAGCCGGAATTTGATAGACCATCATTCCGTCGCTAATGCCCTCTTCGGATGGCCAGATGCATTGAAATGGATAGTGACCGTCTGCAACGAATTCGCATCGCTTCTGGCATCCGGAAGCGTAACACGAAGCTTAGTCGCCTTACCCTCCATTTCAAGCAATTCAGCGCCTTCTACTGAGGCGATCTGTGCGGGATTCCAGATACCCAGCTCGTACGTGCCGCCTGATGCTGAGGAGGTCAAAAGCGTAAGCTGCGTCTTGTCCTCATTCCATTTTTGTGACGTGATGCGCAGGCCGCGGTTCGTCTCTCCCAGGCTCGGCAGAGAAGCATCAGCAAACAATCCGAAGTCATCCTTCAGGTGAATCACAATCGTCTTCGGATGCACTGAAATTTCAATCTGTGCTTCCACGTGTTGATCCAGTTCATTCTGCTTCACGTAGAAGTGGGTCGGCTTACCGTTTACGTCGACCTGCATTATGTGCGAATGCAGGCTGAACGCTGGTGAAACATTCACCGTGCACACCTTGCCCGACTTGTTTGCAACTTGCATCGTTATCTGGTCGACCACTTTTTCATAGCTGATGTCTAGCAGACAAGACCCAGCCTGTACATGCTGCACCTTGAACTTCGTCCAGTTAGGAGGTACGTGCGACGCAAAGGTTACTTTGTTATGGATGGCATCACCATCTATTCCAAGCATTCCTGTCAGCATGGCACTGATGACCATCGATGAAGACCACACCTGCTGCGGCGATCCTGTCGCCAAAGTCTGATAGTAGTTGCCGGATAAGACTTCCGTGACGTGCCCCAGAGAACCGTCAAAGGTTAGCAATGCATTTGCACGAAGGTTCGCGTACGCAGGAAAAGCCTGATGATATCTGTAGTCGCCAACAGCCGCCCATCCGGTAAACAGGGGCCAGATAGTTCCAGCGTGATAACCTGCGCCATCATACTTGGGCGTATGCGCAGGAATAATGCGCATCCCCCAATCTGTCTGCATGTCGGGACCGCTCATCTGCGTGATCATCGGCCCCGCTTTTTCCGGATCCAGCAAACCAAACCACATGGGGACCGCGCCAAGCACACTCAAGGTGTCCAGCTTGTTGCCGCTCGTATCCAAAGCAAAGGCGAAACGAGACTTATCCGGCAACCAAAACTCTTGGTTGATCAACTGTTTTTTCTTTTCATACTCAGCCTCAAGCTGCGCCTGGACATCGCTCTTACCCAACAACCCGGCCAGGACTGAAAGCGACCGCAACGCTTCTACCACGACCGCTGTCTGGTAGAGTTCACTTTTCGCAGGATAGAGCGGCCCCCCCTCGATCCATCCATGCCCAATGCCTTCATTGCGTGGAAGCCCAGTCTGGCCGTCATAAGTCGAGACGATGAAGTGATACGCATTCCATAAACTCGTCCACTGGTCTTTGGCAAAGTCTATGTCCCCGCTTTTCTGCACATAGTCGTTCATGGCGACAATAAACAGCGGAGTCGCGTCGGCAGAAGCATAGGCAAACGGCATAGTTTTGAACCATGGAACAAAACTCGCCCCTTGCGCGATCTCGTGAGTCACTTTCCCGTCGCTCCGCTGATACTTCTGCAGGAACTCCAACGCTGTCTTCGTAGTAGCAAAATCTCCTTCAGCGTCCAGACCAAGCGACGTCCAGAGTGCATCGCGACCGAAGAACCAGGCATACCCCGGCCGCTGGTCTTCTCCTGAAACGCGAT
>CAZZXL010000043.1:0-30070 GCA_964658035.1 uncultured Acetobacteraceae bacterium
GGTCGTCTGCCCGCGCGCGAAAAGTGCTGCGACCAGCAGGGACAGGGCTGCTTTGCGGAGAGTGCTGGAGGTCTGAGGTGTCAAACGTCAGTGTACAATCTGCGGGCTGGTTGGACTATTTTCTACGGGATGAATGGCGGTCGGCCACGGTCGATGAATGGATAGAGGTAGGATGGCGGAGCTTCATCGGCAGCTGGATCTGAAGAGTGCGATTGCGCTGAACATGTTGGAGATGATCGGTGTAGGACCGTTCATTACGCTGCCGCTGATTGTCGCGGCCATGGGTGGACCGCAGGCCATGCTGGGCTGGGTGCTGGGAGCGTTGCTCGCTGTCTGCGATGGATTGGTCTGGGCGGAACTCGGCGCGGCAATGCCCGCGGCCGGCGGGTCCTACAACTTTCTGCAGCAGATCTACGGGCCGAACAAAGCCGGCCGCGCCGTGTCGTTTCTCTTCGTCTGGCAATACATGCTGAGTGGGCCGCTGGTTATTGCATCGGGTGCCGTCGGCCTGGCGCAGTACGCTTCCTTTCTGTGGCCGGCGTTGCGGCGGACCGTGTTTATTGCGCCGCTGATCGGGGAGGTGAAGTTTACCAACCTGCTGGCCATCGCTGCTTGCCTGCTCATCATGCTGCTGCTGTATCGCAAGCTTGTAGTCGTCGCAAAAATGGCTCGCGTGCTTTGGGTTGGCAGTGTGGCGACCCTGCTGGCGGTCATCATTGCCGGCTTCACCCATTTTCATGCGCGGCAGGCATTTACATTTCCACCGCACGCGTTTCAATGGACAGGCGGCTTCTTTGCCGGACTGGCTTCAGCGATGTTGATTGCTTCGTATGATTACTGGGGCTACTACACTATCTGCTTCGTCGGCGGCGAGGTGAAAGACCCGGGAAAGACGATTCCCCGGTCAATGCTGTGGTCGATCGCCGCCATTGCTGTTCTTTACCTGGCAATGAATACCAGCGTGCTGGGCGTGATCCCGTGGCGGGAACTGGCTCAGGATACGCAGGGCGACACTCGCTATGCGGTCGTCGCCGTAGTGATGCAGCGGACCTTTGGCATCATCCCGGCGCGGATCATTGCGCTGCTGGTCATGTGGACCGCGTTCGGGTCCCTCTTCGCCGCCATGCTTGGCGGCTCGCGTGTCCCCTATGCGGCGGCGCTCGATGGCAACTTCTTCAAGTCTCTGGGACATGTTCATGCAAAGGGTGGGTTCCCTGATCGCGCCCTGCTGGCGCTTGGCGGCGTTGCCTGTCTATGCTGTTTTCTGCACCTTGCGACACTGATCGAATCAATGATCGCCATTCGCATCGTATTGACATTTTTGTTGCAGCAGGTTGGAGTGATGATTCTGCGCGTGAGGCGCCCGGATATGTTCCGTCCCTTCAGGATGTGGCTGTATCCGCTGCCCGCACTGGTCGCCATTGCTGCCTTCGTCTTTATCCTGTTCGCGCGTGTACAAGCGGAACGGCAGATCTGGACAGCGCTGGCCGTAGGTGTAACCGGTACAGTTGCGTATGCCATTCGAGCATGGAGAAGGCAGGAATGGCCGTTCGTGGTCAGGCAGGAAGGGGAGTAGGGCGAACGTACCTGCTCCCCAGGCATCATCGACTAATTGTGATGAACCACCGGTTCGGTGCGGGGATGCGTTGGAGCATGCGCTTCAAAGGTGGCTGTTACATCGCCAAAATGAGTGAAGCGAACATGGACGACGGATCCCGCAGTTGCAAGGGTTTTGCCCATCCAACTGCCGGTAGTAATCCACTGGCCGGCCTTCAGTCCGCCGGTGCGGCTTCCGCCATGGTTGGCAAGCCACTCAACCAGCTTGACCAGGTCCGGTCCGGCTGTGTTCGCGCCCTTATCGGTACGGATGGCGCCATCGACCGACACACTTACGTTTTCAACGGAAAAGTCGAAGCTTCGCCAGGCCGTACTAGCATCTTCCTTACCCGAGGAGCCGCGATAGGCAGGCCCATAAACAAAGCCGCCATGCTGCTGCAGATCGCCGATCATCGATAAGCGGTCGACCGCGTCAGGATCGATGAACGCCGTCTCCAGCAACTCAATAGCAGGATGAGCGCTGGCAATAGCGGCGACGACTTCGTCGCGTACATAGGGTTCGCTGCGCAGCGGAAGATCCTCGCCCAGCAGGAAAGCAATCTCTGCTTCGACGCCGCGCATGCGACGCATGTTGACGGAAATGAGCGATCCGTTGGAAGCAATCCCAAAGTCGACCATGGGGCCGAAGACTGGTGTGGCGTCCGGTGACGGCGCGCCGACTTTCCAGCCGGCAACGGTGCCGAGTTCTTCAAGCATCACGTCCTGCAGGTAGTAGGCCTCGAGCAGCGAGACTGGGCGAAGCTTGGCTGGCAAGTCAGCGATGGGCGTAGTCGTGCGGCGCGCTTCAAGCAGGATCTCGCTGGCCTGGCGCAGTCGGTCACGATCGTAGGAGGTGATGCCCGTATTGTCTGTGTGCGTGGTGCCGGGTACAGTGCTCATGGGTGCTCCCTTCGGCTTCAAGTCTATTGGAAGCGGGCGGGGTGGCGGGGTTGTTTGCTCGACCAGGATTGGGCCTCGGAGGGCGGCAATCTATGCTTTGTGGCGAAGACAGACTAGACCTAGTCTTCGACGACACCTTCAAACATGCTCTTTTCTACGCCGATCAATGCGGGGTTGCGGGCGGCAGCTAGCAGGTAGTGTTCCTGGTGGCCGTGCTGAGCAAACATTTCCCCTGCCCGGTCGAGAACAGCCTGCGAACCATGCACTTCTAGCGCTTGCTGCTTGCGTTCTTTGAGGCCGGCCAGGTCGAGAGTCAGGCTGACAGGAACGCGCGGGGCGACGGCGGCTTCTTCCGTGAACTTCGACACCGTGAAGGTGGTTGCAGAATAATATAGCTTCTGCGGTGCGTAGAGATCCAGGCCCGCGGCTAATTGTTCCGATGCGAAGAAACTGCGGTTTGCCCAGTGGAAGGCAGCAGTGGCAAAAAGGCCGGCCATGATGTGATCGCGATGCAGGTTGGGTCCGCCGTCGCCGCCGAAGGTGAGAACGATCTGCGGCCGGTAGCGGCGGATTTCTGCTACCAGCATGGTGACGATGGCGTAGAAGTCCGCTTTGTTGAGGTCGCCATCGGGATAATCGAGGATGGTGCCGTGGGTGATCTCAAGGATATTACAGGCCTGCTCAAATTCGCTGCGGCGAAGGCTGGCAAGTTCGTTGTCTGATCGCGCATGACCGCGGTTGGAAGCCGCACGGCCTTCAGTAAGGCAGATCACCCTGGTCTCGACGCCGAGGTCATGGGCCTGCATGAGGGCGCCGGCAAAGCCACCGCTTTCGTCATCAGGATGAGCTGTGATGCAGAGCAGGCGAAGTGGCAAAATTATCTCCTCAGGATGTGAACTTAGCTGTCGGTGCCTCATGCACGCGCATCGACAAAGGATCGGTGAAGTTTTCTGGCAACGGGTCTAACAGGGTGTCCAGGAACGGATCTTCATTTGTTTCGGCAAGTGTGTCATACACCTCACCGGCCACGTCAACCATGGTGCTTTCATAGGGTTCGGCGCAGAGATCGCGCTCAGGATAATCCCAGGGAAGACTCTGTTGCGCAACTGGGCGGAAGGTGAAGCGATGCAGCGGCGTCGGCCCATGCAGGGCAAGTGCACGTTTGTGCTCTGGTGTGGAGTAGCCCTTGTGCGAGGCCAGTCCGTATTGCGGATACTGCTCATGGTATTCGCACATACGACGGTCGCGATACACCTTCGCAATTACCGAAGCTGCAGCAATTGAGATGCTGAGACTATCGCCGTAGATGATGCTGGTCTGTGCGCAGGGATGGTCGAGACGCAGGGCATCGATCAAAAGATGATCGGGCTCGGGAGCTAGCCGGCGCACCGCTGAGAGCATGGCGAGTTTGGAGGCCTGGTAGATATTGATGCGGTCGATCGTCTCAGCATCAACTTCTTCGATGCTGAAGGCAATCGCCTTCTTCTCGACGACGCATGCCAGGCGCTCGCGATCTTCCGCTTCCAGTTGCTTCGAGTCACGCAGGCCGCGGATGCGCGTATCGGCAGGCAGGATGACGGCAGCCGCGACAACCGGACCGAAGAGAGCACCGCGCCCCACTTCATCTACACCGGCTATCAGAACGGCACCGGTGGCCCTGGCAGCGCGCTCATACCGGTTGCCGCAAACCAGTGCACGCAGCATCCGGAGCTTGCGCGTGGCGGCAGAGAGAGGCTTGCAAGTAGCTTCGGCCATTCCACACGTGCCTGCGAGATTCCCCATTGAGTGATCTTAAACGGAAAGCTTAGGTTGAATCACCGGTCAGGATTTGATCTGAAGTTCGCGGCACATAGATCCCGTCTTACGCACGAAAAAGGCCCCGAAGGAGGGGGCCTTTTTTAGTTGGATTGTTGCAGGTATTGATAGGTGCCGGAGTCGTCTGGCTGCTCAGTAGATACTGAAAGTTAAGCGGACCGCTCAACTTCCTTCAGACGAGCGGCCTTGCCGCGTAAGCCGCGTAAGTAGAACAGCTTGGCGCGTCGTACCTGGAAGGAACGCACCTTTTCAACGCGATCAACCACTTTCGAGTTGATGGGAAAAATACGCTCCACCCCTTGACCGAAACTCATCTTGCGAACAGTAAAACTGCCCTGAGGGCCGCTTTTACGAGCGATCACCATGCCCTCAAACGCCTGGACTCGTTCCTTGTCGCCTTCTTTAATCTTTACCTGCACCCGAACTGTGTCGCCTGGCGCAAAGTCGGGAAGATCGGTACGCGCGAGCTTGTCGGCAAGGCGCTGCATAACTGGATGAATAGACATAGTTTTTCCTGGCAATTAGTTACGAATCCCTAGTTTACACAATTTAGCGCGTTCGTGGTGAACGTATTAGGGACGGGGCATGCACGCATCAGGCCGAGATGAGGTCAGGTCGAGAGCATTCCTGCGCGCCAGCTTTATGAGGCATCTTGCGGCCATACGCCAAATGCCTGTATGCCGGCGCTCCTGTATCTCGCTCCTGTATTCAAGAGCGCCTGCTTATTCTCAGTGAATATGCGTGCCATTGGTACTTTCACTGGGGGTGTAGTGCTTCTCGTCCACCGGTTCGGGCAGAATGCTGCTTAGAAGGTTGGGAAGCATGGCTTTTTGTCCAGGCAGCGCATCCTGGAGCACGATGTTGAGCAGGGATTTATTAACGCGGATGCGTCCGTTGTATTCGATAAAGCCCAGCTTGCGAAAACGGTTCATGAAGAAACTGACACGCGAACGTGTCGTACCGATCATGTCGGCAAGCGCCTCCTGGGTGATTTTTGGGATCATTCGCTGGGGCTCGCCCGGCTGACCGAACTCCGCCATCAGGAGAAGTATTCTTGCCAAGCGCTTCTCACTGGAATTAAAAAGCTGGTCGACCAGGTCAGCCTGTGTACGCATGATGCGGGCCACAAGAAACTCAAGAAAGCGGTCAGTGAAAGCGTGCTCTTGGTGCAGAACGCGGATGACCTCCGACCGATCGATCCTGAGCGCCACGCAGGTAGTGATTGCTGAAGCCGAAGCGAGTCTCTTGGTGACCACGCCTGCCACCGCTTCTTCGCCCAGGAAATCACCGGCAACCACCATGTTAATGGTGGCTTCTTTACCGGCTGCCGAAACGATAGTGAGTTTGGCTCGGCCTTTTTGCAGATAAAAGACTGAGTCGGCTTCGCTGCCCTGAGAAAATAAGACCTGTTTGGGTTTGAACTGGATCAGTCGCCGACCAGAACCGGCGAACGTCAGAAAGTTTTCCGTATCGAAAGCGGATTGCATTGAAGCAGTCATGCCACAACCTCCTCGGACAACCGCATGGCGGCTACCGGTTGAATAGGCCTTGGGCAGGACAACAAGAAGTTCAGGCGAGTTCATTTGGCACGCCCGAGACAATTGTCAACTCATCCGGAGCAGCCTGACTGAACAGGTCAGGTAGATCAAAGATCGTCAATTAACCCGTGAGTATTGAAAACTTTCAACTGTGCTTGATTTATCTACACTGTGCGGTAGATTACAAGTCATCCTTCGATATAAGCAACAGTAAAGGTGATCATATGAGGAAAAAAGCAGAAAAAATCTTTCATGTAGCCAAAACGGGGCGGGTGTCTATGAGGGCCAGCAGGCTGCCCAGTTCGCAACATCTTCTGCGAAGGCACTGCTCTCTGAAGTGGTAAAACTTTCTAACACGGTAAGCTGTACGGCGAAGTTACCCATGGTGGAACTTTCGGCCGATCCGCATACGACCGACAAACCAGTAGCCTTTGCGGTCAGTCGATTCAAGAGCAGGTTCCGGCTGCCCCCACCGACGATGAAGAGGCGTTTAAGCTTTTTTCCGGTATGGTGCTGCACCCGTTCCAGTACCTCTGCATAGCGCGCGGCCAGGCTATGAAGGATGAGCAGGACCATGGCAGGCGCGCCCGCCGGAGACTCGTCGAGCGGTGGAAGGTCAAGGCCTTTGCGTTGGGCATTGATGCGCTGCGGCATCTGGCCGACGAGCAGCAGCGATGGGTCATCGACCGTCAGCAAATGGTCCGGCTCATCCAGCTTGGCAGCCAGGTCCAGCAGTTCTTCGATGGTCCAGTGCTTCCCGCCTTCCCGCCACGCATCCATGCATTGCTTGATGAGCCACATGCCATTCACATTCTTGTGAAAACAGGTGGCGCCCCCGATTGCACCGAGATTGGTAAAGTTGTCAGCACGCGCGGCGAGGCTGTTCTGCGGTTGCCGGGTGAGTGCGCCGACCAGCGACCAGGTGCCGGAGCTGATGTAGGCCCAGTCCTCGCCATGCGCAGGGATGCCGGCGATCGCGGAGGCTGTGTCATGGCAGGCGGGGGCAATCAGATCGGTGTTGCGAAAGGCAGGTAAGGTTTTCAGTGGGCCCTCAAGCTTGCCCAGCAACGTACCCGAGGGAACAATGCGCGGAGCGCATGCCATATCCAGTCCAGCTGCTGCGAAGATTTCCTGGTTCCAGTTGCGCCCGTACAAATCAATCAATTGCGTGTGGGTTGCATTACTGAATTCGGCGACGGGTTCGGCCCCCCAGCGGGTAAGCATGTACTCCGGCAGGTTGAGCCAGCGTCTTCCTTGCGGCAGCCCCTGTAAGCGGTCTGCATGCAACTGGTAAAGGGTGTTGATGCTTAACTGCTGTACGCCGGTAAGTTCGCTCAGCCGTTCAGCGCTGATGACGGTGTGCAGATGATCTTCGGCAGCCAGGTTGCGTTCATCGCGATAGCAGAATGGTTCGTCAAGCGGTTTACCGCCTTCATCCACGCGGACATAATCGACTGCCCAGCCGTCAACGGCAACGGAGCGAATGCCTTCAGGAGCAAGCTCGGCGCAGCGCCGCATCCCTTCATCCACGCCTGCTTCAATATTCGCCAACGGCCACCGTGCCGACTTGTCAGCATGAATGACCGGTCCGTTCGGGAATCGATGCACCAGCTGGATGCGCGGCTCGCCGTCGACCCAGCGGAGCAGGGAGACGCGACAGCTTTCGGCGCCGAGATCGACGGCAACCAGAGCTCGCCGATCATCGGGCGTCAAAAAATGTGGTGCGTCGCTCATCGTCATCTCGTTTAGCGGAGATAAGCGTCGACCAGACCACCGTCTACCGGGATGAGATGACCGGTAGTGCAGCGGGATAGTGGACCTGCGAGGAAGAGAATAGCTTCCGCGCAATCCTTTGGATCGATGGGCTGATGCGTAAGCGTGCGGGTTGCGTAGAACTTTGCCAGTTCGTTGCGCAGACCGTCTTCGGTATCCTTCTCGTTGAAGGGCAGGTTGTACTTCTTCAGCGAAGCGACCACGCGGTCGCGCGGGAACATGGTCGAGCCGCGAACCACCGTCGCGGGACTGATGCCGTTAACCCGGGTTTTGGGCGCAAGACCCACAGCCAGTTCGCGGACGAGATGGCTTAACGCTGCCTTGCTGACGTCATAGGCCTCGCTACCGCGCTTGGCTACGACCGCATTGGCCGAACTGGTCAGCACCATGGACGTGTCAAGATCCTGCGACTTCAGGATGGGTGTCGCTTCATCCGCGATGAGGTAGTTGGCCGTGACGTTCACCTCGAGCGTAAGGGCCCATTGCGCGTCTGTAATGATGCCGTCAGCGGAGGACGGAAAGAGCGCCGCGGTATTGATCAGGATGTCGATTCCGCCAAACTGGCCGATAGTCGCTTGCAGCGCCTGCTTGATCGCTTTGCGGTCGCGGATGTCAATGCTCGTATGAGCGACAGCTTCTTTGCCGATAATGGCTTTTGCTTCTTCCGCGACCTTGGCTGCACCGGCTACGTCGCGGTCGGCAACCATCACATGGGCTCCCCGTTCGGCTGCCAGTAGCGCCACTTCACGGCCAATGCCACTCCCGCCGCCGATGATGAGAGCGATCTGCCGGCTTAATTGCTTCTCGGGCGGCTGGCGGCGGATCTTGGCTTCTTCAAGCTTCCAGTACTCGATGCGAAAGGCTTCGCTCGGTGGCAACGCAACGTAGTTCTGATGTGTGGTGAACTGATCAGCGGAGGCAGCAGGACCGGCCTGCGGAATGTCTGTGCATGCGATGCCGCCGCCAAGCGCACCCGCGCCCTGCATGACGCCGATCGCATTGGTGTAGAACTCCCCCGTAATGCGAGCTTCTGTCTTGTTTTTGCCAAAGGAGAACATGCCGATGCCGGGCAGCAGGACCACTGTCGGGCTGGCATCGCGTTGTTTAGGCGAATCGGGGAGAGCGTGCCTGGTGTAGTACTGGCCGTATTCTGCCCGGTAGGTCTCGAGTGCCGTTTCGATCAGTTCGGGAATCTGCTTCGGATCGCTCTTAGGATCCCACTTGAGGAACATGGGGCGAATCTTCGTGCGGATGAAATGGTCAGGGCAACTGGTGCCGAGGTGAGCAAGCTTTTCAGCGCTCTCTGAGTTCACAAACGCGAGCACTTCCGGGGAATTAGTAAAGTGTCCAATCCAGCGCTGCTTGCGTGAGATAGCTCCCCGCAGATAAGGCATCACGTAGCCGGCAATCTTCTCTGGAGTTTCGTGCGTTTGCGCGATCGCGCCGCCGAAGTGCTTATGGCCTTCGCGCAGGCCGTGGCGCTCGATGAACTGTCCAAGCTGGTCGATGATGGTGATGGTGTTCAGGTAGGATTCACGCTGGGTCTCTCCCCAGGTGAAAAGGCCATGGCCGCCAAGAACGACACCATCGCAGCCAGGGGTCTCTTCAACGATGCGTTTCAGCATCATGCCCAGTTCAAAGCCGGGCCGCTGCCAGGGGAGCCAGGCAAGCTTGTGGCTGAACTCCTTGTTGAACTCGTGCATTTTAGTCAGCCCGTTGGCGGATGCCGCGAGAGCGATGCCCCAGTCCGGATGAAGGTGATCAACGTGCGGAAAGGGCAGAAATCCATGCAGAGGCGTGTCGATGGAAGCAGCTGTTGGATTGTTGCCGAAGGTCACGAGCGGATACAGGTCGACCATCGCATCTTCTTCGGAGACGCCCTTGTAGAGCTTTTCAAGCGAAAGCAGCTTGTCAAGATAGAGGGTCGCAAAGCCGGAACGCTTGATGCTGCCCAGGTCGCCCCCACTGCCCTTTACCCAGAGCACTTTCTTGCTCTGGCCATCGACCGGATCGACCTCGTCAAGCTTGGAACTGGTGTTGCCGCCGCCGAAGTTGGTGATGCGCAGATCAGAACCGAGAAGGTTCGAGCGATACCGTAACAGCTCCGGGGCGTCCAGCTTCGACGCCAGCGCGTCATCCCATTTGTCTTCAAGAAATTTCAGTTTGCCTGCTGCTGTTTGCGCCATCGATCACTCCACTTCCATATCCTGCGTTCGAGCGGCTGCTGATTGACAGCCACTACCCTTCGCTGTAAACGCTGTAAAGGTTGAGCCTTCTGACCAGAGGCCGGACACCATCATAGTGCACCCTCAACCGCTCGAATCAGCCGCCAGTCTACACCAATAGAGCAACAGTTTCACGCTTGCACTGGTTGCTGCCGCTGGGCAGCGGCTCATCCCTGGCTGAGAGACTTGCGTGTCACCAGCCGGTGCACCACGTAGTTATAAGGCGCAACGGTCTGGCCCTTGAGCAGAGCCAGGCCAAGCTGCATAAGATTAGGGCCGTACGTTCCGGTTTCGTGAGAGACAGAAGCGATCAGAGACGAGGTAGGTTTCCGCATCTCTTCGATGGCCTCAGCTATGCAGTCCTGTCCGACGATAGCTATATGGGACTGGCGGCGCTTTTCGCGTACGGCATCGACCGCCCCCATGGCGCTGGTATCGGTCGCCGCTGCGATAAGGATGCGCTTGTCAGTTGGATGGCGCTCAAGGAAATCAGAAACGAGTTTGTGACTGCGATCACGCATGCCGCGGCCGTCCATCCGGACATAGCATTCGATGGGCAAGCCGGGAAGGACTGCTTTGATCGCATCGAACGCGCCGGTAACACGGCCTTGGACCAGCAGGCCGGCTTCAGGCAGGTCGAGACCGAGCACCCAGTCCACGTTGCTGTTCCACTTCGTTTGGGCGTGCTCTGCCAACACATCACCCGCGGTGACACCGACGCGGTAATTGTCGACGCCGAAGTAAGTAGCGTTGGGATGAGGAATATCGATGGCGATGAGGGGAATGTTGGCGGCAGCGATCTTGTCGCCGATCACCGGGGCGACTTCCTGTTCCACGTTGAACTCGATGATGAGGTCGACGCGGCTACGGATAAATTCTTCCGCATTCTGGATGGCAGTAGCGGCGTCATAGCGGTTGTCGAGGATCACCAGGTCGACGCCGACTGCCGAAGCGGCTTCTCGCAGGCTATTGGTAACGTCATTTGAAAACGGCATGTCCGCGCTCTGGCCGGCAAAGCCGAACCTCAGCTTCTTGGGGCGCATCACGTGGCGGTAAGTCCCGTCCTGCGCCTGCGAAAGATAGCCCCGGTGAACGAAGGTTTTGAGGACGCGGTAAACGGTAGTTTTCGAGACATTCGTCCGCTTGTGAATGGACTCAAGCGTCATCGGTTCAGTTTCCGACTGCACCAGTTCAAGAATGTCGAGGGCTTTCGAAAGAACCGGGATGAGGTACAGCCGCCGGGTATTTTTAGCCAAGATTCACCCTGTTAGCAACCATGAACCCAATTATGGGGCCGTCCGCCGGGTTTCGCTATTGAAACTTTAGGATGTCTGGTGTCAACGGTTACGCATAGGTCGAAACAGCCTTTGCATTCTTGCCGCTTCTTTCCTTCGTGATGGCTTCCACGTAGCCGTCTTCACGCAAGGCCTGCAGAGGGTTCGCAGGCAGGTGGCGAGACTCACGCCAGGCGCGGACAAGCGGACGGACGTCCTGCCAGAACGCGTCTCGGAAACATTCTTCCGCTTCCACCAGGCTGCAGCTCTCCTGCAATTCGGCAAGGCGTTGCTGATCGATGAGAGCTGCTTTGGCGAAAAGTTCCTGCGCAGTGACGACACTCTGCACCATGGCTTCCATCTTGCCTTTCATGTTGTGGCTTTGGTCGATCATGTACGCGATGCCGCTGACGGCGCTCGTGGCGGGCGACGATAGAATTTCATGAAAGATGCGAAAGACCTGGTAGGGATCGATGGAACCGAGGGTGAGGTCATCGTCAGCATACTTGCGGTCGTTGAAATGGAAGCCGCCGAGAGCGTCAAGGTGGAGGAGCCAGGCGACAATCTGCTCGATGTTTGTTCCCTGGTAATGATGGCCGGTATCAACCAGTACCTTCGCACGCGGACCGGCGGCCTTCGCAAGATGCAGCGCCATGCCCCAATCGGCAATATCAGTGTGATAAAAGGCCGGTTCGAAAGGCTTGTATTCGATCAGCAGACGCTGGTCCTCGGTTGTAGCGGCGTGGGTGGCGGATAGGATTTCTTCCATCCAGCCGATACGCTTGCGCATGGATTGCGTACCCGGGTAATTCGATCCATCGGAGACCCAGATAGAAATGTCTTTTGAGCCGAGGGCACGGCCGATCTCGACCGATTCGAGCAGGTGACTGAGCGCGTTGGCGCGAATGTCCGCTTTGGGGTTGGCAATTGAGCCGTACTTGTATTCCTGCGATTGAAAAAGATTGGGGTTGATCGACCCGGCCTTAACGCCGTGCTGTGCTTCGAGCTGGCGGATGGCAGGAACGTCGGCGGTGCCGTTCGGCATGTCCCAGAGAACGTGGAGAGCAATGGTGGGACTGGCGCCTGTCAGCTTATGAACTTCACCCGCATCGGCGAAACGTTCATCGATGGTCGTAGCTGCGGCAGGTTGCACAAACTTGCCGAAACGAGTGCCGGTATTGGCAAAGCCCCACGATGGAAGCTCAATGCGAAAACTGTCCAGCGCAGCAAAAACGCGGTCTGCTTCGGGTGATTTCGGAATATGCCCATTCGCCATGGTGTGTGCTCTCCTGCGTTGCCCAACAGAAATATACTCTCTATTGAAAATAGGGTGAAGGCAAGTTCAATGATTCAAGTTCAATTCTTTTTGATGCCCCACTGTACGGGCCGATCCATCGAAAGGCTGATTCCGGGATGGTCCTGAATGCTTTCGGTACGAATGGGGCTACTGCAAATTACCTGAAGGTGTAGAGCGAAGATAGGATGAACATGGGCCTTTTCGCCAAGAAAAGGCCAACCTGCATCCAGCCAGAAACACCACAGCATCAGGTAATTTGCTCTACTGCCTGGGTAACGAAATATCCGCGAATGCATGCGAATGGGTCTTTACTCAGTCCCCGCGCTACTCATTCGTTGCCAGTCAGTCCGTGACAAGTAGGACATGAAGAAACCGTGGCCCGTGGACGCCTTTGATTCGTGTCATCTCGATATCCGCGGTAGCAGAAGGTCCCGAGATGAAAGTGGTCGGTAAATGCGCCGTGCTCACCAGCTGGCGAATGGCTTCCGGGACAGTTTCGACGACCCTTCCTGCGTTCACAACGCAGAGGTGAAAATCGGGCACGAGCGTGGCTGCCCGACGGCCCTGGCCAGGGACATTCTGCAGGACAATAGTGCCGGTCTCTGCAATCGCCAAGGTGGCTTCTGTGAGAATGCCGCCGAAGCGGTCGAGTTCCGCCGAAGAGAAATCCTGATCAGTTGTCATGTTGAGATAAGTCGGGAGTAACTCGGGCGGAAAGCCGGGCGGTACCAACATGAATGGATTGTTCCGGGCGGCAAGGGTCTTGCTGATGGCGGAAGGTACCCGGTCGCTATGAACGCAATCGACTTCCGCGTCGTAATCACGCAGACGGTCAATGAGCAGGTGCACACGCTCCTCTGATGTAAGTGTGGTTGCAAACTTGTAGTCGCGCGGAAGCGTGCCCCAGGACAATGCGGCTGAGCGCAGGCTTGTTTCGCCGCCGTTCGCAGCCCGGATGCGGGCGAGGGTGTCCATTTTCGCAGTCAGATCAGTCGCCATGGTCGCCTCGCGGCCCGCTTTCCAATTGGCCCGCCACTGCCTGGCGCTCGTCCCACCACTCACGGAAGCTTTGCTTTGGCATCGATCGCAGGTCGCGTACCTGCGTCCATCCGCCGGCAAAGCCGGGAAGCCAACTGATCCAGCGCTCGCCGCTGCCATCCTTATGGGTAAGAGGTGATTCTGCCAGGCGGCCCAGGCGTTGAGCGGCACGAAAGCGTGCTTCGCTCTGAAAGACGTAGCTCATGGTCTTCATGGCAAGAGCTTCCGGACTCGTCAGGATGCCAAGACCTGTAGTCTTTTTTTCGACAACCTGGTTGCGCAGGTGGATCAGCACTTCCGGGATGTTGATTTTTACCGGGCAGACTTCGTAGCAGGCGCCGCAGAGTGAACTGGCATAGGGCAGACTTTCCCCATGTTCCATCTTCTGCAATTGCGGCGTAAGGATGGCGCCGATGGGTCCGGCATAAACGCTGCCATACGCGTGGCCCCCGGTCTGTCGGTAGACAGGGCAGGCATTCTGGCAGGCTCCGCAGCGGATGCAGTTAAGCGTCTGGCGCGCTTCCTTGTCAGCTAGTACATCAGACCGGCCATTATCCATCAGCACGACATGAAAGGTGCGTGGTCCGTCCGTCGGGTGAACCCCAGTCCAGATGGAGTTGTAGGGGTTCATGCGCTCACCGGTAGCACTGCGCGGCAGCGTTTGCAGCAGCACCTCAAGATCCTGGTAGCGCGGAACTACCTTGTCAAAACCGGCAATCGTAATGAGCGTCTTCGGCAGCGTCAGGCACATGCGGCCATTGCCTTCGCTCTCAACGACGCAAACGCCGCCGGTCTCTGCAATCAGGAAGTTGGCCCCGCTGATCGCCGTCTGCACCCTCAGGAACTTCTCCCGAAGAAAACGCCGGGCAGCATCCGCAAGGTCCTGGGGCGACTCGCCCAGGTCAGGAAGGTTCATCTCGCGGATGAAGATGTCGCGGATCTGCTGACGGTTCTTGTGCAGCGCCGGAACGACGATGTGCGACGGCTGGTCGTGGCCAAGCTGGATGATGAGTTCAGCCAGATCCGTCTCGTAAGGACGAATGCCCGCTGCTTCGAGGGCATGGTTGAGCTGGATTTCTTCCGTCGTCATCGACTTGATCTTGATCACTTCCTGCGCTGCAGTCGGCGTATCACTTTGCTCGCCAGCCTCCAGCGCAAGACGAACCACGATCAGCCTTGCTTCTTCAGCATCGCGAGCCCAGTGCACCTGGCCGCCGGCGCGTGTGCAGTTTTCCTCAAACTGCAGCAGGTACGCGTCAAGGTACTGCATGGTATGTTCGCGGATGCGCTTGCCGGCTTCGCGAAGAGCCTGCCAGTCCGCCATCTCGCCGACGACGCGGGCACGCTTGTTCTGGATGACCTCAGTAGCGTGGCGGACGTTCTTGCGCAGTTGGGTATTGCCGATGGCGAAGTGTGCGGCGATGGGAAAGGGCGAGGCAGTGCGCGGGTCAAGAGGCCCTAAGAAAGGTTTGGAAGTCGGTTCAACTGTCGCTGCGCTGCTCATCTGTGTCACCCTTCATCTCCAGCCAGGATCTGCGCTATGTGTACAGTACGCACGCCAGTACGCTGACGATGCAGGGCGCCGGCTATGTGCATCAGGCAGCTGTTATCGCAGGCAGTGCAGACCTCTGCGCCTGTGTTCAGCACGGCAGTGGTTTTTTCGGCAAGCATGGCGCTCGAGACATCTGCATTTTTAACGGCGAAAGTACCGCCGAAACCGCAGCATTGCTCGACGTGCTCCAGCGGCACCAGGTCAATACCCCTTACCGCACGGAGCAGCGACTGTGGCCCGTCGCCTAAATTAAGGGAGCGCAGTCCGTGGCAGCTGGCGTGATACGTGACCCGGTGCGGGTAATACGCGCCGACGTCGGTCAGACCAAGCCGTTCGGTCAGGAACGCTGAGAACTCCCAGACGCGGGGCAGCAGTGCTGCAACTTCATCGACGATGCCCGGATGGTTTCCGGTAGCCTGCAGGCGCGTTGCCATGGAGGGATAGTGCTCGCGCATCATGGCGACGCAGCTGGAGGACGGCACGACCACGGCTTCAGCATGCCGGAACTGCTCGATAAACCGGGGCAGAAGGGGCATGGCGTCCTGCTGGTAGCCGGTGTTGTAGTGCATCTGTCCGCAGCAGGTCTGGCCGGCCGGAAAGTCAACCGCGTGGCCCAGCCGTTCAAGGACACGAACGACGGCCTGCCCCGCTTCGGGGAAGAGCGTGTCGTTATAGCAGGTAATAAATAGCGAGACCCGCAGAGATGCCTCCAGTACCGTTGTGACCGGAACAGGTGAATTCAATAGAGATTATATTTCCCAAAGGCGACGTGGGTCGGATAGAGTAGTGCGGTTATGCGCAGCACTCAACAAAAGGGCAACCAAATATTGACGTCGAGGGCTTGTGGGAGCTAATCCGTTCATCGGTATTGTGTATCACTGGATCGGCGGTTTCGCCTCCGCAACCAACTTTATTCCTTTCCGCGGGATCAAGCGCTGGTCTTGGGAAATTTACTGGATCGTGCAGGGATTTGCAGCATGGATCGTGGCGCCAATCGCAATTGCGTCCATTTTCGTGCCGCATCTCTTTGACATTCTCCGCGCTTCACCGCATTCCTCCCTTGGCTATGCCATTCTCTTCGGCTGTCTTTGGGGTATCGGGGGACTGACCTTCGGCCTCTCGGTCCGCTACCTGGGAATCGCGCTGGGCTACTCGATTGCCCTTGGACTTTGCACAGCCTTCGGTACGTTGATTCCGCCGATCTACAGCGGCGCCATTCACACCATCATGCATGAGCGGTCAGGACAGGTCATCCTGCTGGGTGTGCTGGTCTGCCTGATCGCAGTGGCCGTGAACGGCTTCGCGGGTTGGTCAAAAGAAAAGGAAGTGACCGCGGAAGAACGGATCGAAGCGGGTGAATCTGACTTCTCCCTGCTGCGTGGCCTTTCAGTTGCCGTGTTTGCCGGCATCATGAGCGCCTTCTTCGCCTTTGGATTGACGGCTGGCGCACCGATTGCCGCGGTCGCCAAACGGCAGTTGCTGGCCCAGGGACGGCTTGACCTGTGGCAGAATCTGCCCGTGCTGGTGGTTGTCCTATGGGGAGGCTTTGCGACGAATTTTGTATGGTCGCTGGTCTTAATTATCCGCAATAGGTCAATTGCCCAGTTTGCCGGTGAGCCGGGAAGTAATCCAATGCGGGCGGGCAAGACCAGCGGCGAAACGTTGCAGTACGTTGACCCGGTGCAACTGGGTCACCTGGCCAAGCGTATTTCACCCGGTGTGCTAGTACAGAATTACTTCTTTGCCGCGCTGGCTGGCGTTATCTGGTACTTCCAGTTCTTCTTCTATTCGCTGGGCCAGACAAAGATGGGCAAGTATGACTTCTCATCCTGGGCTCTGCACATGGCATCCATCATTATTTTTGCCACGCTATGGGGCCTGGTGCTGAAAGAGTGGATCGGGACCAGTCGTCGCACCAAGGTGCTGGTGGCCCTGGGATTGACGCTGCTGATCGGGTCTACCTTGATCATCGGATACGGCAATTATCTGAAAATGCTTGAAGACGGCGGCGTGATCACTGCGCAGGTACGGTGATGCGCACGACGTACTGTCAGGGCGGTCAAAGAAGAAGCCTCCTTCGACTTCGCTGCGCTTAACTCAGGATGACAAGCATTCGTAAGAAGTTACAGACGAGCTGTTGGAGTGGACTTCATGTTGATTCGTAGACTAGCGTGCTTTTGCTTTGCTTCAACCATCACAATGGCAGCTTTGGGTGCTGCTCCGTTGAACCTGTCCGTCAGGCATCTGACGACCAATGGACTGGTAGACCCTCTTGGCATCGGCGCCGAAGCGCCGCAGTTTTCCTGGCAGCTCCACGATGACCGATCAGGGGCGCGGCAGAGTGCCTACGAGGTAGTGGTTGCGTCCTCCGCGGCAAAACTGGCAGCCGGGAGCGCCGATATCTGGGACAGTGGGAAGGTCGCGTCGGATCGCTCCATCCATGTCGCCTACACTGGTCCCGCAATCAAGGCGCAGACTCGTTACTACTGGCGCGTCAAGGTGTGGGACAAAGCCGGAACGATGTATCCGGTGAGTGCGGCACAATGGTGGGAAACAGGCCTGACAAATCCTGATGACTGGAAGGCGCAATGGATCGCGGCTGAGACAGACCAGCACAAGGCTGTGCGCGAATCCAATGCTGCCTGGATCTGGACGAAGGAAGAAGCCAGGGGTGCGGCAGGCAAGCCACCGATGGTCGCTTTCCGCGCAGAATTTGCCCTGGACGAAGCGCCCGTCGAGGCCACCCTGTTCGTCACAGCAAAGGATAGTCCCGCGGCCTGGCTGAACGGCACCCGCAAGATTCAGACCCAGCCGCTGACACCGTGGGGTCATATGCCGTGGGGCACCTATCAGCAGGTGGATGTAACGCATGACCTTCACGCGGGGCAAAACCTGCTGGCGATTGGAGCAACGCTCTATGAGCCGCATGGCGCCATGAGTACAGTGCTTTTGTGGAAGACGCGTGGGGGCAAGTATCACCTGCTGCGCAGTGGCGATCCAGCCTGGATAGCAGCCGCTGATCCGAAGGATGGATGGACCGACGCAGCCTTTAACGATAAAAACTGGCAGCAGGCCGTTACGATTGCTCCTGCAGGCGATTCGGAGTTTGGCCGGCCATGGCCAGGGGATTCGGTCAATCTTCTGCGCACAACTTTTAAAGTCGATAAGCCAATCCGTTCAGCCCGGCTATACGCAACAGCATTGGGGGCCTATCGCTTCCGCATGAATGGCCAGAGAGTCGGCGACCAGATCCTTTCCCCGGGATGGACGGATTTCCGGCAGCGCGTTGCCTATCAGACATATGACGTGACCAGGCTGCTTCGCAACGGCGCGAACGCCATTGGTGCAACACTCGCGCCAGGTTGGTATTCGACGCCGCTCGAATGGCAAAGGCAGCCGTATAACTATGGCAATACACCGCCGGCTCTGCGCGCCCAACTGCGGGTTGAGTTCACCGATGGATCGGTGCAGTGGGTCAACACAGACCAAACGTGGCATTCACATCTTTCTCCGGTCGTGACTGCAGAAATCTACGATGGCGAAGCGTATGACGCACGCCGGGAGTTGAACGGCTGGGATACGTCCTCGGCATCAAGCGACGGCTGGAAGCCCGTTGACATCGTTAAGCCGAATGAGCCGAAGATCATCCCGCAGGAGTTCGAGCCGATCCGCCAGGAGCAGATCCTGCAAGCGGAAAAAATCACTACGCCGGCGTCGGGTGTGACAGTTTACGACTTTGGGCAGAACCTGGCAGGCGTGGCGCGCCTGAAAGTAAAAGGCCAAGCGGGAACAGAGGTGCGCCTGCGTTTTGCGGAGATCTTGAATCCGAATGGGAGCATCTACACCGAAAACCTGCGCTCTGCCAAGGCTACGGACCACTACATCCTGAGCGGCAATGGCGAAGAAATCTTCGAACCGGAGTTTACCTTCCACGGCTTCCGCTATGTGGAAGTGACCGGGCTGCCAGGCAAACTCACTGCCGCTAATTTGCAGGCGATTGTCTTCCATACTGCGGCGCCCCAGACGGTTCAATTCACTACAGGCAGTTCGATGATCAACAAGCTCTGGAGCAATATTGAATGGGGCCAGCGTTCGAACTTTGTCGGTCTGCCGACAGACTGCCCGCAGCGCGATGAACGACTAGGCTGGACGGCCGATGCGCAGGTCTTCTGGCGGACCGCGTCCTACAACATGGACCTCGACTCCTTCACGCGCAAATATACCGGCGATCTGCGCGGCACCACCCACAGCGGAGACCCTGAAACCGACGGCATGTTCAGCATCTTTGCGCCGGGAACGATCATGGCAAGCAATGGAGTTTCGGCCGGTTGGAGTGATGCCGGCGTCATCATTCCGTGGACTGGCTGGGTGCAGTATGGCGACACCAGCGTTATCAGGGAAAACTGGGAGGCGATGGCCCGCTATCTTGATGTCATCGAGGTGGCAAATCCTGATCACCTCTGGCGCCATAAATCCGGAATAGGTTTCGGCGACTGGCTGGCGCCCGGCGTGAAGACCTCCAACCTGCTGGACGCGACAGCTTACTGGGCCTATGACGCACAGTTGATGATACAGATGGCGCATGCATTGGATAAGCCGGAAGACGTGCACCGATACCAGGCCATGTTCGAGGCCGTGCGGGCCGCCTTCGAGCAAAGGTATCTTCACGCGGATGGTCTTATTACGGCTGGCACCATTGTGCGGCCTGAAGGCGCGCAGGCGGTAGAACATGCCACGGGAACGGAAGCGGATGATGGCAAGATTGGCGAAGGTACGCAGACAGGCTATGCTCTGTCCCTCGCCATGCATCTAGTGCCGGAAGGAACGCGCGCGGCTGCCGCAAATCGACTTGTTGCGTTGATCCATAAGAACGGCGATGTGCTGGGCACGGGCTTTCTCGGTACACCCTACATACTCGGCGTGCTGGCCGACACTGGTCATGCCGAACTGGCCTACCAGCTGCTGCTGAATACGCGCTATCCTTCATGGGGTTACCAGGTGGACCACGGCGCCACTACCATGTGGGAGCGCTGGAATGGCGACAAGATGATGGGCGATCCGGGTATGAACTCCTTTAATCACTATGCTTACGGAGCAGTAGCGGCATGGATGTACGCCTACGCCGCAGGTGTCGACGCCACCAGTGACGACCCCGGTTACCACAGGATTTACCTCCATCCCAATTTCTCGCGCGCACTGGGCAGGGCTGATCTCAAATATGAATCACCCTATGGATTAGTCGAGTCTTCGTGGAGTGCTACGGCGATTGGGCCGGTGAAGTGGAACGTAGTGATTCCGGCAAACGCAAGTGGATACCTCGAACTGTCGGCGAAAGATGCGCAGCGCTACACGATGGACGGTCGTCCTCTTCCTGCCACTCATTCGCTGGAAGGCAACCCGAGCCGCTTCGAGGTGCCTGCTGGTCGCCATATTTTCTTTGTGACCATGCCCGGCGCTGCTGACTAGCAGCAGACAGCATGGACCAACCCTCTATAAGGCCTGCCGTTAATGCTGCCGGCCTCGAGTCAATCCTGTGCGTGTAGAGCGAAGGACAGACGTTGCTGCCTTTTCAACAAGAAACAGCCATCTAGAAGATTTCAGGACAATCATTAGCAACAGAAAGTGTGTGCTAACGCGCAGTTGTCTGCCGGTCGCTAGACAGGATCACTGACGCAAGTGCCGCAGTAGGGCAAATTACCTGATGCTATGGTGTTTCTGGCTGATATTGGCTTTTTTTAACGAAAAGGCCCATGTTCATCGTATCTTCCCTCTACACCTTCAGGTAATTTGCTCTAGCTGCCGGGCAAATGGCGCCCGGACAAGCAGAACGAGATAGCGCGCCAGCCTTGGTTCTCTTCTGCCGTGATTCTGTGGTGAAACCAACCTTGTGCGCGATCGAGTGGCGCACCACGTGCTCCCACTTGATTGTTCCCGGTCAAAGATTTTCCCTTGTTCGCGGCCCCGGTCCGGCACATATCTGAGAATCCAAGGCCTTCTTCTCCGCTCTCATCTGTTGCCAGCTTCTGCCGATACACACGAAAGACTGCACATCATCTTCATCCTGGAACCTTGTTCCGAGACGACGATACGGTGTAGTAAGTCGGAAGCAATTCCGTATGAGGAGAGTGGATGGAATTCGCTGAGGAAATACGGGACTTCCTGATTGAAAGCAATGAAAACCTTGCGAACCTCGATCAGGAAATCGTGGAGTTGGAGAAGAATCCGACAGATGCAAAGCTGATTGCCAGCGTCTTCCGTACCATCCACACGATTAAGGGAACCTCCGGTTTCTTCGGATTTAAGATTTTGGGCTCGATCACGCACGTCGCGGAAAATATTCTTGGCCAGGTACGAGAGAAACAGCGCGACCTGACGCCGGTACTGGTGTCACTCGTGCTTGAGACCGTGGACGCAGTTCGGTCGGTGCTCGTGAACGTGGAGGAGAACGGGGTCGAGGGTGAAGATCGCTTTGCGGAATTGCGAGAGCGACTGGAGCACGCTTATCTGACCCTGGACGAACCTGCTTCCGCAACCCCGGCTGAAGAAGCAATAGGGGGAGCGCCCCATGAGGAACGCCGCAACGCCGAGCGCCTTGAAGATGATCGGCGTGAAGCAAAGCGTGTGGCAGGCGAGCAGGCAGTGGACCGGGTCGCTGAAGAGCAGAGTGGCGCCGCCCCGCTAGCCGAGGGATTTGAGGAGTCGGCGCTTGCGGTACAGGAATCGAAGTCAGCAGCCGTCGAGGTGAAAGCGGAGAGGCGTGAGGGTGGTGAAGCGGAGCAGGGACGCCGGCGGAACGAAGATCAGTCTTCGGCCACGTCGACGATCCGGGTCGAGGTAAACCTGCTCGACAAGCTAATGAACCTGGTGGGTGAGTTGGTGCTGGCGCGTAACCAGATTCTTCAGGGAACGGCACAATCGGCAACTACCAGCGCAACCGCACAGCGGCTCAATCTGATTACCAGCGAATTACAGGAAGGTGTCATGCGCACCCGGATGCAGCCGATCGGGGTGGTGTGGAACAAACTGCCACGGGTCGTTCGCGACCTGGCATCCGAGATGGGCAAGAAGATCGAGATCGTGATGGAAGGCGCAGAGACCGAACTCGACAAGACCATTATCGAGGCCATCAAAGACCCGCTGACTCACATCGTGCGCAACTCCTGTGATCACGGGATCGAGACGACAGAGAAGCGGATCGCCAAAGGCAAAAAGGCCGAGGGCACGATCCATCTGCGCGCCTTCCACGAAGGCGGTCACGTCAATATCGAGATCTCGGACGACGGTGCCGGCTTTGACACGGAGCGGATGAAGAAGAAGGCAGTCGAAAAAGGATTGCTCCGCGCTGAGCAGGCGGCGCAGATGACGGAATGGGAAGCCCTTCGGCTAATCTTCCATCCGGGTTTTTCTACCGCGGAAAAGATCACCAGTATCTCCGGACGTGGTGTTGGCATGGATGTAGTCAAGACCAACATCGAAAAGATCAGTGGAACCGTTGACTTGGCAAACCGTGCCGGTGCAGGCACCACGATCAAGATCAAGATCCCATTGACACTGGCCATTATTCCCGGGCTGATTGTGAGTATACGCAGCAAACCGGGGAAGATCAGCGGCAGCCTGAACGGCGGCGCGCCAGGAGGAATATCCCGCCAACATCGCTTCGTCATCCCCCAGGCCAATCTACTCGAACTGGTTCGGCTGGAGAGCGAAAAAGACCGGAAACAGATTGAGAAAATTCATGGCGCGGAAGTCTACCGGCGACGCGGAAAACTATTGCCGCTCGCGTACCTCAGCGATGTCCTCGGTCTGCCTTCGGTGCGCGACGCAGAAGACGTGATCAACATCGTTGTCGTCAAAGCCGAGGACACGGCATTCGGCCTGGTGGTCGATGAAGTCAACGATACCCAGGAAATTGTGGTGAAGGCGCTGGGTAAACAGTTGAAGTCCCTAAGCTGTTATGTGGGCGCGACCATTATGGGTGATGGCAGGATCGCTCTTATTCTCGATGTGACCGGGATTGCAAGACTGGCGAGCATGCTTTCACAACCGCTCGATCGGGCGCGCGCGGGACAGAAATTGGATGGCGCGGGAGCCGAATCGCATCAGATGATGTTGCTCTTCCGTGCCGGCAGGTTTCCGCGGCTGGTTCTTCCCCTTTCACTGGTTGCAAGGCTTGAAGAGATCGCTGCAGACCGGATCGAGTACGCCGGAGGCGCTCCGGTCGTGCGCTACCGCGAGGCAATCCTGCCGCTGATCTCGTTTAGCAGTCTCATGGATCCAGGCTCCTGCGGTGCTGAAATGAAGGCGGACAGTCTCCAGGTCATTGTCTTCAACGACTCTGGACGTTATGTCGGTATGGTGGTGGACGAAATCCTGGATATCGTAGACGATCACGTCACAGTCAAGCGAGCGACCGCAACTTTTGGGCTCTTGGGCTCCGGCGTCGTGGGAGGCAAGGTGACGGATTTCGTCGACCTTGGAGCATTGCTCACTGCCGCCCAGCCGGAGCTGAGTAGTGCCATGGCTGCCCACCCTGAGGAGGGCAAAAAGCTGCTGCTGGTCGATCGCAGAAAGATTTCGCGCGGCGTGCTCCGCGGCTATCTTGAGATGCAGGGACATCAGGTCACCGAAGCGGCCAGCCTTAAAGAAGCCCTCAGGATGGTGGAGCGGAACCCCGTGGACTTGTTACTGTTTGCCGTCTATCCGGGCAACGATTACGGGGATCGCCAGACGATGACTGATCTTCTTCGCGAATGGAAGAGCAAACCGGAGTCATCGGCTGCGATGATTCTAGGCCTCGTCGCCGGGTATGACGCAAGAGCGGTTGCGCCGGGAAGAGATGGCGTTGAGGCGTTGGGGCTTGCTGAACTGCTGGATCAGGAAGTGGCCGCGGCAGATCGTGAAGCCATCCTGTCGTCCATTGCAAACTTGACAAACCAGGCTAGAGAAAGAAGCGCTTCGAAAGCAGAGACGCGAGAACTCGTAAATTCCGGTGGTGCACAATGACCACCAGCATGGCAACGGCGGCTGGTGCTGAGACCATCGCGACCGAACAGTTCGCCACGTTTAAAGTTGGCAAGCTCTTCATGGGAATCGAATTGTCGCATGTTCAGGAATTGATGCGCTGCCAGGAAATGGCTGTCGTTCCCCTTGCTCCTGAAGCGGTTGAGGGTCTGATCAACCTGCGGGGGCAGATTGTCACCGCGCTCGACATGCGGAGGATCCTCGGACTTCCTCCACTCGGTGAAGATGGAGCGCCTCCTATGAACATCGTGGTTCATTGTGACGGCGGCCCGGTCAGCCTGCTGGTAGACGAAATCTGCGACGTAATCGATGTCCCTTTGCATGCGTCTGCGCAGTCTTCCACACAGTTGCCGGAAAACCTTCCGGCCGGGCAGCGGGCATTGTTGAAAAGCGTCCACCAGTTGGAGTCTTCTTTATTACTCGTCCTGAATACGGAGCGTGTGATTTCGGCTGACGCGCTGTAGTGCCTTCCAAGCCTGATGGCCTCTGGCAGGGAACTGAATGGTTGAACGATCAAGTTCACATTGCGACAAAGTAGAAGCCATGGATGTAAAGCACTTTGTACAGCTTAAAAATTAGACTTGGAAGGTTCGATCCTATGACATTGGCAGGCGGCAGCAACGCAAGCGCGACGATGAATGATGTTTCTAAAACCGGGCGCGCACGCAGGGTAAAGCTGACGCCGGCGATGGTCGGTCATCCGGCAGCCTCGTTGGCCTCGCAATCAAAATTGGGCGATCCTGCAAGTCCACTGGAGATGCAAGAACGCATCCACGATGCAAAGGTCAAACTTGTCGCCGAAACCATCTCGACTGCAGTGATGATGATTGACCGTGAGTTTATTGTGCACTATGCCAATCGAGCGACGGTCGAGATGCTAAGCAAATATGAAGAGGACTTTCAGAAGATCTGGCCGGATTTCAACGCCAAACGCATCCTGGGCACATGTGTCGATACTCTTGGGAAAGAACCTTCCCAGGAAAGGCGGATCATGGCTGATCCGGCTCATCTTCCCTATCGCAGCGAGATCGATGTTGGTTCCTTGCGCTTCGAATTGCGCATCAGCGCCTCCTCGGATGCAGATGGCAAACACAGTGGGAATGTTCTTGAATGGACCGAGATGACGGAACGCTACCGGCAACAGCAGGCGAACTTGGAATACGGCTACCAGATAGCAGCCATTAACAAGTCGCAGGCAGTGATTGAGTTTGATCTGAACGGCATCATTCTGAATGCCAATGAGAACTTTCTGGCCTTGATGGGATACAGCCTGGCCGAATTAAAAGGCCAGTCGCACCGCATGTGTGTGGAAGCGGAATACGCCAACTCTCCTGCCTATGCAGCTTTCTGGGCAAGACTTGTTCGGGGAGAATACCAGGTGGCGGAGTATAAGCGGCTCGGAAAAAATGGCAGAGAGGTGTGGATTCAAGCCTCCTACAATCCGATCCTCGACCCCGGTGGTAAGCCGATCAAGGTAATCAAGTTTGCGACAGATATCACTGAGCGCAAACTTGTCTCCGCTGATGCCACCGGCCAGATCGCTTCGATCGGCAGGTCGCAGGCCATTATCGAGTTTGCCATGGATGGAACAGTATTGGTAGCGAACGAAAAATTTCTACAGCTGCTCGGCTACCCCCTCGACGAAGTAAAAGGGCGCCATCACCGGATGTTCCTGGAAGCAGGATCACAGAACAGCGCCGAGCATACAGAATTCTGGGCAAAATTAAATCGTGGTGAATACCAGGCAGCAGAATTCAAGCGAATTTCCAAGAGTGGTAAAGCTGTCTGGATCGAAGCCTCCTACAATCCCATCCTCGATCTGAACGGGCGGCCGTGCAAAGTCGTCGAGTTTGCCACTGATGTTACCGCCCGGGTGCATTTGCGGGAGGAAATGGCCAAACTGATGACGTCGATCGGCGATGTCTCGGTGACCATGGCCGGCGCGGCCGAAGAACTGACCACTGTCAGTCAGGAGCTTTCAACCCACGCGGGTGAAACGGAGCGGCAGGCAAATTCTGTCTCTGAGACCAGTACCAGAGTTTCGTCGAATGTGAATGTCGTGGCCGCCAGTTCAGAAGAAATGATGGTCTCGATTCGAGAGATTTCAAAGAGTGCAACGGAAGCCGCCCGGGTCGCAAAGAACGCTGTCACCATCGCGGAATCAACCAACCGCACCATCCAGCAACTGGGCACTTCCAGTCTTGAGATCGGCAAGGTCATTAAGGTCATCACTTCGATTGCACAGCAGACGAATCTGCTCGCGCTGAACGCCACCATTGAAGCAGCAAGAGCGGGAGAAGCCGGCCGGGGGTTCGCGGTGGTGGCGAACGAGGTAAAGGAACTGGCGAAGGAAACGGCCCGGGCAACAGAAGAGATCGGCCAGAAGATCGAAGCCATACAGACAGACACCACTGCGGCAGTAAAAGCAATCGCAGAAGTAACGCACATCATCACGGAAGTGAATGACATTTCAAACGTCATAGCTTCGGCGGTTGAAGAACAGACGGCGACCACAGCCGAGATCGGCCGCAATGTGACCGAGGCTGCGATGGGATCAGCCGAGATAGCAAGCAGCATCTCTGAAGTAGCGCATTCCGCGGAATTGACCAGGTCCGGTGCTTTACAGACGCAGACGGCAGCCCAGTCATTGGGCGGCATGGCCGCACAGTTGCAGAAGATGGCCAGTGGCAGGGCTTGAACGCTGCCGGTGCGATTTTCGCTTTCGAGCAGTGAACAGCTTAGATCAGCACGAGGAGCTTTAGCGCAATGGCATCGAAGGCTTTGGTACTGGATGACTCCCGTGCAATGCGCGGGGTACTTTCAAAAATACTGGTTACACTTGGTTTCGAAACAGTCCAAGCTGCAAACGGCCTCGAAGCTCTTGCATTGATGAAACAGGAGGGACCAGCCGGCAAAGATGGCGGTATCAAGCTGGTTCTCTCCGACTGGAACATGCCGGAGATGAATGGGCTGGAATTTGTCAAGGCCGTCCGGTCGCAAGCCTGTTACGCGCAGGTTGCCATCATCATGGTCACAACGGAAACCAACATCGACCAGATGGTCGAGGCCTTATCAGCGGGCGCCAACGAATACATCATGAAGCCATTCACGGCAGAAATCGTGGAAGAAAAGCTGCGCATCCTTCAGCTCTCTGGCAACTGAGTGCAGACACCTTTGTTGTTACCGCTTGCGGCCAGAGCAAATGTTGTCTCTCCCTTGGCAGCCGGCACCAGACCGGCTGGCCGGAAGATCCGCGTGCTGGTGGTAGATGATTCGATGGTGATTCGTCGATTCATCACCCGTGTACTTTCAGAAGATGCCGCCTTTGAAGTGGTTGGTTTTGCCGCGAACGGGGCTCTCGCCCTGGTGCAGGAGGGGCAACTCCATCCAGACGTCATTACGATGGACATCGAGATGCCGCAGATGGATGGCTTGGCTACTGTGACTGCACTTCGCGGCCGGGGTTCAAAGGCAATCATCATCATGTGCAGTACCCTCACCACTACCGGCGGATCGGCCACGATCGAAGCGCTTATACGAGGCGCGAACGATTATGTCACCAAGCCGGCGGGCGATGGCAGTATGGATCGCGCACTTGAGGCATTACGGCGAGAATTGATTCCGAAGATAAAGCAATTCTTCATTCGCAACCCGGCTGCTTCTGCTCCCGCCCCTGCGGCTGCGTGGCGGCCCGGCGTAACCCGGATATTGCCTGACCCTATGATCGCGAAATGCGTCCCGACTGCAGCCGCCGCGAGGACAGCAGCAGAGCCGTGCGAGATTGTAGCCATTGGCGTGTCGACCGGGGGGCCGACGGCTCTGCTCGATCTTCTACCCAGATTTCCCGCGACCTTCCCCTTACCGATTGTGATCGTGCAGCACATGCCTCCTATCTTTACCAAGCAGCTTGCCAATCGTTTGAACGCGGAAAGCGCTATCGAGGTGCTGGAGGCGGAAGAGGGCGCGACACTTGCGCCCGGCCGTGCCCTCCTGGCGCCGGGCGATTATCACCTGCGCTTAAAGCGTACGCTGCATGAAGTGAGAGCAACGCTCGACCAAGGCGAGCGCGAGAATTCCTGTCGCCCTGCAGTCGATGTACTTTTCCGGTCCGTCCGTGCGATCTATGGTGGCCGCACACTTGCAGTCATCTTGACCGGCATGGGCCAGGATGGACTCAAGGGCGCAGAAGAATTGAAGCGGGACGGCGCCTATGTCATTGCGCAGGATCGCGCATCAAGCGTGGTTTGGGGTATGCCCGGGGCAGTCGTCGGGGCCGGGCTGGCAGATGCGGTCGTAAGTCTGGGCGAGATCGCTCCCGCGATTCTGAAACGGGCTTCGAAATGATGAATACAGAAGCGCGAGCGATAACCCCGAAAACTCCGCCGGCCTCCAGGGCAGCGGCGTTATCTCCGGACAACTATAAATATCTTCAGCAGGAAATCTATCGGGAGTCGGGGATAGTCCTTGATGGTGACAAGCTCTATTTGTTCGAATCACGGCTGATGCCAGTGGCGCGAGCAGCCGGCATGACCACCCTCGACGAACTCTGTGCTCGCCTGCGCTCGAAGATCTCCGTCGGCCTTTCACAGCAGGTCATGGAAGCCCTTACGACGAATGAAACCCTGTTTTTTCGTGACATGGCTCCGTTCGAGGCATTGAAAACGGGGCTGCTGCCGGATGTCATGGCGAGCGTCTCACCGGGCAGATCTGTGAACATCTGGTCAGCCGCGGCTTCTTCCGGTCAGGAGGCCTACAGCATCGCCATGTTGTTGAGGGAGCCGGCATTTGCCGGTCGCAGTGTGAACATACTCGGAACGGATATTTCAGAACAGATCCTGAACGTGGCGCGCGAGGCGAAATACGTGCAGTTTGAGGTCAACCGCGGCCTTCCTGCCGCCTACCTGGTGAAGTACTTTACTCGCGATGGCATTGACTGGCGATTGAAAGATGAAATTCGTTCGATGGTAAAGTTCCGACGCTTTGATTTGCGCCAGTCTATGGGTGGGTTGGGTCGCTTTCACATCATCTTCTGCCGGAACGTATTGATCTACTTTGATCTTGCAACCAAGAACAAGATTCTGCAGCAGCTTTCAAGTGTGCTCGAGCCGGGCGGCTATTTACTGCTTGGGGGTGCAGAGTCGATCCTCCACCTGCAGGACAGCTTTGAGCGTCTGCCTGGTAAGACTACGGCAATTTACCGCAAGAAATAGGACCGAGAAGATAGGAACCTTCATGGTTATAAAAGCACTCATTCAACCACATGTTGCGCAGCAGACGCGCCTGGTCACTGAAATCTTTTCGATGATGGCGGCTATCGATATTGTGCCGGCGGAGACGGCCTGGCCACCGCCCGGACCGCTGGTATGGGCCAGGGTGCGCTTCTCCGGCAGTTGGGATGGCTCGATGATGCTTGAGTGCACCTTGCCGCTGGCCTTTGCCTTCACCGCCAGTTTCATGACGCTACGCAGGCCTGAGGAAGTGAACGACGATGTCAGCGATGTTGTGGGCGAGTTAACCAATACCATCGCCGGTAATTTCAAGGCTCTGCTTCCCTCTGGATGCGTCATGTCGATTCCGACGGTTGGACTGTATGCCGACGGTTTCAAGGCAAGTCGCACCTCCGACGCGCTGAGCACCGGTGTATTTGAATGCGAGCAGGGTTCGTGCTGTGTCATCCTGCAGTCGGGGAAATGACCGTGAACCAGGGAAGCCCCTTAATACGCTGAAAGAGCCGCGTTCACTGCAAGACTCGCCTGATCAATCAGGATTGATCCCCGAAGAGAGTCCGGCGTTCCTTGTTTCTCGTGTGCCTTGTGGGACAACCAGTAACCATCTCGAATGGAGCCTTCACTGATTCAAAATCAGCCAAGGTAGCCTCACTCTTTGCCCAACACGCAAGCGGGTCGTAGCCTGCTTTCTTCTAATCCAGAACCTCACTACGGCTTGCACCTGTCGCCAGAATCGATGCAATTGCCTTGGGGTATTCCGGATCTGGGTTCCGCCATCGCTCGTGCGGACGACGCGCCATCGCTCGTGCGGAC
>CAZZXL010000044.1:0-1065 GCA_964658035.1 uncultured Acetobacteraceae bacterium
CTCGCCCAGGGTACGGAGTACCGCTTCGGTAAGCCGAAGCCCGTCGTCTCGTGAGCTCGCCGGATCACCAGGAAGCCGGCCGCGGCATCGGCAAAGTCGCGGTTCTCGGGAGCGGCGCCTGGGGCACGGCGCTCGCGCTCAGCCTTGCCCGCAATGGTTACAGCGTCACCCTCTGGTCGCATGGCGGACACGTCTCTGCCCTCATCCGCGAAAATGGCGAAAACACCGCCTACCTGCCGGGCTTTGCGCTGTCTTCAGCCATAGAAAGCACTGCCAGTTTGCAACAGGCAGCTTACGGCGCGGAGATGATCGTCACCGCCATGCCGTCCGAGCACGTACGCGCTGTTTACACACAACTGGCGCCACTGCTCTCACCCGGTCAATTGCTGGTGAGCGCAACCAAAGGCATTGAGGATGGAACGCATCTTCGCATCAGCGAAGTAATGGCAGCGATTACCGCTCAGCAGCGCCTGGCCCTACCGATCGCCGTACTCAGCGGACCAACTTTCGCCTTTGAAGTCGCCGCCGGCCTGCCCACCGCACTAACCGTAGCTTCGGAGGACGCTGTCTCGGCTCTCCGCGTCCAGCAGACCTTCAGTTCGCCACGCATGAGGGTCTACACCAATGACGATGTTGTCGGCGTTGAACTCGGCGGCGCACTGAAGAATGTCATCGCTATCGCTACCGGTATTGCTGCCGGGCTTGAATTGGGACACAATGCCATGGCCGCCCTCATCACCCGCGGCATCGCCGAGGTCACGCGCCTCGCAGTCGCCTGCGGAGGCCGCGCCGAAACGCTGGCTGGCCTTTCCGGCATCGGCGACCTGGTACTGACGTGCACTGGCTCCCTCTCCCGTAATCGCACGGTCGGCATCGCCCTGGGACAGGGGCGCAGGCTCGAAGACGTCCTCCAGGGATTAGGCGGAAAGGTCGCCGAAGGCGTCCGCACCACGCCGGCGGCACTGGGATTGGCACGCAAACACGGCATCGAAATGCCTATCACCGAGCAGATGCAACTGATCCTGCGCCAGGGCAAGTCTCCCCGTGATGCCATGCGGGACCTGA
>CAZZXL010000044.1:1075-29589 GCA_964658035.1 uncultured Acetobacteraceae bacterium
TCCCGCCCTGGCCGGGATGAGTAACGAGTGCTTGACCCTTATCGAATTGTCATCCTGACCGTGGTGCACAGGGCGGACGTCACGGACCCTGCCGATCCGGCCCGCATTTCGAAAGAGCGGGAAGTTTTATTTTCCGCTCTTTCGAAGTAGACCCGTGCGGTCAACACCGCCCGCCGGAGGCAAACCCACTCCGCTACACTAGACCCAGCACACAATCATGATTCAGACACTCTTTGGCAGCCTTAATGAGCCCGAACGCAAGGGCATCTTCGACCGGATGAAGGATGCGGTTTCGCGCACGCGCGAGACCCTGAACGACAATCTCCAGACCATCGTCGCTCTCACCCGCGAGGTCGACGAAGGCTCTCTTGAAGAACTCGAGATGAGCCTCATTTCGTCCGACATCGGCGTGACGGCTTCGAGCGAGATCGTCGAATCACTGCGCGAAGTTGCCAAACGACAGCCCATCCACAATGGCGCCGAGTTGAAGACGCTGCTCAAGGCCGAACTGAAACACATCCTCGACGAACACCAGCCGGTTGAGTCCGGCAAGAAGTGGATGCCGGAGATTATCTTCATGGTGGGTGTCAACGGCACCGGCAAGACGACCACGAGCGGCAAGCTCGCGGCCTGGCATCGCAAACACAATCGCACGGTGCTGCTCTGCGCGGCCGATACCTTCCGCGCCGCCGCGATCGAGCAGCTCGAGGTATGGTCGCAGCGCACCGGCGTTGACATGATTAAGACCAAGCAGGGCGGCGATCCTTCCGCCGTCTTGTTCGACGCAATGCAGGCAGCGCGCGCGCGCGACACTGAAATCCTGCTGGTCGATACAGCCGGACGCCTGCACACCAAGAACAACCTGATGGTTGAGCTCGACAAGATGCGCCGGATCGCGCAGCGTTTCTCGCCCTTCGCCCCGCACCAGGTACTGCTGGTGATGGATGCGACGACCGGCCAGAATGGCCTGCAGCAGGCGCGGCTGTTTACCGAATCAGCAGGTGTCACCGGCATTGTGCTGACGAAGCTTGATGGTACGGCAAAGGGTGGCATCGCCGTCGCTATCGCACGGGAACTGAAACTCCCAGTGCGCTTTGTCGGGGTCGGCGAAAAGCTCGATGACCTGCTACCCTTTGACAGTTCGGCATTTGTGGATTCACTGCTGGGCGCTTGAGAATCGGATGCGAAAGCAGGGGCAGGTCTATTCACGACGCTGCACTTCGGTCGAGATGACAATGGGAGTAGCTTTGAGCGCAAGGGCAAAAGTACGCCTGAACGCCCTGTCTGAAGTGACAAAGATCCGCCGCTCCGCCGGCTTCTACACCTGCCTGGATGCCCACCTGTGACCTCCACAAACGACGGGAACTTTCAGAACGATCTGCATCAAAACGATCTGCGCTGGATGCACCATGCGCTCGCGCTCGCGGAAAAAGGCATCGGCCTCGCATCGCCCAATCCCGCGGTTGGCTGTGTGCTCGTGGATGAGCGTGACCAGGTCATTGGCGAAGGCTTTCATCAATACAGTTTGCGCGACCATGCGGAGGTCGTCGCACTCCATACAGCCGGCGAGCGTGCTCGTAAGACGACTGCCTACGTAACGCTCGAACCCTGCAGCCACCACGGACGCACTGGTCCCTGTGCGGATGCGCTGATTGCTGCCGGCGTGGCCCGCGTTGTGGTCGCGACGCTTGATGCTAATCCAGTGGTCCGCGGCAGGGGCGTTGCCCGCCTGCGTGATGCTGGAATTCCTGTCGTCATCGGGGTCGCGCAACAGCAGGCCCAGCGCCTCAACGATGCCTTCGCTAAATTCATTCGCACCCGTCTGCCCTTTGTCACGCTCAAGGCGGCTCTCTCGCTCGATGGCCGCATCGCTCCCGCGGCTCATGAAGGCGATGCGCGGGCCCCTGTCTGGCTTACCGGTGAGTCGGCGCGTATTGAGGTCCATCGCATGCGTCATGCTCACGATGCTTTGCTGACGGGTGTAGGTACGGTGCTGGCCGATGATCCGCTTTTGACTGACCGCAGCGGTCGGCCCCGCAGACTGCCGTTGCTGCGCGTCGTGCTCGATACACACTTGCGCATTCCCCTGGCCTCAAAGCTGGTAGAAACCTCCCGGGAAGGCGACCTTCTCGTGTTCAGCAGCCACGTCGAGCCTAGCAAGCTGGCGGAGTTGTCCTCAAATCGCATCGCCGTGGAGCAAGTGGCAGCAACGCCTAATGGACTGCCGCTCGAAAAAGTCCTGGCCAACCTTGGCGAGATGGGTGTTACCAGCGTATTGATCGAAGCGGGAACGCGCCTGAATACTGCGGCGCTGGCCAAGGGACTGGTTGATCGCCTGGTGCTCTTTTATGCCCCGTTGCTATTGGGCGCGGAAGGCCTGGCGCTCATTTATTCTTCCGGCGGGATGGCCCGGCTGCCGGCGCCTGAGGTCGCACGCTTTGGCGAAGATCTTTGTTTGACGAGCGCCATCCACACCTACTGGGAAGACTGACGTTCGCAGGCAGCGCAGCTACTACACTGGCAGTTCAACTTCGCTCAAGATGACAATTCGGGCAAGGGCATGCAGGGTCGCTGCAGGCGGCGGGTTTATCCTAAACGCATGTTTACAGGATTGATTGAGCAGACCGGCACTATCGTCGCCCTCGAAACGGGTGCGGGTGCACGGCGCATCACCGTCTCCGCCCCTGGTCTTGCTATGCGGCTTCATGAAGGAGACAGTATTGCTGTCAGCGGGGTCTGCCTGACGGCGCTGGCGATTACCGCGGACCTCTTTCACGCTGACCTGGCGCAGGAAACGGTCGATCGTACTTCGCTCATCCGGCTCAAACCGGGTTCTCTCGTCAACCTTGAGCTCCCGACTCCGGCCGGGACCCCTCTGGGCGGCCATGTCGTGCAGGGGCATGTCGATGCTACCGGCGAAATCGTCTCCCTCAGCCCCGTCGCCGCCACCGCCCCGGTCGCCGAGACAGATTGGCTGCTCAAGGTAAAAGTTCCGCAGGCTGTCGGCCGATACATCGTCGAAAAAGGTTCGATTGCCATCGAAGGCATGAGCCTGACGGTTGCTCGATGGGAAGGTGATCTTGTCACCATTGCCATTATTCCGCACACCTGGGCCCGCACCAACCTGCACACGCTGCGCGCGGGCGATCCGGTAAACCTCGAGGCGGATGTGTTGATAAAGTTTGCTGCGCAGCAGGCAGAGAAATCCGCAATTAAATTGGCACATGTGGAAACTTCTACGCTCACCGCGGGTTATCTTTTGCAACACGGCTATTAGCAGCATCGGGCTGAAAACGACATATCCCCTGAACAGTGCATTGTCGAACAGGCCCGGCCCGCGATAAGAATGCGAGAGGAGTGTTCCTTCTGCGAAAGCCGACATCCAAGCACCAGAGGCCGGTCCATGGCAGAGGAAACACCCTTTTCCAGCAAGCATATCCTGCATTACTTTATGTACATCGCCCTGATCGCCATCTGCATGGCAGGTATCTTGTACTTGTTAATGCACGCCCGGCCGCAGATTGCGCCGTCGGTAAAACACGACAGCAGTTCACAGCTTCTCCGACCGCAGCTGCAGTCCGCAGGACACACTGAACTGTATTCCTAGCAGCTGCCTGACTATCATCTTTTGCCACGAAGAAAGCTGAACGAACCAGGTGAAGGAAGCATCTGTAGCGCGTACGCGCGGTGGCTGGCTGGCGAGCGAACCGATGCTGCTGATCGGTGTCATTGTCCTCGCGCTTTACTTCGCGAAGACGCTGCTGATCCCGCTGGCATTCGCCATTGTCTTCAACTTCCTGCTGGCCCCTGCGGTTGGCCTGCTTGAGCGCTGGCGGTTCAAGCGCGGCTTTGCCATCCTGCTGGTTATTCTCGTCTTCTTTTCGAGTGTGGCAACGGTCGGCTGGATTGTCGCCCGCCAGGTAGTGCACGTTCTTGAAACGCTCCCGGACTATCGGGGGAACATAGAAGACAAACTCAACCGCCTGAATACTCCCATGGGCGGCGCTGCAGGCCAGGCGCTTACCAGTCTTGAAGAGATGGGGGTTGAATTTTCAAGCGGCTCGAATCCGGTTGCCGCCGCAGCACAGGAAAACATGGCGCAACGAGCCCTCAGCTCCAGGCGGCATGTGCTCAGAAAGCCGACGCCGGCCGAGGAACCGGCGACGCTCGCCCGGCCGATGAAGGTGGAGGTGGTCCAGCCATCCGTAACCGCCGGGGCCTACATCAAGGACCTGCTCTTTCCCATCCTGCGGCCTCTGGGCATTGCTGCTGTTGTGCTGGTTTTTACCATTTATATCCTCATTCACCGGGAAGACCTGCGCAATCGTCTGCTGCTGCTGGCCGGGATCGGCCACCTGAACCTGATGACCCAGGCGCTTAACGACGCCGCCCAGCGCATCAGCCGCTACCTGGTCATGCAGTTCCTGGTGAATGGCTGTTTCGGCCTGCTTTTTGGCATTGGGCTGTTCGCCATGGGAGTACCGGACGCGACGCTGTGGGGTGCGATCGCGGCGCTGTTGCGCATTGTCCCCTATGCCGGCGTCATCGTCAGCGGTGCGCTGCCGCTCATCTTCTCGTTTGCCATTAGTCCCTCCTGGAAGCAGCCGCTTGCCGTCTTTGGCGTTTTCATGCTGATTGAGGTGATCACCGCTTACGTCGTCGAACCATGGCTCTACGGTTCGAAAACCGGGGTTGGCTCACTGGCCCTGCTGGCTTCCGCTATTTTCTGGAGCACCCTGTGGGGCTGGCCCGGCCTGGTGCTCGCGACACCGCTTACCGTCTGCCTGATTGTGATGGGCCGCTATGTTCCGCAGATGAGCTTCCTCCACGTTCTGCTGGGTGACGATGCCGAACTCGCCCCGGAGGCTCGCTTCTACGAGCGTCTGCTGGCGATGGATTCAGCCGAAGTCCGCGCCATTGCCGACCACTATGTTGAGGGCAAGAGCCTCGTCGATTTGTATGACGGCGTACTGCTGCCATCGCTCAGTATGGCCAAACAGGACCGGCAGAAAGGCAGTCTCGACGATACACGCGATACCTTCCTGCATTTAAGTGTGTCTGAATTGCTGGTCGAATACTCCGAATATCGGAACCCTCCAGCCTTGGGAGCCGCAACCATGCCTCCGGCCATTCGTCATGGGGACAGCCCAGTCCGGCGTTTCCCGGTCGTCTGCATTGCCGCGAATGACAGCTCCGATGAAATCTCCGCTACCATGCTGGCGCAGTTACTTGAGCAGTCAGGGTTTGACACGATCCTGCTGCCCATTGCTGCCGTAACGCCTGAAATCCTGGCGCGCCTGGCAAAAGATCGGAACACGGTCGTCTGCATCTCCGCATTGCCGCCTTTCGCATTCACAGCAGCAAAGACGGCCTGCGCCAAAGTTCGCGAACAAATGCCGCATAATCGTGTCCTGGTAGGCCTGTGGCGCACTACTCAGGATGTAGAACAGCAACGGTCGCGTTTTGGCGCCGCGAAACCAACCGCCGTAGTCGCAACGCTACAGGCAGCCGTCGCCCACATCACTGCCTGGGATCTTTCGCCGACCCTGCCTGCCGACTCTTGGCAGGTACCCTTGACCGTCGATCCAGCCCTGGTTGTTGATTAAGAACTGAGCCGGCCTGCACCAGACCCACGGCACCGGTTACTGTGGCGTGATAATGCCTCCAACCAGTGCTTTGGGCGGCAACCTCGTCCCCCGCCGGTCATACTCCGAACGGTCGTCGCTTCGTATCTCATTGCTTTTCTCATCGGAAGCAGCTTTGGCCGGCGGTTTCTCCTCAGGGATTGAGTGATTCTGCATACAACAATAGTAGCGTCCCGCTGATACATGCCGCCGACCCTATCCGGTAGACTGGGAGGGATGAAGCCGCCCATACGCATGATCGCTATCGATATCGACGGCACCCTGCTACCCAGTACCAGCGCCATTGTCAGTGAAAAGAACCGAGCCGCATTGCGGGCCGCCGAAGCAGCCGGCGTGATCATCGTAATCGCGACCGGGCGGCGGCAGACCTATGCTCAACCCGTGATCGATCCAGTCAAACTCGGTGCCGGGAACATCATGCTCACCTCAAACGGCACCGTCGTCCGCGACTTTGCCGGCAGGTTGATTGAGCGGACGCTGCTGGCGGCTGAAACAGCCCGACAACTCTGCGGCGCCCTGCGACCCTTCGGCCAGACCATGGTCTTTACTTTTGACCGGGAAGGCCCGGCAGGCCTGGTGGTCGAAAATCTCGCAGCGCTGCATCAGCAGGTCGCCAGGTGGGTCGAGTCCAACCGGCCGTACCTGCTGGAAGTGAATCCTCTGGAGAAAGCATTCGACGATGGCGAAGAACCGATCCAGGGCATGTTGTGCGGTTCAGTTGCGTTAGTCCGACAGGCTGAAGCTGCGTTGTCAGAAGGCATTCTGCACAACCAACTCGCATTCCACCGGACTGAATACCCGCAGCGAGATCTCGGTATTCTTGACCTGCTGCCACCCGGCTGCTCGAAAGGCACTTCGCTTTCGCGGATCGCGCAGGCGCACGGCATTCAACCTGAAGAAGTGATGGCAATTGGCGACAACTTGAACGACATCGACATGTTGGACTACGCCGGGCATCCGCGCCTGATGACCAACGCCAGCCCGGATATGCTGGCCATGGCGGAGGCCCGTGGCTGGGTACTGACTGAGGCGAGCAATGACGATCACGGGGTTGCTTTGGCCATCGAATCGGCGCTGAGACAGGCAGCCATCCCCGTTGACGAAACTGCGTTAACTTCTGCGGCTAAAGGCGGGTGGTAAGGTAGTGCGGGTGACTCATCCCAGTCTCCATGTTCGAGCCCGCATGGCTTCTGCAATGCTTGCATGCGTGGGCCTTGCCTGCTGCCTGCCACTCGCGCGTGCGGCCGAGCACGTCTCGCTCAGTAACGGCTTTGACCTCGTCTGCGATCATCGCGTAACCGATGGTGTAAAGACGCGTCTTTACCTGACCGGAGCCGACAACAGCAGTTTTGTCGAAGTCTCCACCAGCGAGATCGCCTCCGTTGAGCCTGTCACTTTGCCCACGGCTGCACTTGTCTTTTCCAAAGGTCCAAAGACATCGCCTGCCTTCGCGGCAAATGCCACGCTCACATCCGCAGACGTGCATGAACTCCTGACCGTGGCCGGCGGCGCACGCAACCTTGACGTCGACCTGCTTGCCTGTGTTGTCCACGCCGAGAGCGGTGGCCGGGCGCACGCCGTGAGCCGCACCGGCGCCCGGGGATTGATGCAGCTTATGCCTCAAACGGCTGCTGAACTCGGAGTCACCGATAGCTTCAAGCCTGACCAGAACATCAACGGCGGTACTGCCTACCTGAATGCATTGCTCGTTCGCTACCATGACGATCTTGCACTGGCGCTGGCTGCGTATAACGCCGGGCCCAGGGCAGTGGATCGCTACCATGGCGTTCCCCCCTATCGCGAAACCCGCGCCTATGTCGCGCACATCATCCACGAATTCAACCAGCGAAAGCTTGCAGAAGGAAACAAGTTGCGGCAGACCGATCGAGCCGCGTCGCAGGCACCGAATGGTACGTTGGCGCACGCGCCCCAGTCCGAGTAGCTCATCTTCAAACTTCCCTGTGAGACCACGAAAGGTAACAAGCTTTGAAGGCAAGACAATTACTTTTGTATGTTGTCGTGATTGCGGCACTGATCGCATTGTTCCTCTTCGCTCGTCAGCGCGTCCATTTCCAATGGAGAGTTTTTGGCAACCAAATCAAGCAAATCAGCTGGGAGCACGTAGTGCTCGCCTTGATCGCGATCTATCTCAATTATTTCGTTCGCGGCATTCGCTGGGCGTACTTTCTGCGTTCCACCAAGAAGGTCCCTATCTTTTCCGTAGTCGGCAGCCAGGTCATCGGCTTCACCGCCGTTGCCATCTTTGGGCGACTTGCGGATCTTGTCCGGCCTTACCTGATTGCCAAGCGCACCGCACTCACGGTCAGCAGCCAGATCGCAATCTACACGGTCGAGCGCATGTTCGATCTCGGCTCGATGGCGCTGATCTTCGGCCTCGTGCTGCTGCTTGCCCCGGACCGCGCCACCCTGCCGCATCACCAGGCGCTGCAGCATTCGGCCATCGCGTTCCTCGGCCTGACCATCTTCCTGGCTGTCTTTGCGGTCGTCGTGCACTGGTCCGGACTCTATGTCGCTGACCTTACCGAAAAGTCTTTGAACAAGTTATCTCCCAAGCTGGGCGCCGGGGTCGCCACCAAGATCCGCGAATTCCGCGAGGGCCTCAACGCATTGCGCAGTGTGCCCGACCTGCTGGTCGCTGCCGTTCTCTCGCTTATCATGTGGAGCTTCGTTACCCTCTCTTACCTGGAAGTGACGCACTCCTTTGTCGCCTCTCCGGAACTGGCGGGCATGACGACGGCCCGCATCATTGTGCTGCAGGCAACCAGTCTCGCGGCCTCAACCGTGCAGCTGCCGGTCATCGGCTGGTTTACTACGATCGGCGTGGTTACTGCCGCCATGCAGAATCTCTTCCACGTTGCGTCGGAACCTGCTCTCGGCTGCTCCGCAATGATCCTCCTGATTACGTCCATGGGCATCATCCCGGCCGGCTTGATCTGGTCGCGGTTCGAACATATTTCCCTCAAGAACATCGCGCATGAGTCAGAACAGCTTGAAGACAAAGAACTCGTCGGCGGCAGCGAAGCTTAGAACCACAACAACCGGTGCACCGGCGCTCGTGTCTTTGAGACGACCTTCCCCAATGCCTGCACCCCGGTGCCAGGTTGTACTCCCGCAGAGGAACAACGGCAGCTGGAGAATTGCTCTAAAATCAAAGCAGTCAAGATGAAATGTCCATACTGTGGGTTTGCGCAGGATCGTGTCGTCGATTCACGCGAAAGCAAGGAAGCCGACTCTATCCGTCGGCGCCGCGAATGCGAGCGCTGCGAAAAGCGCTTCACCACCTATGAACGCATCGATGAAATTCCCTACATGGTGGTTAAAAAGGGCGGCCGGCGCGAGAAGTTTGAGCGTCAGAAAGTCCTGAGCGGGCTGCTGCGTGCGTGCGAAAAGCGTCCTGTGCCGGCCATTCACCTGGAGAAGATCGTAGACGAAACCGAAGCATTCCTGGTCGATTCCCCGGAACGCGAACGCACCACGAGCCAGATCGGCGAGTTGATCATGACTCGCCTGAAAGCCATCGATACGGTTGCGTATATCCGCTTCGCCAGCGTCTACCGCGACTTCACCGACGTCCGCGAATTCAAAGAAGAACTGGAACAACTGTTAAACCAGAAGGACCACAACAGCCGGCGACGGCCCGGTGATGCCGTGCCTGCCCGTCCTACTCGCAAGTCCTGATCCTGCGCGCCACCGGCATCCTCAAAAACCTTCAACCAAGCAGTTCTGGAGCAGACCTACTTCATGCCTGAAAATGCAGCGAGTCACCAGCAGACCCAGCACCACACAAAAACCCATAAAGCGACCCTCATCCCGGGCGACGGTATTGGTCCCGAGGTCACCGACGCCGTTGTTCGCATCCTGCATGCCTCCGGCGTCAAGTTCGACTGGGAGACCTTCGACGCAGGCGCCGATTCCTTCGCCAAAACGGGCGAATACATTCCGCCCGCCCTCTACGCTTCGATTGAGAGCAATAAGCTCGCGCTGAAAGGGCCGGTTACAACACCCATCGGCGGCGGCTTCAAATCAATCAACGTCACCCTGCGAAAGAAGTTCGACCTCTACGCCAATGTCAGGCCCATCAAGAACCTTCCCAATATCAAGACCCACTATCCCGGCCTTGACCTGGTGATCGTCCGTGAAAATACAGAGGACTTGTATGTGGGCCTCGAACACGAAGTGGTACCCGGCGTGGTCGAAGCGATCAAGATCATCACCAAGAAAGGCTCGACCCGTATTGCCGAATACGCCTTCGGCTACGCGCGCAAACACCATCGCAAGAGCGTCCACGCCATCCATAAGGCCAACATCATGAAGCTGTCAGATGGCCTGTTCATCCGCTGCACCAAGAAAGTCTCAGAGCAGTATCCCGAGATTGTTTATGGTGAACACATCATCGACAACACCTGCATGCAGCTCGTAACCAACCCTTACCAGTACGACGTCCTGGTGCTGCCCAATCTCTACGGCGACATTGTGAGCGATCTGTGCGCAGCCTTTGTCGGCGGCCTCGGCCTGGTACCGGGCGCTAACCTTGGCGCTGACTGCGCCATCTTTGAAGCTGTTCACGGATCGGCACCTGATATCGCAGGGCAGGATAAAGCCAATCCAACGGCATTGCTGCAATCGGCCGTACTGATGCTGCACCACATTGACGAGACTCAGGCCGCGATGAAGATCGAGAAAGCGCTTGCATTGGTCTATACCGAAAAAAAGACGCTCACCCGCGATGTCGGGGGCAGCAGCGGCACCCGTGCTTTCGCCGATGCCGTGATCGCTGCGCTGGAAGCGGCTTAGGTTGCGCGGCGCCAAAGTGTTCGCAACCGTCATTGCGCCGCTGCTGTTAGCGGCTGCCGTCGGATGCAGGAGCGGCACGTCGTCCCTGAACCCAACCACGACTTTCTCGACGATCGATACGGCAACCGCTGGATCGATCGAGGGTGTAGTCCACTTCGACGGAACTGCACCGAAGCGCGTAGCCATTGACATGGCCCAGGATCCGGCCTGTGCCCTCTCCGGGGTCGCCAACCTGACTGAGCAATACGTCGTCAGCAATGGCCGGATGGCGAATGTTTTTGTCTCCCTTACCAGTGGCCTCGGGGCAAAGATATATGCTCCATCGACCACCCCGGTTGTACTTGATCAGAAAGGCTGCCGCTACCTTCCACATGTCATCGCTGCACAGGTCGGCCAGCAGGTGGAGTTCCGCAACAGTGACCCGACCATGCACAATGTGCACATGGAACCGGGCGGCGCGGGAAGTGAAGACCCGAACCAGCCGGCGAACCAGGCGTTCGACATTTCACAGCCGCCAAATGGGGGCACCACGCGCCACGTCTTTACCAGGCAGGAGAACCTGATCCCTGTCCGCTGCAACAACCACCCCTGGATGCAGGCCTACATCGATGTAGCGCCTTCGCCATTTTTTGCTGTCTCTGACGCAAACGGCCACTTCACCATCAGCGGTTTGCCGGCCGGTGTCTACACCCTGACGGCGGTGCAGGAACAACTCGGCACCAAGACAAGTACAGTCACTGTTACCAGTCGCGGCGTCGTGCAGACTGAGTTCCACTTCAGCGGGACTGACAGGATCGGCACTGGCAAGAACGGACGTTGAATTCAGAGCTTTAGCCTATATTCTGCGAAGACGGAATGATGGCCCGCTCCCAAAAGCAAACTCATCTAACAGGTATCAACACGCCTATCAACGAGCTTCTTTAATTCCTGTGCTACTTCGGCAACCACTCCCTCCCAGTCTCCTTTACCGGACTGACGGAATAGCCGCGCCGAGCGGTACCAGGGGGAGTCCTTCCGGTCGAGCAGCCATCGCCAGTCCGGGAAATGCTTGTGCAGCAGGATCCAGACGGGCTTGCCCATGGCGCCGGCGAGGTGTGCGACCGACGTATCGACCGTAATCACCAGGTCAAGGGTATCGATGGCCGCCGCCGTCGCCGCGTAATCATGAAAATCATCCGTCGCGTCTTCAATCGCGGCATAAGCAGGATCGATCGAGCCCAGGGCTGCAAGCTCGGCGGCCGGTGGTCCTTTTTGCAGCGAGACCCAGCGGATATGCGGCAGGTCAAAGAGCGGCCGCCATACCGATAAAGAGAACGAGCGCTCATGGTCGCGCTTATGCGTCACGCTGCCTGCCCAGACAATGCCAACCTTTAAAGCGCCATAAGGATGTTCGCCCGGCAGGGGAAGATCCGGCCGCAGGTACCCGGCAGCAAAGGGCAGGGTATTCACAGTTGTCTTGAAGACTGCCGGCAGGCTCATCAGTGAGCAATGCAGATCAAAGTGCGGCAACTGTTCTCCCTGAGCGACCAGGCGCGAACCGCCGGGGGGCGCTCCATCCGAGGGCTGCCCAACCCAGCCCGGGAACAGCGGGGCAAACAACGGAACGAGCGGCGCCTGCACCTCCAGGATCACCACCGCACCCTTTGCGGCAACCAGCGGCAGGTAACGCACGAATTGCAGCGTGTCTCCCATCCCCTGCTCGGCATACAGCAGGATGCGCTTCCCTGTCAGCGACTCGCCCTTCCACGCCGGTTGAGGAAAGGTCCGCAGCGCCGGGGCCAGTTGCGGCGTCAGCCAGCGCGACTCCCAGTGCTTCCAGCCGAGTGCAAAGTCACCAAGCAGAAGATGAGTAAGCGATAGATTGAAGCGCGCACGCGGATGGTCGGGAAGAAGCGCGATTGTCTGCTCATAGCGGCGCACTGCTTTCTGAAACTTGCCCATACCCGCCAGGATGATCCCAAGGTTATAGACTGCTTCCGCATAATCCGGTCGCAGGGTCAAGGCGATTTCGCAGAGCCTGCGTGCTTCTGCGTAGTCACCGACCTCGCTCGCCAGTACTCCGAGGTTGTTGTAGGTCTCTGCACAGTCAGGCGCGCACACAAGGGCCTGGCGGTAAGCCTCTTCGGCCAGCGCATTCTCCTTGAGCACGCCATACACATTCCCCAGGTCATTCCACTGGGCGACGCCGTCCGGCTGCGCCTTGATCGCCCGTTTGAGCAGCACGACCGCGGCAGCATGATTGCCGGCCTGATGCTCGGCCAGCGCCAGCAGGTTCAACCACTTCGGTTCCGTCGGATCAGCCTTCAGCAACTCCCAACCCAGCAATGCCGCATCGCCGAAGCAGCCGGCATGAAAGCGCGCCTGCATTGCTGCAAAAGCGGCGTTAGTTGCACTCTGAATGGCCAGGTTCCCCATTTCCACCTTATCGGCGACTCGCTTGTCTTCCAAGACGTCCCGAGATGCATTTCACTGCTTCATCCCAAAACGAAAAGCTCGCGCCGGATGGTGCCCATTCCGGTACCGGCGCCCGCTAACGCCCTCTTTCGGCCAGCGGGCAAAAGTCAGTGCGGTAAACTTTGTGACAAGCCCATGCAAATAGAACACTCCAGGTCGAGACACACCAGGCAACCTGTCGGCATTCTTGGCGCCACCGGTATGGTGGGCCAGCGCTTTATTCAACTGCTTCAGAACCATCCCTGGTTTCAGGTCACCTGGCTAGCCGCTTCCGATCGTTCCAGCGGCAGGAGCTATGGCGATGCCGTGCGCTGGAAGCTGGACACGCCGCTTCCTCAGGAGATCGCCGCGCTGCCTGTTGCACCGGCAATTCCAGATGGCGCGCCACCCGTCATCTTCGCCGCTCTTGACGCCGACATCGCCCGCGAGATGGAGCCTCGCTTCGCGGCCGCAGGGTGTGCCGTGATTTCAAATTCCAGTGCCTTCCGCATGCAGGCAGACGTGCCGCTTGTGATCCCGGAGGTGAACAGCGACCATCTTCATCTGATCGAGGAACAGTCCTGGCGGAAGGAGTCTGGCGGCTACATCGTCACCAATCCAAATTGCTCGGCGATTGGCCTCGTCATGGCACTGAAGCCACTCGAAGACTGCTTCGGCATTGAGAGCGTCTTCGTCACTACCATGCAGGCAGTAAGCGGTGCCGGCTATCCCGGCGTGCCTTCGCTCGACATTCTCGGCAACGTTGTTCCCTTCATCAAGAACGAAGAAGAAAAGCTCGAAGAGGAGACGGGCAAGCTGCTCGGCAAACTACATGGCAGCACCATTACGCATCTCGACGCAAAAATCAGCGCCAGCTGCAACCGCGTTCCAGTCGAAGACGGGCACACGGAATCAGTCTCCGTGAAGCTGCGCCGACCCGCAACCCGCGAACAGGTGCTGAAAGCGTGGCAGGAGTTTGCGCCCCTCGAAGGCCGTCAGTTGCCGACAGCTCCGGAAAACCCTGTCGTATTCGTAACCGCAGATGACCGTCCACAGCCGCGCCTTGATCGGATGCGCGGCGCCGGGATGACGGCGACCGTGGGTCGTCTGCGCCCCTGCAGTCTGCTCGACTGGAAGTTCACCGTGCTCTCGCACAACACCATCCGTGGAGCAGCCGGGGCGGCCCTGCTGAATGCAGAGTTGCTGGTAACGCTTGGCAAACTGCATGCGCCCGCTGCTACAACAAAATCATGGGCAGCCCTCGTATGAGCGTCGACGCTGGCAGAGTCAAAGTTGTCGTCATGAAGTTTGGCGGGACCTCGGTTGAGGATGCGGTAGCCATTGAACGTACCGCCACAATCGTCAAGACCCGCCGCGAACAGGGGGTGCAGCCGATCGTCGTCGTCAGTGCCATGGCGAAGGTGACAGACCAGTTGCTGGCTGCTGGGACTGCAGCGGGCCGCGGTGATCGCAGCGGAGCACTGGCCATCAGTGCGCGCCTGCGCAATCGCCATCTTGAGGTTGCCGGCAAGCTGCTGTCTGCCGAACGCCTCACGCAGATGGCGAGGATTGTCCACGCTGAATTTGATTCGCTCGATGAGGTACTGCGCGGCCTCTCGGCTGTCGGCGAACTGACTGCGCGGACCACTGACCTGGTCGCCTCTTTTGGTGAACGGCTTTCCAGCCGGATGGTCGCCGAGACCTTCGCCGAACGAGGTCTTGAGGGCACGCATGTCGATGCGCGTACCTGCATCGCCACCGACAATCAGCACGGCCGAGCTATTCCTAACGATGACCTGATCACCGAACGACTCGCCATCCAGGTATTGCCGCTGGCAAATACCGGCAGAACGGTAGTGATGGGCGGTTTCATCGGTTCGACAGCGGAAGGAGTGACCACAACTCTCGGCCGGGGAGGATCCGACTTCACCGCAGCCCTGGTCGGTGGTGGGCTGGACGCAGTCGCCATCGAGATCTGGACAGACGTGAATGGCATCATGACGACCGACCCGCGCATCTGCCCTGATGCCCTGCGGGTCAAAACCATCAGCTTCGAGGAAGCCGCGGAACTGGCTTACTTCGGCGCAAAAGTCCTGCACCCGGCAACGATCCTGCCGGCAGTCAAGAAGAACATCCCGGTGCTGGTTCTGAATTCCCGCAACCCGGGCAATGAAGGAACGCGCATCATTTCGCTCGCGCCGCACTGCGACAGTCCGTTCAAGTCAATTGCCGCCAAGCGCAAGCTCACGATCATCGACGTCGTCGCGAGCCGCATGCTCATGTCACACGGCTATCTCAAGGCAATCTTCGATGTCTTTGACAAGCACAAGTGCCCGGTTGACATGGTCTCAACGTCAGAGGTGAGCGTTTCTTTAACGGTTGATTCGAACGAGAAGCTGCCGGAGATCGCCGCCGACCTGAGCCAGCTTGCCGACGTGAAATACGAGGGACGCAAGGCCCTCATCTGCATGGTAGGCGAAAACATCCGCGGGCAGAATGGGATCGCCGCGCAGGTCTTCCAGGCGGTCCGCCACATCAATGTCCGCATGATTTCGCAGGGTGCCTCCGAGATCAATATGAGCTTCATGATCGACGAAGATGATGCCGACGAAGCCATCCGCTCGCTGCATAAAGTCTTCTTCGCTGACCCTGATCCTGAAATTTTCGACGTCGAAGCACGTGCCACCAAAGATCACGCCGCAGCGACGATAGGCGCCGGCAGCAGGAGCTAGCTTGATTCTTCTCGTTCTGGGCAGAGGGAAAACCGGTAGTGTTGTCGCCGATATTGCGCATGAGCTCGGCCACAGCGTACGCGTGATTGGGGAAGAAGAAAATCGCCAGGCGGCTGCGCTCACGCCGCCCATGCTCAACCAGTTCGACGCCATCATCGACTTTACGACCCCGGAAGCGGTCGTCCCGAACCTGCGTGCATGTCTGGCCGCCGGGGCGCGGGTGGTCGTAGGTACTACCGGCTGGTATGGCAAGCTCGAAGAGATGCGGGCACTCGCAGAAAAGCGCAACGCCGGCTTGCTTTACGCCACCAACTTTTCTATCGGGGTGCAAGCATTCCTGCGCATCGCCCGGGAGCTGGCACTCACTGCCCCAGGGTACGACTTCAGTATTCGCGAGACCCATCACGTCACCAAGCTCGACAAGCCTTCCGGCACAGCGCTTTCCATTCAACAGGCACTGGCAGCCGCCGATCCATCGATCCAGGCACAGATCACTTCTACTCGAGAAGGGGATGCGGCGGGCCTCCACGTCATCGAAGCGAGATCTGCGAATGACCTGATTGAACTCAGACACGAAGCCTTTTCCCGCCGCGGCTTTGCCGAGGGCGCAGTCAAGGCAGCAGAATGGCTCGCCGGCCGCACCGGCTGTTACGAGTTTTCCAGCGTATTTCCGCAGATTGCAGCGAAGTGATGCCTCGCCGACAGCAACTTCCGCAGAATGGTAAACTCCAACCCGTATGCAGCTAAGGGGATGTGGGACCGCGCTCGTCACTCCGTTTCAGCACGACGGCGGCGTAGACACGCGTGCTTTGACTGCCCTGGTTGACTGGCAGATTACCTGCGGCATCAACTTTCTTGTCGCCTGCGGCACCACCGGAGAAACGCCGACGCTCAGTGACGAAGAGTGGCTCGAAGTGATCCATGTCGTCCTCGAGGCAGCGAAAGGCCGGGTACCGGTCCTGGCGGGCTGTACCCACAACTCCACCCGCGAAGCCGTGAACAAGGCGACGAAGGTCGCGGAAATACCGGGCATCGGCGGCCTGCTCACCGCCAACCCCTACTACAACAAGCCATCGCAGGAGGGCCAGTTTCAGCATTTCCAGGCTATCGCCCATGCGACCAAGCTGCCGGTAGTGCTTTACAACATTCCCGGCCGCACCGGCACTAACCTCGAGCCGAAGACCATCGCCCGCCTGCTGGAGCACACTGACACCATCGCCGGGGTGAAAGAGTCCAGCGGCAACCTGCAGCAGATCACTGAACTCCTCCACCTTGTTCCACACAGCTTTCCCATTTTTGCCGGCGATGACAACATCGCGCTCGCGGCCATCGGTGTCGGGGCCTCCGGCCTCATCTCCGTGGCGTCGAATGAAATCCCGCGGGAGATGGTCAAGATCATCCACTGCGCACTGAACGACGAATGGGACGCGGCGCGCACGTTGAATGCAAAATATTATGAACTGATGCTGGCGAATTTTTGGGAGACCAGTCCAGGCCCCGTCAAGTGCGTGATGACGATGATGGGCCGGGTGCAGGAAATTTACCGGCTGCCCATGGTACCGGTCGCCAGCGCCACGCGTGAGCGGCTGCGCAAGCTGGCCGTGCACCTGCAGTTGACGGTTTGACACGGTTCCTTCTGCTACGCCGTTCATCCCCATACAATCGGGCCTATGACCATTTCTTCCAACCAAGTGTCACCAACGCCCTCTGCCGACCTGGAGCGGACCATTGAAGAACAGTATGCCCGCGGCGCCGAAGCTGTTGGTGATAAGGCCGCCATGCAGGCCTTCCTGGCGCTGCGTGAAGCACTTTGCCTCGGCACCCTCCGGGCTGCAGAGCCGGATGCCGCGGCCCCATTGGGCTGGCGGGTAAATGCGTGGGTCAAACGCGGCATCCTGTTAGGCTTCCGCATTGGCGGATTGAAGGAAATGGGAGGCCGCGAGTTCTCATTCGTCGATAAGGACACCTATCCCGCACGCGGCTTCAGCAAGGAAGATGGTGTGCGCATCGTGCCCGGTGGTTCTTCAGTCCGGACCGGCGCCTACGTAGCCCGCGGCGTGGTCTGCATGCCGCCAATGTACATCAATGCCGGCGCGTATGTTGACGAAGGGACCATGGTTGATTCGCATGCCCTGGTCGGCAGCTGCGCGCAGATCGGCAAGCGCGTGCACCTGAGTGCAGCCGCCCAGATCGGCGGCGTCCTCGAACCCGTCAGCGCAAACCCGGTCATCATTGAGGATGACGCGCTTATCGGCGGCAACTGCGGCGTTTATGAGGGCACGATCGTCCGTAAAGGCGCGGTGCTGGGCGCTGGGACAATCCTCACCCGCGGCACGCCGGTGTATGACACGGTGCGGGGGACAGTGATCAAGTCAACGGCGGAACAGCCGCTCATTATTCCGGAAGGCGCGGTCGTCGTTCCCGGAGCCCGGGCCATCGCACAGGGCAAAGGGCAGGAGTGGGGACTGAGTCTCTACACGCCGGTCATCGTCAAGTATCGTGACGAGAAAACCAGCCTGAGTGCGACTCTTGAGGACCTGCTCCGCTAGGACCCGGCAGAAGCGCCCTTGCCGGGCCGCCATTGCTCAACAAGCGGCCCATTCGCCCCATAAACAGGGTCAGTCCGAGGAAAAGCCAGCTTCGCCATCCTCTCGACGGCAGCGGCGTTCGGCGCTTCCCGGCAAATGTCCCAGTTCTGGTCGGGAGGATAGGCGCCAATCACCAGGAAATCGGCCGATTTCTCCAACTCGCAGTGGCCTGTACCGGTTGGCAGCAGGGCCACATCGCCCGCCTTCACGGTGACTTCGTGGCCACCTTCGCCGCCCAGCACCAGCCGTGCCGACCCGGCAGTAAATCCCAGCACTTCATGCGCTATCGAATGGTAATGATGGAAGGTATAAACGCCGTTACGCCATTGGGGTGGCCAGCCATTGCGCGTAAACAGTTGTTCGCAGGCGGCAGCAGCATCCTTTGTCGAAAGGTCAAGGGCTGCGCGGTACAAAAGGACTGGCAGCCGCTCATTGTTGGGCATCCAGCCATTCCTGCCGAGACGAAGCACCTCAACGTTGCCATGACCCTCGCCGGCTTCTCCGAAGGCCGTTGGGGCGACTGTAAATGCCCCTAACAATGCGCTGAACGTTCGACGATCCATGTTTACTCCTGCAGACGTACCCGCCAGCGAGAGCGGGCCGGAGGTATATACGCGTACGAAGTGGGATGCAGACGCGAGAGAGAAACGGTCTAATCCAGATGTTCTTCGATCATCAATTTCTGAAATGCCGGCGTCGCCCGCAGCAGCGCGAAATCGCGATCACTCAGCAGCCGCTTGCGATCCTTGAAGCCTTCCGAAAGCGCTTTCTGCAAGGCATCAAGCGCATCATCATTCCTGCCCTCGCTCGCATACAGCTTCGCGAGGTTATACGCCATGGCAATGCGTTCCGCACGAGAACTTGCACTTTCAATCCTGGCGCGGGCGCTCAGATGGAAGACCTGCGGGTCGACCTGCATCGCTTTGCGGTAGGCCTTGATGCCCTGGCCGACCTTTGACTCGGCAAAGTAAGTTGTGCCTAAGTTGCAGTAGCTCACCGCCGAGTTCGGCTGGTACTTGATCGCCCGCTTATACATTCGCTCCGCCAGACCATACCGACGTCTGGCGTGGTAAATCGCTCCAAGATTGTTATAGGCCTCGGCATAGTGAGGATCGAGTATCAGCGCCAGCTGGTAGTCCTTCATCGCCTCGTCCAGCGCGAACAGGTGGTGGTAGGCGAGCCCGGTCTTGTTCCACAACACTGCTGAGCGGGGCCATGCCTTCTGGTACGCATCCAGGGCCGCCGCATAACTGCCGTGGACCATCTGCAGATCGCCCTGCATCTCCGGCATCAGGTTTGAGAGATTTTTCGCATTAGCAACGGTACTGATCGGAGCGAGGTTCGCCCCATCCTGCTCAGCAACGGCCGAGAATGCACACTGCGCAACAAGAGCTCCCGCCAGCGCGGCACTCAGCGCGAATCGACGAAGGCCATACATACTCGCCCCCCCCTGCCGTCACCCCGCCCTTGGTGGTGGGGCTGGGGAAACTTGAACCGCATCATACGCCGGGCGCCAAATGAATGTCAGCAAGCTCCAGCGGATTGCCCACAGTTTGGCGCTAGCTTCGCTCGTAATGAAAAAGCAACTCCTGCTCGCTTGCTACCGGCTTGCCGTTGCGCGTGGCCGGATGAAACAGCCACTGGTGTACTGTGGCAATCACATTCTCATCCACCCCGTGGCCCACACCGCGCGCCATCGTCAGCTGCGTGATCCTGCCCGTCTCATCGATTACCACGTCGAGGATTACATCCCCTGCCGTCCCGTGCGGCAGCTGGGATAGATCAGGCCTCGGCGTCGGAAAAATGGCGAGTAGCGCTATGTTCACATCGCCCGTTCCAAGCGCATCGTTACCAGGCGTAGCATCGGGCTGCCTGACCGGAGGAGTGGGTGTATTCATAGCCGCGGTCTGCGAATCGGGCACACTGGTTTTCTGCTTCGTGATCAGCGGCCTGAGTTTGGCCGTCAGCGGCTGGTTTACGGTCGCGATTGCGGCAGCCGGAGAACGGCCCGGCGCATAGGTCAGCACCAGGTGCGAACCCCGAGGAGTACCCGGTAAGCGTACCGGTTCAAGATGCACAATGGCGTGATGTGCGAGCAGTGCGAGGACCATCAAATGCAGCGCGACTGAACCCGGCAGCACCCACCGCCGGCTACCAGGCTGCTGCTGCTGCGTGCTCTTGAGCAAGAATGCCATACCCGCCTGTACTGTTCCCGTCACGACAAATCAAAGGCACCAGACCGAAAGATCATGCCTTGTCTATTCTGCACTCTTACCTCCGGCCCCACGCAAAAAGCGGCTAATATTTACCGAAGCATGCAATTAGCCCTCGCCCAGACCACTCCTGCCCCCCAATATGACACTCTGAGGAGCCATGCTTGCTGAAGAAAATGCCGTTGATGCCTCGACCCTGTACCGCAAAATATCCTGGCACCTGATTCCCTACATGTTTCTGCTGTACATCGTCGCGTATCTGGATCGCGTCAATGTGGGCTTCGCAGCGATTGACATGAAGCGGCAACTCGCCCTGACCGACAGCGCCTATGGCCTGGGGGCCGGCATCTTCTTCATCGGGTCATCCTGCTTTGACCTGCCCAGCAATCTGCTCATGACGAAATTCGGCGCCCGCAAATGGATTGCCCGCATCATGATCAGCTGGGGTATCGTCTCAACCTGCATGGTGTTCGTGAAAGGCCCATGGTCTTTTGGCGGCATGCGCTTTTTGCTCGGAGTCGCAGAGGCCGGCTATTTTCCCGGGATGGTGCTTTACCTCACCTACTGGTTCCCATCGCAGCAGCGGGCCCGCGCGGTCGCCCGGTTTATGACAGCGACAGCGATAGCCGGTGTAGTCGGCGGTCCTCTTTCGAGCGCTCTCCTGAAGCTGAATGGGCAGGGCGGCCTGAATGGCTGGCAGTGGTTGTTTCTCGCTGAGGGCCTGCCGACCATCCTGCTGGGCATATCGGTGCTCTTTTTAATGAGGGACAAGCCAGAGCAGGCCAAGTGGTTGAGTGAGGATGAAAAGCATTGGTTAGCGGAAGAATTAGAACGCGATCGGGAGCAGAGCGGCAGCAGCGGGAAGTCCCGCCTAAGCGATGCCCTCAAGACGCCTGCAGTCTGGCTGCTGGCCGTCATCTTCTTCGCGAATCAGATTTGTATCTACATCGTGAACCTGTGGATGCCGCTCATCCTGAGCAATCTGGAACATACTGACGCGAAATCTTCAATCATCGCCCGCTACGCGACCATGCCTTATGTTGCAGCGACTATTGCCATGGTCGTCATCGGATTTGCTTCAGACAAGTCAAAGGAACGCCGCTACCACATGGCCGGTTGCATGACCATGGCTGCCGCCGGCCTCGCGTGGGCGGCCAACACGCACAGCGTCCCGGTTGCTATCTGTGCCTTCTCACTGGCTGCTGCCGGCTTGTGGAGCATCATGGGACCTTTCTGGGCCCTCCCCACCAGTTTGCTGCGCGGAACAGCCGCTGCCAGCGGTATTGCGATCATTACAACCGTCGGCAATACCGGAGGATTTCTTGGACCCTTCGCTACAGGGAAACTGAAAGACATGACCCATACCTACACTGCCGGCCTCTATGCTGCCTGCGCCCTTGCCCTGGTGGGAGCAGCGCTCAGCCTGGCCGTCAAAACCAAGGAAGCTGAATCCTAAGCTGGAGTAACGCCAAGTCCTGGTTAAACAGACTGGATTCGTGCTACGGAACCGGCTGCGTACAATCGAAACGCTCAAGATCAATACCCAGCAGCCCGGTTCCCTTGTCATGCCGATACATGTCTGTATACTTCGCGTTCCACTGGATGTCCTCGGACGTATAGGAAATTCGTGAGTACACGACCTGGGACGATGCCTGGTCTGTCCCGCTGACCTGCACAATCACTTCTCCACTCAGTTCACGGAACTGTGCCTCGCTCAAATTGTGAAACGGACTGCCTTCGGTGATGAAGTGGACCAGCGTCCAGGCAAGCGGCAGGAATGAAACGCTCGAGCGTTCGAGGGTAAGAGTGAAATACCGCCGGATGGTCTCATGCTCCGTGTCGAAAAAGGCCGCGACCATGGTGGCTTCCAGATGAATCAACTCGCTGCGGCTGACGTTGGTCAGGCGGATCAACAAAGCCGGCTGCTCATTCGTCCGCACCACTGCTTTCCTGCTGAAGCGGATGCGGGCTATCGGCTTCGCAAAGCGGGCAAACAACAATCCCGTCACCAGCGAATAGCCGAACAGACCAAAGAAAGATTCCACTGTCACTACCAGGTTCGCCTTTAATCCGACTGGCACAATATTCCCGTAACCAATGGTGGCAAAGGTGTGAACGCTGAAAAAATAGGCACGCCAGAAATGCCCTACCTGCGGGTCTGGCCCGTTCAGCTGCAAAGCGTCCAGCCCGCAAAGAACGTAGCCGGTCGCAAAGATAAGGTTGACCAGAAAAAATGACACGACCACACTTAGCAGAAAATGCGGCCAGGACATGGTCAGAAAAGTCGCATAGCTGAATTCGTCCCGGTAGCTCTTACGATTACTCAGGACGTTAAACTTACCATTGCGATTCAGCAAGCGCAGGCGCTTCTGCTCTGAAAGCACATCGCCGATGCCAAGGTCCTGCCCTGATCGGCCTGGCTGCTCCGGCGCTTTTGGAATGACTTTATTCTCTGCCATGTTCAGCGATTGTCCACGGAACGTTCTGCATCCTGCAGGGCTTGGTAGATGGGAATCAATTTATCGACATGGGCCGTTTCGAGCAGTGCGCGCAGCCGCTCATTCACACCGACAAGCAGGAAGTGCTGCTCATTCTTCTTTGCCGAAACGTAGCAGTTAATCAGGCATCCCAGACCCGCCGAATCCATGTAAGGTGTCAACGTCAGATCCAGGATCAAGGTCGAGATCAGGCTATGCACTCGGAGGAAAGCGATCCGCTCCTGAAAAGTGAAAATGTTTGGCAGCGTCAAGGGCCCGCAAATTTCAACAATCATCGTCTCAGCGTTCTGGCCTGACCGGGAGGATACGGAGATGGGTGCGTCGCGCATGGAGCCCAGTGTAAACCCGCCTCTGCAATGGATTGGCATTGCCCCGATCCTGCAATGATATGTTTTCTTCATGCGTGCACCCTCCCTGCCCCTACTGGCACTCCTCGCGGCCCTCATGCTTCCATGCAACCGAGCCCTCGCACAGAGCAGTTCGCATCCCAGTGACCCGACTCTTCAGTTGTTAGAGAAGCTCTCCAACGCGCCGGGACCTCCTGGAGCAGAAGAGCCGGTGAGGGCGATTATGGTCGACCAGATGAAGCCCTACTCTGCGTCGATCAAGTACGACGGCATGGGCTCCGTGATCGCCCAGCAAGGTACGAGCGGCCCGCGCATCATGATCGACGCCCACATGGATGAACTCGGCGGGATGGTCCGCCGCATCGCCCCCAATGGCCTGCTCACCATGCAGATGCTGGGCGGCTGGCTGGACCAGGCGCTCGTTGACCAGCGCTGGATCATCATCGGCGCTAAAGGCCCGGTGCATGCCGTCACCGGTATCCGCGATATCCACGTGGTGCCCGTCGATGAGCGCAGTAAGCTTTACCCGCGCGATTCTCTCTACCTCGACATCGGCGCGAAAGACGCAGCAGATGCGGCGGCCATGGGCATCGAGCCGGGCGATCCGGTCGTGCCTGATTCACCCTTCGTCGTGATGAATGGGTCGGACAACTACCTCGGGAAGGCATGGGATGATCGCATCGGCTGTGCCGTGGTCATCGAAGCCATGAAGCGCACTGCCAGGCTGCCGCATGCCAGCCAGCTTTTCTATGTCGCGACCACGCAGGAAGAAATTGGTTTGCGTGGCTCAAAAACCGCAGCCGATGTGGTCAAGCCCGACATTGGCATCGCCCTTGAGGGCGGCATCACGGGCGATGTCTTCGCCGGGCATCCGGATGAGACGCAGGCAAGGCTGGGCGCCGGCCCCGGTCTTTTTCTCTACGACTCAAGCACTCTGCCCAATCGCAAGTTCGTCGCATTGGTAAAAAAGACAGCGGCGGACAAGAATATTCCTCTGCAACTCGACCTGGTACAGGGATATGGCGATGACTCCGCCAGCATGCAGGAAAGCAATGGCGGCGTGCCAACGGTCAACCTGGTGGTGCCGGTGCGCTACACACACGCGCACAACGGCATTGTGAATCGTAAAGACTTCGACCAGATGGTCGACCTGCTCGTCGACCTGCTGACCAGGATGGATGCGAAATCAGTCGAAGAACTGCGAGACTTCACGCCCGGGCGGTAAGGAGAGAGTGGGTCAAGCCACTGTATGATGCCACAACGGTTACCACCCTCGTCATGGACAAAGCCGGCCGCGAGACCGGTAGACTCATCAAAAAAGAAGGTATCTGGGTGATGCAGGGCACGGCAGGACGATTGCCACAGAGATGGCGAACGACCTGATTGATCACATCCGTCTCGAACGCGAGCAGTCCTTCATGGATACGGACGTGTGAAGGCCTTCTTCGATACTGCCGTGCTCGTCCCGCTCTTCGATGAGGACCATGTTCATCACGAACCGGGAATTATGTGCATCGCAAAATACAAGCAGCCGGATGCATGTGGGGTTCATACCCTCGCCGAAATCTATCCCACTCTCGCCCGGCTTCCGAGCAAGAAGCGCGTGAGAAGTCAACAAGCCATGCTTTTCTTAGACAGTGTACGCACCCTCCAGTCAGCAGCTGCCCTCAGCATCATCGGCGGCAGCATTTACGACGCGATGCTTGCCCGTTGTGCTCTCAAGTCAGGCGCGGAGATCATCTATACCTGGAACACGAAATACTATGCGCAGTGCGGGGCTGAACTGGTGAAGCGCCTAAGCACACCTTGAGCGGATGCGGACAGAACCTAGCGGAGCCTACCGTCCTTCAGGAAAGTCACCGTCAGGTCGACGATGTGTGTGTCCTCATGCTCGTACTGTTTGTAGCTGGCAGAGTACCCATCAAGATCGTGGAGCGAAGCAGCATTCTTCACCAGGAACGACGGCGGATAACTCGTGTCATACGGGTTGCCGGCTTTCATCATCCACACTGCTAGAAATCTCGCGCGCTGCGCTTCAAGGAGATTCGCGAGCTCGAGTTTTCCCATCAGGTACTGCTCCCCGGGGGCCACGTCAATGGTGTAGTCGGCGACGTGCGTCGTCTGGTTCAGCGCCGGAACAGCATTGATCCTGGCCCTCAGATAACCTTTCGAGTGATAAGGCCCGCTCACCAGGAGCAGCGTCCGGCGCAGCTGTTCTTCACTCGCAATGTCTCCCAGCCGCATCGTCGCGCTCTTCGAAAATTCATCCTGCGTCATCAGTACGGAGCCCGCCAGCGTCAATTTGCCCAGATGGTACTGGCTGCCTTCCACCACCGCAAGCCTGACAGGCACAGATACGCGGTCGGCGGTCAGTATGGGAGCGTCATGCCCCATGTCGGTCACGCGCACGTCGAGAAATCCCTGGTCATGGTAGATCTTTGTGATGGCCGTCGTAAGCTCGACGGGGGTAACGCTGAAGCTATAGTCTTCGCCGACCGCCGCCTTGATCACCGGACCAAGCTTATCGGTCTCTGCTGCCGACGCTCCATCGATGGTCAACCGGGAAACAGTCACCGCAGGCGAACTGAGTCGAAACTGATCGCCAGTCGTTACTCCTGTCTTGAGGTTCACGGATGGCAGGGCAACCACCGTTGCAGTCAAGTGCTGCTCACCGGCAATGGCCGTGAGCGCATCGATGACCGACTGTTCCAGCCCGCTTCCGGCGATGAGCCTGCCCTTGTACAGCGGCACTTTGGCGCGCAGCTGCTTATCCAGATCATTCGCATCTAGCCAGACAAAATTATCAAAGCTCGCTGGCACCAGATCCGTTGCTGGCTCGAGTCGAAAGGACAGCCCCTGCCCATCGAACTTGTAGCCAACGTGGTTGAAGAGGCCAGTCGCATTCAGCTTCTGTGCAGCCGCCTGCAGGTCGGCACCGCTTACACTTGCGGATCGCCGAAGACCTGTAGCTGTGAGCAGGTCCGCGTCACTGGCCGCGGCATAACCGGTAAAGGTGATGGTCTTGACCACGAATTTCTGAGCGCAGACGGGAAGAGTGATGAGGCAGAGAGCGATCAGCAGGCGGAAGCGCAAGAGTTGCATGTTAGACAAACTACGGGCTCTTCACAGCCATTAGCCAGTAAATTTTGCGGTCGCTCCGGCCGGGGCGCTATCCCTGGGTACGACGGCTCCCGGAGCCCGCAACCGAGCTGGCCTAATCCCCATGGGTGCCGATCTCATTCATCTGCTAGCATCGGTATTGAATGAATCAGAGTAAATTGCAACTAATCCCGCTTGGCGGGCTGGGCGAATTTGGCATGAATTGCATGGCCATTCGCTGGCAGGATGATATCTTCGTGATCGACGCGGGGCTCATGTTCCCGGAAAGCGAATTGCTTGGCGTCGACATCGTGGTTCCCGACATCAGTTACCTGGTCGAGAACAAGGAAAAAATTCGTGGCATCGTGCTCACCCACGGCCACGAAGATCATATTGGCGGCCTGCCATGGATCCTCAGCGAGATCAAAGTGCCGGTTTATGGCACCGAGTTCACCCTCGCCTACGTGGAAGGCAAGCTTGAAGAGCATCGTCTGCTTGACGATATTGAACTTATTGAGATCACACCCGGCCAGAAGTTTCAGCTGGGCATCTTCTCGATCGAACCCATCCGGGTCACGCATTCGCTGGTCGATTGTGTTGCCCTTGCAGTGGAAACGCCGGTTGGCGTCATCATCCACACGGGCGATTTCAAGATCGATCTTTCGCCGCCAGACGGCAAGGCCTTCGACCTGCACAAGTTCGCGGAGTACGGCAAAAAAGGCGTTCTTGCCCTGCTGCAGGATTCGACCAACGTCGATCGTCCCGGATATACGCCCAGCGAATGGGCAGTGCGTCCGCGGTTAGATGAAATCTTCGCACGCACGCCACGCCGGCTCTTCTTCAGCTGCTTTTCATCCTCCATCTACCGCATCCGGATGGCGCTCGAACTGGCAGCAGCTCATGGCCGGAAAGTCTCGATTGTCGGGCGATCCATGCTCGAATCTTCTGAAATTGCTCAGGATTTCGGGTATCTGAAGATTGGCCAGGGGTTGCTCATCCATCCCGGGCAGATCCGTGATTTCGCTCCTGAGAAGGTCTGCGTGCTGATCAGCGGTACGCAGGGCGAGCCCATGTCCGCACTCTCCCGCGCCGCCGTGGATAACCACAAGCACGCAAAGATCGAGAAGGGCGACACGGTCGTTCTCAGTTCGCGAGTCATTCCAGGTAACGAAAAGAGTATCTACCGCGTCATCGATCATCTCTGCCGCCGCGATGCGAACGTTATTTACGACGATGGCACCGCCGGATTGATCCATGTAAGCGGTCATGGCAGCCAGGAAGAATTGCGCCTGATGATCAACCTTATCCGGCCGAAATTCTTTATCCCTGTTCATGGCGATTACCGCCATCTGCAGCGTCACGCCAAGCTGGCGATGGAAGTCGGCGCGTCAGAAGCAGCGATCATGCTCGAAGATGGGGACATTCTCGAGCTTGATCAGAAGACGGCCAGGAAGAACGGCAAGGTCACTGCCGGCCGCGTCTGCATTGACGCCGGTGCGACGGTGGATGTAGCCGACGATGTCGTCATCCGCGATCGCCAGCACCTCGGTGAGGGCGGCCTGGTGATGGCCATCGTGACCATCAACAAGCTGACCGGCAAAGTCGAAAAAGCGCCTGAATTGATCACGCGCGGTTTCGTCGAAGGCGACATGGCCCTGGCCAGGCAGGCACAGGAGATTGTCGTTCGAACGCTCGATGAATCGAGTGCGGAAGAGAAAGCTGATCCAGGTGTGATCCGCGAAAAAGTGCGCACGGACCTGAAGCGTTACATTCAGAAGAAGTCCGCACGACGGCCGATGATCATGCCGGTGATCCTCGAAGTCTGAGCCTCCGGCAGCGCCTGCGCGGCGGCGGCGATACCCGCCGTTTGGACCTGAATTTCAAAACAGAGGGACAAACGCTCCCTCTGTTTGAAATGGGTTCGTGGTCGACCACGCGCACAGGGATGACCGCGCCTGATAGACCGAAAGCCCTCCTGAGAGCGCATGAACAACCTGATCAATCTCGATGACATCCGCGCCGCCCAAGCCCGCGTGGCCGACGTCTGCCTGCGGACGCCGCTCTTCAAGCTCGAAGCAGCCGCAGATGGCTTCGAGACCTTCGCCAAGCTAGAGAATCTCCAACCCATCGGCAGCTTCAAGCTG
>CAZZXL010000045.1:0-9894 GCA_964658035.1 uncultured Acetobacteraceae bacterium
ATGAGTTCGTGTTTCTAAGATGAGCCCATGTCTCAGAAGCGAGACATGGGGCACCCACATCCGCACCGCACCGGCACCCACACCCGTACCCGAGCCCGCGGCCGCGCCCGGGGTTGGGGCTGGATGCAGGTCGGCGATGGTGAAAGCGATGGCAGTTTTGTACTTGACTCTTTCTTGCGCTAGTCCATGAGTTTTAAGCCAGGACTGATGAGCAGTTTCGGTTCGGTGGCGTACTGCACCTCCTCTACTGTCAAGCCGGGAGCTATTTCTTCAAGGAGCAGGCCTTCGTGGGTCACGCGTATCCAGGCCATCTCAGTTGCGATGACGTGGACGACGCCCACACCGGTGAGCGGCAGGCTGCAATGCTTTAGAATTTTCGCCTGACCGTTCCTGGATGTGTGCTCCATGGCGACGATGACACGGCGTGCGCTGGCGACCAGGTCCATGGCGCCCCCCATGCCCTTGACAACTTTGCCGGGAATCATCCAGTTGGCCAGGTTTCCTGCTTCATCGACTTCCATGGCGCCGAGAATGCTCAGATCCACATGGCCGCCGCGGACCATGGCGAAGGAGTCTGCGCTTGAGAAGTAGGAAGTGCCGGCAGCTTCTGTGATGGTTTCCTTACCCGCGTTGATCAGGTCGGGATCTTCTTCGCCGGCGATGGGATAAGGGCCTATGCCGAGCATGCCATTTTCCGATTGCAAGGTCACTTCGATCCCGGGCGGCACATGGTTGGCTACCAGCGTGGGCATGCCGATGCCGAGGTTTACATAAAAACCATCCTGCAATTCCTTTGCGACGCGGCGAACAATCCGGTCGCGTTTGTCGCTCTGTTTACTGGCTGCGCTTGCAGTTTTTACAGCTGGTGCGTTACTACTCGGTGCAGTCGGGTTCATGTTTGCAAACTCCTCATCCCGCGTACTGGCTGCCCTGGTTGATCTACGCCGGCAATCCTTATTGCGGAGCGCGCTGCTGGTGATGGGCAGTCTCGCGGCTGCGCTGCTGATGGCAGGGTGGCCGGACGATCATCCATCCCTGAAGCTTGCCATACCGACCTTGGTGGCGCTGCTAGGCTTTGTCGATACGTTGCGCTGCCTGCGCGACCACTGGAATTTTTATCATGGCGCCGTGGTGCTCATGCTGTATGCGGACGTGATGGCAATGGCTGTCATTCTGTTCCTGTTTTTGTATCCATATGGTGAATGGATCATGTAGCCGTCGATGACGTCGCTTGAGAGACATAGCCGGGGCACGATGGTGAATGGATCATGTAGCCGGGGGGCGCACGGTGCGCCGTTCGATGCGCTTCTCGTAATTCCTGCCTTGCAGGATGCGCTTCACGTAGATACCGGGGGTTACGATGGCGTCGGGGTCGAGCTGTCCCGGCTCGACCAACTCTTCTACCTCGGCAATGGTGATAGTGGCGGCGGTCGCCATCATGGGATTGAAGTTTCGCGCTGTTTTCCGGTAGACCAAGTTGCCCCGGGTGTCACCTTTCCATGCTTTTACGAAAGCGAAGTCCGCCTTGAGCCAGCGTTCCATGATGTAGTGGCGGCCGTCGAAGGTCCGCGTTTCCTTGCCATCGGCGACCATCGTACCCAGGCCGGCAGGCGTAAAGAATGCGGGAATACCTGCCCCGCCTGCGCGGATCCTTTCCGCAAGCGTGCCCTGCGGCACCAGTGTCAGGTTAAGCTCGCCGCGGATGACCTTTTCTTCGAGTAATTTATTTTCGCCGACGTAGCTGCCCATGTGCGACCCGATCATTCCGGCTTCGAGCATCCGACCCATGCCGAAGCCATCCACGCCCATATTGTTGCTGATGGTGTGCAAGCCGACCGGGCCGCCGGTCGTATTACGCCGGCTCACCAACGCATCGATCAGATTTTCCGGAATGCCGCACAGGCCAAAGCCGCCGAGCATCAAGGTCGCGCCATCCGGAATGTCGGCGATAGCCTCCTCGGCACTGGCAAGAATTTTGTTCAATCACTCCTCGATTCATTCCATTGCCGCGTTCATAAAGGTGCCACGGCTATCGACGACGATACTCTCTCAAATCAACCATGACACGCAAGATTGAGAAGGATTGAGCAGTCACCCTCTGGCAGCGACGGCCGATCTTGCGGTCATCTTCACCACGAAGTCTGCCTTGACTCCGGAACAGTCTCTCAGGGGCTGGACTCATGCCCAGGTTGGAACGCTCGAAGGACGGCTCTGACCAGGCCGTCGATGCCGGCATTTTCAGCTTCAGCGTCGGCTCGCCATCCATGGTGATCCAGTGCCTGTGTCGTGACAGGACCGATCGAGATGTTTCTGATCGAAGGAGCGATCCGGATCTCAGCCTCGTGCGCCAACGCTGCCAGATTGTGTACCGACGACGCGCTGGTGAAGGTGATGGCGTCGAGCCCTGCAGCCAGGGCCTGCTGGAGAGCTTTGATAGAGTGGGCGGGGATGATGGTCTGGTAGGCCTCGACGATGGTGACCGAAACGCCGGCGGCACGAAGGGATTCAGGTAAAACATCGCGTGCCACTTTGGCGCGAACGATGAGGACCCGCTTGTCTTTGTTCTTCACCAGCGGCAGAAGGGTTTCAAGGAGGGACTCGGCGACAGCACGGGGCGGGACCAGCTCGACAGCCAAGCCCAGAGCCGTGACGGCATTTGCCGTAGCATTGCCGATGGCTGCAATCTGGACGGCGACCAGTGCCTCGACCGGGATTTGCAGGGTCTCCAATCTTGCAGCGATCACGTCCACGGCGTTGGCACTTGTGAGCACGAGCCAGTCGTAACAGGCAACGGCTGTGAGCGCTGCGTCAAGGTCTGCATAGGAGTCTGGCGGGATAATTTCGATCGTCGGAATGGCGATGACGTCCGCGCCCTGTGCTTCGAGCGCGCTCCGCAGTTTACTGCTTTGTTCACGGGGTCGCGTGACCAGGATTCGTCTGCCTCGGAGGGGCAATGCATCGGTCGAGATGCCGAATGCGTCGTTCAACAAAAACACGGCTGAAGGGTCCAAAAGCCGGCATCATCGGCATGGTTGAAGCCGCGCCCTTTCACCAGAACCATCTCTGCGGTCATGTGCGGACACCTTGTTCGGCCAGGAGTTCACGCGCACCCAATTGGAGCAGCTTGTCGGCGACCAGGTGCCCTAGTTGACTGACGTCGCTTCCCTGTTCCTGCGCGCGCAGGATGATGCCGCCGTCGGGCCGTGCGACGCAGGCAGAGATGTGCCACCTATCTGCATCGCGGCGGCAGAAGACGCCGATGGGTACCTGGCAGCCGCCACCGAGTGCGGCGAGCGCCGTGCGTTCAGCGGTTACGGCGGCGCAGGTCTCGGCATGGTTCAGGTTCGCAAGGATATCGCGGGTTGCGGTGTCATCGGCGCGGCACTCTATCGCCAGCGCTCCCTGGCCGGGCGCAGGACAGAGCAGATCTTCGGCGAAGCGCTGGCGTATCCACTCCGTCCGATCGAGACGATCCAGACCTGCGGCAGCGACGACGATGGCTTCTACCTGGCCTTGCTCCAGTTTGCGCAGACGTGTGTCGACATTGCCGCGAAATTCCACGTAATCGAGATCGGGCCGATGGGCCTTGAGCTGTGCCTGGCGACGGACGCTACTGGTACCAATGCGCGCGCCGGCGGGCAGACCTGCGAAGGAATGATATTGAGTGGACACCAGGGCGTCACGTGGGTCTACGCGTAATGGAATGGCGCCGAACACAAACGGCGAAGCCAGTTCTGTCGGCATGTCCTTGAGGCAGTGCACAGCCAGATCGACGCGCCGTTCGAGGAGGGCGTCTTCGATCTCCTGCGTGAACATGCCCTTGGTGCCGACCTTGGCAAAGGCAACTTGCTGCAGCCTGTCCCCGGTGGTCTGGATCAGTTCAATCTCAACCTCATGGCCGAAGGACCGCAGTGCGGCAGCGATGTGGTTGGATTGCCAGCGAGCGAGTTGGGAGCCGCGGGAACCGATGCGGATCAATCGCCACCCTCCCGCCGAATCGGAGTGTCCAGAAAAAACTCGCCGATCGTCACAGGAACGCTGTCGGTGAAGTCATCATCGGGCAGGTCCGCGCCGAATACCTGATCGGAGGGGGTCGGTATCGCGGCGGATACTTCGGGAGCCATCTGATCGCGGACCACGGGCATGGCCGCTGTGCCGACTTCGAAGATATCGCAGATGTTCCTGATAGCCGCCGCGTCGCCTTCCCGGGCCGCAGTCTTCAATGCGTGAACGGTCTGGTGAAGGTACTTGTTCATGAGGCCACGTGTCAGTGCGTCGACCGCGGTCTTCTGTTCCGTTGTGAGTGATTGCAGCTTGGCCTGCGTGCGTCGCATTTCATTCTGCCGGGTATTTTCAAAGCTCTTCTGCATTTCGATGATGGCCGGCACAACATCAAGGGTGCGCAGGCTGAGTTGGAAGCGCTCCACTTCCTGTTGCACGATGCGTTCAGCTTTTTCAGCTTCCTTGCCGCGGGTCGCGAGATGGCCGGCCGCCACTGATTGCAGATCATCGATGTCATAGAGGAAGACGCCGTCAAGTTTGTTGACAGCTGGATCAACGTCGCGGGGTACGGCAATGTCGACAAAGAAAATGGGCCGCCCGCGGCGTTTCTGGAGCATTTTCTGCGCATGTTCGCGGCGGAAGATCGGTTCGGACGAACCGGTGGAAGTGATGATGATGTCGGCTTTATCAGCGCGGGCATACAGGTCTTCAAACCGGACGGGATGACCGTTGTAGCGCTGGGCCAGGTTGACTGCGCGTTCGAATGTCCGGTTCGCGACGAGGATGGGCGCGGCGCCATTCTGCAGCAGGTGACGGGCGGCCAGTTCGCTCATCTTCCCGGCGCCGACCAGCAAGACCTGCCTGCCATCGAGTGAGCCGAAGATGTGCTTGGCAAGTTCGACGGCGGTGGATGCAATGGATACCGACGAACTGCCGATCTGCGTTTCGGTCCGTACCTTCTTGGCGACGACCAGCGCCATGCGCAGCAGCTTGTCGAGCGAGGAGTGGACGGCGCCGACAGACTGCGCGACGGCAAAGGATGCTTTCACCTGGCCCAGGATCTGGGGTTCGCCGACAATCATCGAATCCAGGCTGGCGGCGACGCGGAACAGATGCTGCACGGCATCCCGCTCGCGGTAGGTATACATATGCGGATGAAGGGTGTTGGCATCCACGGAGAAGTGATGTTCCAGGAATTGCAGCAGGTTCGGTTCGTGGTCCTCATGCATGGTCACGAATTCGACCCGGTTGCAGGTCGAGAGCACCATGCATTCCTGCATGCCGGGCGCGTGCAGCAATTGCCGCGTGACTTCCGGCAACGCCTCCGCGGCAATGGCAAGGCGCTCGCGAATCTCGACCGGTGCGGTCTTGTGGTTCACTCCCCAGAGAACTATTTTCATGGGCCGGGGAACCTATGGACGGAGCTGAAGAGATTGGCGATCCAGACGCTGACGACGACGACGAAAGCAAAGCTGGAAACGTACACGGCTCGCCGGCCGCGCAGACCGACGCTGTGACGCAGATAGAGCATCAGGACATACAGCACCCACATGCCGAAGGAGAGCAGCACCTTCGGATCAAGAAAATAAGTGGCCCCGACGCTTTGTTGAGCGATGAGGCAGCCGGCGAGCAGACCGAGCGTCATGCAATGAAAGCCGATGGTAAGGCTGCGGCTTGAGATGCTGTCCATTACCGCGAGCGGCGGGAGCCAGGCTAAAAAGCGGGGACCGGTTTTGTTCTTGAGCCGCTGCTCCTGTACCAGGTAGAAGAGGCTGCTGGAGAGGCTGAAGATCAGCGCGACATAGGCGGCCAGGAGCGCCCCGACATGAATGAACAGCCAACCTGAACGGATGACCGGCGAGTGGAAGGTGGCATGATCAGGGCCGAACGCCGGCGTGATGAGAAGCACAAGTGCAAGCGGCACTGCGAAAAGGCCGAACCCGGTCGCACGGTAAGCAAAGACGACCAGCAGATAGGCGGCGACGATGAGGATCGACAGGACCGATTCGACTTCGTGCATGCCAACGGGCATCCAGTGGCGGGCGGCCGACAGCATTTCAATAATGGCAACGAAGTGGAAGAAAAACCCGCCAAGGGTTGCCGGAAGGGCTATGCGCTGCAGTCGGGGACGTCGATAGAGCACCGCCGGCAACGTAGTTGCACAGGCTGCACAATAGAAGATTGCCGCGACTCTAAGCCAAAGAAGATGCATGGGTTCCGTCAACTTCTCAGTATAGCGGGCCCGGCCGGGATGGCGACAGGACGCAACATGTTCATTTCAACGAGGCAGCTTGACGAAGTTCATGAGCGATTTCATGTCGCCGTTTTACATGATCTGAATGTGGCATTGCACAAGGTCTCTTCGGTATAGAGTATCGACCAGGAAGGCAAGGGGTGGTGCGATTGATCAGCGATGCACTCAGGCGTCGAAGGGTATGGCTTTCCACTCTCCTGCTGATTGGGTCGGCATGTCCGGCTTTGGTCGTAAGGCCGTCACCTCAACCTGCCAAGCTGATTGTGATTGGGTTTATGGGCGGCAGAGTGAATGCCGATAACCTGGTGCACCGGGAGGCGCTGATGGCGCGCGAACTGCAGGCTCGGAATCCTTCGACCATGAACGTGGAGATGTTTGCGAACCACGATGGCGATCACGCCCTGCGGGCGCTGTTGTGGCTGCTCGATGAAGACGGCGACGGCCAGTTGAGCGTGCAGGAAAAACAGCACGCAAGGATCGTAATCTTCGGTCACAGCTGGGGCGCTTCAGAGACAGTCAACCTGGCGAACAGGTTGGACCGGCTGAGCATTCCAGTCCTGCTGACAGTGCAGGTCGACAGTGTGCAGAAGCAGAAAGAAAATGATCAGCGCATTCCTGCGAACGTACTCGAGGCGGTTAATTTTTACCAGTCCGAAGGGATGCTGCATGGTCGTGCGAAGATCCAGGCTGCAGACCCGGCGAAGACCCACGTACTCGGCAACTATGAATCGAACTATCGCGAGCATCCAGTGGCCCTGGATGGCTACCCGTGGTTCGCCCGCGCCTTCATGCGGCCGCATATTGAGATCGAAAATGATCCTCAGCTCTGGAAGACGATCGAAGAGCTGATTGTTAGCCAGCTGGCGGAGCCGTTGCCGGCAACGAGACCGAAACCTGGCAACTAGCTGTGGAGGCTCAAGAGGTTGTTCCGATTGACCCTCCACCAGCTAGTGCAAACCTGCTGCAGGTAGGGAGCGAAGAGAACATCCCGGGCATAAAAGCGACGATAACAGCAGAAGCTCTGCCCAAATAGGGCCTCCCCGGCTCCCCCCACCGTGGCGACAGGCGAGCGACGGCGGGGCGCAGGCTCAACGATTCAGAGAAGACGGTACAGGCAGGTGCTCAGCGTCCGGGTCTTTGGCCATTGCATGAACACGCACGGTCTGCGGACGAAGTTCGGTGCGAGAGGCTTTCTCCACCTGGCCATGCTTATTGAAGTCCAGTTTCCAGTTGATGGTGCGCGTCTGGTCCGAGATTTCGCTGAAGGCAATGGTGGCAGAGCCGTTTTTAGCTACCAGGATCACCGGCGTCGTTGCACGGCGAACAGCCAGCTTCCAGGTAGCCATCACGCTATCGGTCTCCACCGGTATCGCCGGCATACCCCCGGCAATGGTGACATAAAGCGAAGCATAATTCACCCAGGCAGAATTGTTCGTGATTGGCCCGGGCGCGCGTTCACTCTTAAGCAGGCGGTTGAAAACGGAATACGTCCCTTTGTCCTGCCAGTCGGCGCGAAAGGGATGAAGGCCATGCGAGTAGGCCGGGACCACCTGCACCAATTCCTTATCTGACTGAGGAATGATGGCTACGAAACGCGAACGATCTTTTCCCGCTCCCGGATGGACGTAGGCCAGGATCAGGTGCTGCTGGATGATGGGTGAAACGGACTGGGTGTAGGTCCATCCCGGCGTATCGAGGTCAAAGCCATGAAAGCGGGCAGCCTGCACCAGGTCAGAGTGGCGCGAGTCAAGCAGCGCCTGGGCAGCGGTAGTCATGTTCGCAGGAACAACGTCGGTAAGCGTCGCCAGCGGCTGACAGTCGCGCTGCGAAGAAGGTGCGCCGTCGGAGACGTAGTGGTTCTGCAGACACTGAGCATGCAATCTCGCGCTCACCACTGCTGAAAGCAGCAGCGGAGCACACGCGGCGATCTTGAACGCTGACAGCATACGCTTCGACTTTAGCACGGCCCTTGATGTGCTTAAACGCGATGCACAGCTCTCCATTGACGGCCGGGGAAGGGGCGAAGACCGGGGATAAACGGCCGGGCGCATTGATGCCGGTCAGCAACAGATGAAGGGCAGCCGAAGCTGCCCTTCCCGTTTTACTGTGTCCAGTTTAGTGAGCAGTAGCACGGCGTACAGGACGTTTCACCGCGGCAGCTTTCGGCGCTCCGTCTTTGAGGATGATCATGGGCGGATTCTGCGTATAGGAATCGAAGGTGGCATCAAGGGTGACGTCTGATCCAACCGGCGGAATCGTCTTTAAAGGCTCCTTCATGTTGATGGTCAGATCAGCCTTGTTTGCAGCCTTGTTGTCCTCGGTGACGGCGATCTGTACGGAATCGGCTGTCGCCTGGATGACTTTGCCCGGAATCTCGACTGACTTGCCATCGTTCAACACGGCCCAGACCTTGCCTGCATCTTCCTGGCTGCCGTTGAAGAGGACGAATTCCTTGTCGGCTAGGCTCAGGGTCTTCAGGTCAGGGGTAGAAACGACTGCCTGGTGTGCCTGGTCAGCGGGCGACGGCGGTGGCGGCGCAGCAACCGGCTTGTAGCTGTCCGGCGGATTGACCGACGTCTGCACCTGCTGCTGGATGGCGTCGAAGCCGTCCATGCCACCGTGATATTTCTTGTAGAAATATTCGGCTGCTTTTTCTATCTGCGGCTGGGCCTGGGCCGGTGCATAGTGGGCGGCGCGCGTCAGATACCAGACGGCGTTTGGAAGATCAGGCGGGGTCTCCTGCGTGTACGCAAGTCCGAGGAGGTAAGTATCGTTGAGTGCCGGACCACTGGTCGTGGCATTGGGGTCGGTATAAGAAGCAAGCTCCTTTTTAAAGGCGTCAATAGCTCCGGCGAAATCTTTCTTGTTTTCATCATCAAGGGCAATCGCGCTGTCGAAAATGGGCGTGGTTGCGTCTTTCAGCTTCTGATAGTCCGCATCCGGCATATCAGAAGGCTTGGGTGCAGCCAGGCCTGTCTGCGATTGTTGGGCGGCCTTGTCGAGAATGGGCTGTGCATCTGCCGGCGCGGTCTTCTGCGCAGCCTGGCTTTTTTCGATGTACACGGACAGCGCCAAAGCGCGCAGGTTATTAGGATCGATCGCGAGCAGACGACTTGCCGCATCCAGGGTCTTATTAAGGTCGGTCGCCTGGTAGATCGTCATGAGCTGGACCAAGAGATCTTTCTTAACGACCGAGTTGGGGTATTTCGTCAGGAACGCTTCGATCGCGGTCGCCTTCGCGGCGGGCGTCGACTGGCTTGTGGCGTTGCTGTAGTCGTTGTACTCAGCGGGATCCTTGATCGTGATCTGGCCCGGCTGTGCCTGGTCTGTCGGGGCGGATGCTGGGGCAGACGCCTGTGCGGATGCCACCGGCACCGCGAGAAATGCGCCGGCGCCGACAGCGCTAGTAGCGGCAGCTGCCAGCAAGGAAGCAATAACGACCTTCTTCATTCAACGCTCCTAAACGAAAGAAACTAAATTTTAGTGATAAACACGCTGCAGGGAGAGCTTTCGCTGACCGGTGCATTCAAATTAGACCGAGGCTCTTGGCTGACGGTGCATCAGGGCTGCGCATAAGTTGCAGTGTGGCTGGATTATAGAAAGCACTGACGGCGTGCGCAAGTAATGCCGTAAGCGGT
>CAZZXL010000045.1:9904-29418 GCA_964658035.1 uncultured Acetobacteraceae bacterium
CATCCGCAAGCTGGATGATTTTCCTCATGAGCAAGCTAGATGCAAACGGTTCCCGATGTGTTACCTCTTCCATCATGCCACGGAGTGTCTTTACGCGCGTTGCTGCATCCCATGTGCTCACGGGGTATAGCCGATGATGGACGATGGGCAATTGAACGGGCAGGTTGCCGTGGTGACCGGCGCAGCACGCGGCATTGGTGCTGCCATTTCTCATGAACTGGCCGGCATGGGCGCGCACGTTTATCTGACCGCCCGGGACGAAGTACGACTCGACGCCATAAAGAAGGAGATTGAGAATGCCGGGGGAGCAGCGACGGTTGCGCCGTGTAACCTGACCAGCCCGGAGGGTATCCACGCCCTGGCAGAACGGGTGAAGGCTGCATCCGGCCGCTGTGACATCCTGGTGAACTGTGCCGGTGTGGCTACCACCAGCGGCCCATTACATGAACTTGCGCTGGAAGAGTGGGACGCCATGATGGATGTAAACCTGCGGGCTCCTTACCTCCTGATCCGCGCTTTGGCCGGGCTGATGATCGCCCAGAAGTACGGCCACATCGTAAACATTTCTTCCCTTGCGGGAAAGAATCCGCTGCCAAACGGTGCAGCCTACTCGGCTTCAAAGTGGGGGCTCAACGGCTTGACCTACTCTGTTGCTGAAGAATTGCGGCAGTACAACATCCGGGTCTCGGCGGTCGCGCCAGGCTCAGTGCATACGGGCTTCGGCGGGGTGATGTCGAGCGATGAGCAAGCGGCAAGGAAAATCCAGCCGGAGGATGTCGCAAGGGTTGTTTCGATGATCGTGACCCAGGCGCCCCAGTCGTTTGTGAGTGAAGTGTTACTGCGGCCGACGATGAAGCCTTGAGCAGGCGGCAGAATTCCCAAAAAGAGACTCTTTCTACCGCTAAATGAGTTTCTGACGGCTTATCCACAATAGGTGGTGGTGGGCATGTTGACCTTGGATAGACTGGAAACTACAGTTCTGTTCCAGGCGAGGTGTGCGTGCTCAAGCTGAAGAAGATCCAGATTCTCGGCTTCAAGTCCTTTTGCGACCGGACTGAAGTTGCTGTTGCCGGCCAGGGACTTGCCGTGGTGGTCGGGCCGAATGGCTGTGGCAAATCAAACATTCTGGACGCGGTGAGCTGGGTGCTTGGTGAGCAATCAGCCAAGTCCCTGCGCGGTACGAAGATGGAAGACGTCATCTTCGCCGGCACGCGCGATCGCAAACCATTGGGCATGGCAGAGGTCTCGCTGACGCTGATTGATCCCGATGCGTACGCGGAAGGTCCGCTGCTGGGTGACCCATCCGAGAGCTCGCATGGGTCGACTCATGAACCGGCTTCTCATGCGTCGTCACACGAGTCAATGACGACCGCGCTTGACTGGGACGAGAACAAGATGCGTGTGCAGAAGTCAGTGGAGACCGAAGAGATTATCGCGGAGGCGCAGCCGAATCCGTCAGACGGCGATGAACTGGAGGAAGAGGAGACTGCGTCGAACGTGCCGGAGGTCGATGCAGATGCGCAGGTAGGCGCTGCTGTGGGAACGGTGACGCTGAAGATCCGCCGCCGCAAGTTTCAGCGCAACGCGACCCGGATCGGCGAGATCATGATCACGCGGCGGCTGTTCCGCACGGGTGAGAGTGAATACCTGCTGAATGGCAAGCTCTGCCGGCTGCGCGATATCCAGGACATTTTCATGGGAACCGGCCTGGGGCCGGAAAGCTACGCGATCATCGAGCAGGAGCGCATTGGTCAGCTGCTCAGCTCCAAGCCCTACGATCGCCGCGCCATTATCGAAGAGGCCGCCGGCATTACGCGCTTCAAGACCAAGAAGCGCCTGGCTGAACTGCGGCTGGAACAGGCAAAGCAGAACCTTTCGCGGGTCGATGACATTTTTGACGAAGTGGCCCGGCAGATGAATGCGCTGAAACGGCAGGCTGCCAAGGCGGAACGCTACGCGGCCGTGCGCGATGAACTGCGTGAGAAGCTGCAGGTTGTCTTGAAAAACAAGCTCGACCTGATGGACCATGAACAGGCCGGGTTGAAGTCTGAAATGGAAGGGCTGGGACGGCAGATCGAAGAAGATTCTGCACAGGTAGCATCCCTGGAAGAAGTGCACGCAACGACGGTGGCCCGCGGCTATGAACTGGATGCAAGCGCGAAGGAATCCGGCACGCGCGGTAACCAGGCAGCCGTGGAACTGGAACGTGCGCATGCGCGCATCCAGGCGAATGAAGATAGGATTCACGACCTTTCTGCCCGCGCTGCAGCTGCTGCGGCTGAACTCGAACAAGTGAAGCTGCAATTGGAAAGCCTGGCTACGGAACGGGAACAAAACAGGCAGTTCCTGGAAAACGCTGCGCAGGAAGCCGCAGCATTTCGCGAGCGATCAAACGCCGAAAACCAGCAGGCGCGAGAAGCAGCACAGGCCGTGCAGGCAGCAGAACACAGGCTCGAGGCAGAACGTCGTCGCGTGATGCAGCTGTTATCGCAGGCGAACCATGCGCGCAGCCAGACGGCGCAGGCAGAAGAATCGCTGGCCTCACTCGACCGCGAACGCGCACGCCTTGAAAATGAGATGGCCGCAGCCAAGCGAGATCTCGATTCGCTTGGTTCGGAGCGGGGCCAGGCTTCCCTGCAGTTCGAATCGGTTACCGATTCTTTAAAACGGCTCGAGACAGAGATAGGCGGCTTGCGGACAGAGATTGAAAGCAAGCGGCGGGAAGAAACCGAAGCGCGTCGGCAGGGGGACCGCCTGCGTGGGGAACGAGCGAGTGTTGCCGGGCGCAAGAATTCCCTCGAAGGCTTGTTGCGCGAGCATAGCTACTCGACGGACACCGTGCGCAAGCTATTCCGGCAGACCAATGGACAGGCGAAGTTGGACGCAGTGGGAACACTGGCAGACTTTTTGGAAGTGAATGGCGAATACGAAAGCGTGGTTGATGAATTTCTTCGCGACGAGCTGAACTACATCGTCGTCAAGAGCTGGGATGCGGCAGATGAAGGGATGCGCCTGCTGCGCACCGGTGTCGATGGGCGGGCGACTTTCCTGGTGCATTCGTCAGAAGACCAAGCCGCTGCTGCAAACACGCAGGCCGGGAGCAGGCTGGTAAATCCTGAAGGCGTGGTGCCGCTGACAGACTGCATCCGCGTGTTGAATGGTGTTGGCAATGCGCTTGAAGGCATTTTGCCCAAACTACGCGATGGCTATGTCGCTCCTGATGCAGAGACAGCGCGATCGCTCGCGCTGGCGCATACCAATGGCTTCTTCCTGGCAAAATCGGGCGAGTGCTTCCATAATGTAACCGTCACTGGCGGTAAACCGCGGGCTGAGGGTCCACTTGCCTTGAAGCGCGAGCTGCGCGAGGCCCAACAGAAGCTGGAGGCGGTTGAGAAAGAGCTTGGCCAGGCCGACACGCAGGCGCAGACCCTGCAGCGATTGATCGCCGACACGACGAAGCTGCTCGAGATCAAGAGCGAAGAGCGCCGCACGGCGGAGCGTGAAAGCGCGCACCAGGGCGCGGCGCTGCGACAGATGGAAGCAGAAGTGCGGCGACTCGAACAGCGTTTGCAGAACTGGATGCTCGAGAGCGAGCGCAATAAGGACGCACGTGCTTCGCGCGAACAGCAGATTGCCCAGCGACATGAAGAGACACAGCGGTACGAGCGTGAGCATCACGAAGCGGACCAGAAATTAAACGAGTATCAGCAGGAAGTGGAAGCCAGGCGCAAGGCACGGGAGGAGCGGCAACAGGCTGCGGCGCTGGTGATTGCCGAACTGGCCGGACTTGAAGAACGCAAGCGCGGTGCTGAGACCTCATTCGCACGCATTGATCGCGTGTACGCGGACCTTGGCCGGCGGCAGGGGCACCTGGAGCAGCAAATTGCTGCGTCAACGGCAGAAGAGGCACAGCGCACGCGTGAAAATGAAGACCTTGCCGTACAGCGCGAGACGTTGACAACACAGCGTGATAGCGCGCTTGAAGAGTCCGCACGATGGACAGAAGAGGCCAAGTTGTTGCGCGCTTCGGTGCACGAGAGTGAACAGCAACTGAAGGAAGTCCGGATGGGGCTGGATAGCAGAAGGGATGCCCGGAGTACGCGCAGCGCCCGTTCGGCCAAGCTGACAGCAGACCTGGAACATTTGGAAGGGGCGTGCCTCAATGATCTTGGCATTGAAGCTGGCGTCTTACGCGAGCGGGCTGATGTCGTTGTCCTTGATGCAGAGCAGCTGGCCAGCGAAGACGAAGCCTGCCGCGGCTTCAAGGCAAAGATGGAAGCGATGGGTCCGGTCAACATGATGGCGCTCGATGAGTTCAAGGAAGCTTCGGAGCGGCATGGCTTTCTCGAGACGCAGCGCAAGGACCTTCTGGATTCCATCGAGAATACGCAGTCCTCCATTCGTGAAATCGATGGCATCACGCAGACTAAATTTACTGAAGCTTTCGCGCGCATCAACGAAAACTTCTCGCAGACTTTCAGCAAGCTTTTCAACGGTGGACAGGCGTTCATGCGACTTACCGATGAAGAGAACACGGCGGAAAGCGGGATCGATATTGTCGCGTCGCCGCCGGGCAAGAAGCTGCAGAATGTGTTGCTGCTATCCGGTGGAGAGAAGGCCTTGACAGCGCTCTCACTGCTGGTCGGCATCTTCAAATTTCAGCCGAGTCCATTCTGTGTACTGGACGAAGTGGACGCTCCACTTGACGAGACGAACGTAGGGCGTCTGGCGGACATGCTCAAGGGGATGGCGGTCGATACTCAATTCGTGATGGTCACCCACTCCAAGCGCATGATGACAGCGGCAGACATGATTTACGGCGTCACGATGCAGGAGCCTGGTGTCTCGAAAATTGTTTCGGTACGGATGGGGGGCTCGCCCGAACGTGCACCCGTGCGTGCGCCGGAGCGGCGGAGCGAACAGAGTGTCGAGCAGATGGCGATGGCTTAAGGCCGTGCCGGATGCCGCATTGCAGAGGGAGATGCCGGCGACCTGCGGAATGGACCGTGGTAAGACCCAGCTGTTTCCTATCATGATTACGGCTTTGTTTGCCAGTCAGCAGGGGATAAATTTCGTGCGTTGACAAAGTGGCTGGGAGTCTCGAAAATCGAACTCACGCCCCACGGAAGGCCTTCCCTTTGCCAACACTCATCCACACAGAATTTCCGACACTGACGCTGCACGCTCGCGGAAAAGTACGCGACTTGTACACCGTCGGCAGAGATGTTTTGCTGGTAGCGACGGACCGCATCTCCGCTTTCGATCACGTACTTGGATCGGGCATTCCTGACAAGGGCGAGATCCTGACGCAGATGTCAATCTTCTGGTTCGATTTTTTAGAGCCGATGGTGCGCAACCATTTGATCTCGACCAACGTAGATGACTACCCGGCAGTTCTTCAGCCTTATAGTGAATCCCTGCGAGGACGCTCGATGTTTGTGAGACGTGCGCAGATGTTTCCGGTAGAATGTGTCGTCCGCGGTTACATTTCAGGTTCGGGCTGGAAAGACTACAAAGCGACAGGCGGCATGTGCGGAATCGCGCTGCCGAAGGGTCTGCGCGAATCGGACAGGCTGCCGGAACCCTTGTTCACCCCTGCGTCTAAAAGCCAGGATGGCGCGCATGATGAAAATATTTCGTTTGCACAGGTGATCGAACAGGTGGGGAAAGAGCATGCCGAAAGGCTGCGCGATCTGAGCCTGCAGATTTATGCAGAGGCATCAGCGCATGCTGCTTCGCGCGGATTGATCCTGGCCGATACAAAGTTCGAGTTTGGCATGGTGGACGGAGAAATTGTGCTGGCGGATGAAGTGCTGACGCCCGATTCTTCACGCTACTGGCCCACCGATCAATATGCACCTGGGGGAGCTCAACCATCTTTCGACAAACAGTTCGTCCGCGATTATCTTGAAGAGATTCATTGGAACAAGCAGGCCCCTGCGCCCGCCCTCCCGGAGAGCGTTGTGATGAAAACGCGCGGTAAATATCTGGAGGCTTTGCGCCTGATCACAGGCAAAGGGCTGAATGATTAATCCGGCTTGGAGCAGGTCGCAGCCAGTATGACGATGACTGATCTCACTACGATCGACTGGGTCATTATCGGGATCTTTGTTATTTCTTTTGTCACGGCGGCGTTGAACGGTTTTTTTGTCGAAGTCTTTTCGATTGTGGGACTGGTTGCAGGACTCGTAGTAGCGGGTTTGTATTACATGCGGGTGGTGCCGTGGATGTTTCGCCTGGTGCACTCTATGCCCGCGGCCGAAGCGGCATCTTTTCTGCTGATTGTGGTGGGCGTCCTGATCGTTGCGGGCATAGTAGGGCGGACGATAAGGTTCCTGTTGCGCAAGGTAGGATTGGGCTGGGCCGACCGTTTGCTGGGCCTGGTATTTGGAGCGGTAAAGGGGTGTTTTCTGGCAACTGCGCTGGCCATGACGGTAACGGCATTTTTCTCCGGCAGGCCGTGGGTCGAGCATTCCCAGTTGCTGCCCTATTTTATGGGTGCGGCGCACCAGGGGTCGGACATCGTACCAGGGAGTTTGGGCGAGCGCATCCGGCATGGCGTACGGATGTATCGCAAGACATCTGCCGCGAGTGGCACCGGTAGTGGTATGGTCACGTTTTAGGTTTGCTGTTCTTGTTAGTGATTTGAAGATGGTCTTACCAGCCAATATTTAGCAGTGATGCTGTTGAACAAAGAAAGAGGGACGAGTGAAGCGCGAATTGGAAAGCCTTGTAACGCAGATGCATACCGGTGGTATCACCTATAGCGAGGCTGTCCGCGAGTTCAAGAAGCGATTCATTCTGGAAGTGCTTGCGGTGCATCGCGGCAACCAGTGCAAAGCTGCGAAGGAGCTTGGCATGCATCGCAACACGCTCAGTCGCACGCTTGAAGAGCTTGGCATCGACCTGATGCAGACTCGCATGAGCCTGAAGCGGCCTTCGCGCAGTGCGCGGCCCCAACTGGAAGCACAGAAGCTAGTGGGCCAATCTTCGTGATGTTGCCGGCCATGCGAGGTGTTCCGGCTGATCCCGCCGCCAAGTCGATCGGACGATCAAGGCACTGGTCGAAGGAACTCCGGCTGCGAAGCAGGGTGTTTAAAGTCGTACACTAGTTGCGTGGCGAACCAAAAACTTTTGAGACGACATGCCAGTGTCGCTTTGCATGCCTCACTGCTGGCGTGCGCTGCCGGTGCCTGCGTTAATTTGCCGCTTTATGGTCAAACGGCGCCGACGACGACAGCGATCAAGCCAGCCGTGCCAGCTCCCAAGCTGGAACGTCATGCTGTCGGCGTGAAACAAAAGTACGAAGCCGAAAGGGTTTACCTCGAAGGGGCGCGGGCGGTCGAGAAGAAGGACCTTAAAGCAGCACTGAGCGCCTTCCTCAAAGCCGAACTTCTTGACCCGTCGAACCAGGATTATGTGTCCGCCGTGCAGATTGCGCGCAACAACCTGGTGACGCAGTTGATTGCGCAGTCGGATACGGCGCAAACCTTGAATCGTGCCGGGGAAGCGCGCGCAAAGTTGCTGGAAGCCTCGACATTGGCGCCTGACAATCCTTCTGTCCTGCAGCATCTCGATCCCCGGAAAGGCGCCGCTATCGAGCGCGATGACGACACGCAGAGCGTCAAACTGGCGCCCGTGGTTTCGCTGCAGCCGAATGATGAGCGGCATACGTTTCATATCCATGCTACCGGCCAGGAGATGCTCAAACAAGTACTGGCTGCCTATGGCATTACGCCTACCGTGGACCCCTCGGTAGAAGTGAAGCGCACCAACTTTGATGGCGATGACGTGACCTATGCGGAGGCTGCGCGGATGCTGCAGGAGGTGACCAACAGCTTCTTCGTACCGCTTGATCCAAAGCGGGTACTGGTCGCGAAAGACACACGCGCCAACCGCGAGCAATTTATGCGACAGGTCATCGAAACGGTTTACCTGCCGGGGCTTTCGCCAAGCGAAATGACGGACCTGGGGGCCGTGGCCCGCAATATTTTTGACGCGCAGCAATCGAGCGTGCAGCAACAGACAAATACGCTGACGGTGCGGGCGCCACAGGTCAAGCTGGACGCGCTCAACCGCACACTGGCCGATCTTATGGATGGCCGAAGCCAGGTCGATCTCGAAATTCGGCTGATCGAAATCAATGTCTCGAAGACGCGAAACCTTGGCGTCCAGACGCCGCAGCAATTTACGGGCTTCAACGTGGATAGCGAATTGACCAGCCTCATTAACGGCAACCAGAGCCTGGTGCAGGAGGTCGTTTCAAGCGGTCTTGCGTCTGCAGGTGATTATTCGGCGATCGCGGCAGTGTTGATCGCGTCGGGAGAGGTGAGTAGTTCAGTGTTGACGTCTGCCTTTGCGACTTTTGGCGGTGGACTCACGCTTACCGGCGTTACGGTGTCCGGCGCTACAGCAAACTTCGCCCTGAATGCGACCGATACGCACATGCTTGAAGACGTTCATCTTCGGCTTGAAGACCAGGGTAAGGGGACGCTTAAAATCGGTGAAAAGTATCCGATTCAGACTTCAAGCTACTCAGGCCTTACCGGTTCTTCGGTCAGTATTTCAGGTGTATCCACTGCGGGCCTCTCGACTGAACTGGCTGCACTTGGGCTGAGCGGGGCCTCTTCAACGCAGACGCAAATTCCCCAGGTTCAGTATCAGGACATTGGTCTGGAACTGAATATTACCCCGCGCGTGCTGCGATCGAACGATGTCAGTCTTGACTTCGACATGAAGGTCCAGGCACTCTCCGGCAGCACGCTCAATAACATTCCTGAGCTTACCAATCGGCAGTTCACCATGACGACGACGGCCAAGGCGGGCGAGAGCGCGGTGTTCTTCAGTAACCTGACAAAGCAGGAATCGAGAGCGGTGAGCGGGGTGCCTGGTGTAAGCGACCTGCCCGGCCTGGGGTCGACGTCAGATCAGGACCGAAACATCACGACGGGAACTTTACTCGTGATTATCACGCCGCGCATCCTGCGACGGGAACATACAGAAATGGCGGGGCCGGCAATCCTGCTGCCCCGCCACGAGTAATTGCGACTGCATCTACGGCTACTGTACCGGGACGCCGTCTATCTGCGCCTGGTAAGTCACGATCTGCTTGAGCAGGTCGTAGGGAATGCCGCCGACCGGCAAGCCCCTGCCATTGACGTAAATGGTTGGAGTCTGCGTGACACCAAGGTCATGCGCGAGTTGTGAGGACGCATCGACTGATGCCTTGGTCTCTGGCAGATCGGCGCAGGCCGCAATTTTGGTCGGGTCCTGTCCGGCGGCCGTGGCCGCGGCTTTGAGGGCGTCGGTCGAACCCTCGGGCGTGAGTTTGGCCTGGTTAGTGAAAATGTTATCCGAAAACTTGAAGAAGGCTTCATTGCCGCCTGCCTTGGCGACACACACGCCATACTCTGCGGCCTTTTCTGCCTGCGGATGAATGGCAGCCAACGGATAATTCTCATAAACAAAATGGGCAGCTGGAAAATCCTTCAGCAGGTGATCAACTGTCGGCTGCGCATCTTTGCAATGCGGGCATTGGAAGTCGGAAAACTCCACGATCTCAAGGTTCTTCGCTGTTGCGCCCCTGGATGGTCCGTCAGCCCGCGCCTGGAGGGTCTTGCGCGCATCGGTGAAGGGTTCGGCACCGAAAGGGAGCACCTGTTCTCCGGCAATCAGATGCTTGCCATCCTGAGTGACGAAGAAGGAGAGACTTTGCGGCTGCTGCTGGGCTGAACCCTTTTCTTCAAACAAGACAACGACACGGCTCAGGCCCTCGACCGGCGTCTTCAGGATGCCCTGCACCTGCCAGAGACGATTTGTGTCATACCCCCAAGATGCTTTTAGAAATGCGTTTACCGTGTCAGAAGTCGGCGAGGTCGCAGTGAAGTTGGCGCGGTCAATAAGAGGGAATGCCGGCGGAGCGGCGGCCGGTTTGGGGGCTTCCGGCGCAGCTGCCTGAGTTGCTGGAGCGGACGGCTGAGGTGCGGATGTTGTGGCTGGCTTGGCCTGGCCTAGAAGCGGCGAGAGCGGTAACAGGATGCCGAACGTGGCAAGAGCCAGGGATGAGCGAAGTTGCATGGAGTTCCTTTCAGTGGTGGTCTCTTGGGGCTTGATCTATGGACTGACTTTTTAAGAGCAAAATACCTGATGCTATGGTCCTTCTGGCTGGATACAGGTTGGTCTTTTCCTGGCGAAAACACCAGTGTTCATCGTATCTTCGCTCTACACCTTCAGGTAATTTGCGCTAGACCTGGACCTTGACCGCGATGGGAAAGCGTCGGCCCATCCCGAAGGATTTCGGTGTCACCTTTAACACCGGTGCGGCCTGTTGACGTTTGTATTCACTGCGCTCGACTAGTTTGACGACTGACCGGACGAGTTCAAGGTCGATGCTGCACTCCTGGGCGATGGCCTCCGGGGTCTCATAGCGTTCCACATATGCTTCGATGATCGGGTCGAGCACATCATAGGGCGGCAGGGAGTCTGTATCGACCTGGCCGGGCCGCAACTCGGCAGATGGCGGCTTGTCAAGGATCGCCTGCGGGATCACTTCCCTTTCGCGGTTGACGTAATGACAAAGCCGGTAGACGTTGGTTTTGACGACGTCGCCGATAACTGCCAGAGCGCCGACCATATCGCCATACAGTGTGCAGTATCCGGTCGCCATTTCTGATTTGTTCCCGGTAGTCAGCACGAGTGCGCCAAGTTTGTTCGAAATGGCCATCAGGAGAGCGCCACGGATGCGTGATTGCAGGTTCTCTTCTGTGACATCCGCTTCATGGCCCTGGAAAAGCAAAGCTAGTGTCGCCGTGTATTCAGAGAAGATGGAGCCGATCTTCAGCAATTCGTAACGGACGCCGAGATTGGCCGCGAGCAGCTCGCTGTCGGCAATGGAACCATGCGAAGAGTAGGGACTGGGCATGCCGACGGTCAGTACGTTGTCTTTGCCGAGAGCATCGACCGCAAGCGCAGCAACCAGTGCTGAGTCGATACCGCCGCTGAGACCGATAACAGCTTTCGAGAAGTTGCACTTGCGCACATAATCGCGCGTTCCAACAACCAGCGCATGATAAGTGCCGGCGTCGAGGCCAGCGAAGGTTGAGTGAATCTCAGGATGCAATGTGCCGGTATCAACGACCAAGAGGTCTTCGTCGAAGGAGCAGGCCTGGCCGACCAGCCCTCCTTGCGCATTGAGCACCAGACTGGTGCCATCGAAGATAAGGCTGTCATTGCCGCCGACCTGGTTGACCATCAGCACGGGAGTTTTGTGCCGCCTGGCGATAGCGGCCAGCATGGATTCACGGGTTCGCCGTTTGCCGCGCCAGTAGGGCGAAGCCGACATGTTGAGGATCAGCGTAGCGCCTTCACGCATCAGTTCATCGACCGGGTCGATCGTGTAGCGGCGCGTTTCCCAGTAGTCTTTGTCGTTCCACGCGTCTTCGCAGATGGTGATCGCCAGTCGCTCGCCGGCTAAGGTAAAAACAGATTGCTTTATAGCCGGCTCGAAGTAGCGCTGCTCATCGAACACATCGTAGAACGGCAGCAACATCTTCTCCTGCCGAAAAACGATCTTGCCGTCGGCGATCAACAGTGCCGCATTGGCGACATGTTTGCCGGTGCTGACATGGCTCGCAGAAATCGATCCACATAAAATGGCGACGCCAAGACCTTGGGTAGCTTCAGCAATCTGCCCGGCGGTCTCTTCAGCTCTCGCAACAAACGAGGGCTTTTCCAGCAGGTCCGCAGGCGGATAGCCGCAGATGCTTAACTCAGGAAACATGACCAGGTTTGCATCCCGGTCGACGGCCCTTGCCGCGAAATCAAGAATCTTTTTCGCATTGCCGGAGAAATCACCGACCGTTGGGTTGATCTGGGCTAAAGCAATCTTCACTCTTCAAGTGTAGTAGGACTGCGCCCAAGAAGGGGCGGCTTTGCTCAAAAAGTGGTCGCGGCAGAAAGCACCCCGGGGCAAGCAGGGACCCGGGCGCAATCAGGCGCCGGTACCACCGACAACTACCGCGAACGTGCGGACGAGAATCTTGAAATCCAGCCACAGACTCCAGTTTTCCACATAGGCCGTATCGAGTGAGATGTAGCTGTCGAAGGACGGATCCTGGCGCGCCTGCACCTGCCACAATCCGGTAATTCCCGGTGTGACGTCAAGGCGTCGAAGGTGGTTCAACTGGTACTTCTTCACCTCGCTGGCAATGGGAGGACGTGGTCCAACCAGACTCATGTCGCCGCGAAGCACGTTGAGGAACTGCGGCACTTCGTCGAGGGAGTACTTACGCAGGACCCGACCGACCTTGGTGATGCGGGGATCATTGGTGATCTTGAAAAGGATCGAATCCCGCTCGTTCATGTGGAGGATTTCCGCGCGACGTTTCTCGGCATCCGGCACCATGGTGCGGAACTTGAGACAGCGGAAGGTGCGACCCTTCTTGCCGATACGTTCGGAGCCGTAAAGAATCGGGCCCCTCGAATCCAGGCGAATCGCAATGGCAATTGCCAGCAGTAGCGGCGACAGCAAGGTAAGTGCGATCGAGGCAAGCACTATATCGAAGACCCGTTTCATCATGAGGCCAACGACCGGCACGTCGCTGCGATGAAGCGAGATGGTCGGGAACTGACCGATGTATTCGACCGGGCTATTCCAGGCAAGTCCATCGTAAAGTTCGGGGACGACACGAATATCAACGCTCGCGTCCCGCGCCTGCTCGACCAACTGTTTGACGAGTCCCGGTTCGACCGGGGTGCACAGGAAGATTTCATCAACGAAGTGAAGACGCGCCAGTTCCAGTACTTCCTCAAAGTTGCCGAGAACGTCCGTTGACTTGACATTGGATTCCAGGTCAGCGCCCGGAATCTGTACGTATCCTTTAAACGTATAGCCGAGGTGACGGATGCCTTCGACGTGGTGGCGGAGTGCCTGGCCCACACGGCCGGTGCCAACGACGAGAATATTGCGGGCTTCCATGCCGCGTTCGTAACGGCGGTAAACAATAAAACGCCAGAACAATCGACGGACGACGATCAGAACAGTTGTAAGGATGATGGTGAGGATGACGACGCCGCGGGAGACGACTTCGCCACGCGCAAAATAGAGGCCGCCACTGAGCAACAGCCCGGCAGTGAAACAAGCCTGAATACTGAGGCGCATGTCATGCAGGGTGTTGCGCGCTTCGATGGCGGCATAAAGATGCATCCGGCGGCTGACCACGATCAGGGCCACGATGAACCAGCCAAGATACATGATCGACAGCATGCGTCCGCCGGCCAGCATGCCTACCCGGTGGACCGCTCCACCCTGTCCGGCAAGAGGACCAATCCACTCGCGAACAGCTACCGCAGCTGCGATGCATACACTCAGGATGTCAAGCGATACCCAGAAGATGGTGACCTTCAGGTTTCGTGTCCAGATACGTATCGAGTTAGTTTGCGATGAATTACCTGCGGACACGAAATTCCGACTCTCAGAGACGGGATGACTAAGCTTGCCTAGTGGGGGAGCGGCCATGATTGATTCCGTCTGTCTTTTCTAGAGCAAATTTTCTTTGCTACGGGTTTTCCTGAGAACTTCCAGATGGCCTTCTTGGTGAAAAGACCAGCCAACATCTGTCCTTCGCTCTACACCTTCAGGAAATTTGCTCTAAAGCCTGGCTCGACAAGGCGTGAAGCGACACCTTTAATACTTCCCAAACCGGGTGAAGCTTGCAAGTAATGGATATGGTTCTGTTTTCCAGTCCCCAGCAGGATGCATCTTGATGGACGATCGGGGTACATTATGCGCGGCACTTGCTCGAATGACGCTTAGTCTAGCATGTCTCCATTGTGCCCCGGATACACATTAAGCACCATTAATAAGTTACGCATGGACGATCAGCGGTTCCCTTTTGGTTCCGGAGATAAGCGTTACCCTTGTCTCTAAACCGTAGGTAAAACCAGTGCGTCCAGTTCAAGGAACTGCCGGACAATGTCGTCATCGCACTGTCGCATCTCGTCCATGGTGCCGAAGAAACGTACCTTCGCCTGGTGTAGAAACATGATGTGATCGGCGAGGTGTTCGGCAAACCGCATGTCATGTGTGACCACGATGCTAGTCAGCTTCAGTTGGTGCTTCAGCTTCTGGATCAGGTCGCCGAGCAGACGACCCATCATAGGATCCACCATTGTTGTCGGCTCGTCATATAGGATAGCCTCGGGCTGGGCGGCGAGCGCCCGGGCTATCGCTACTGATCGCTTCATGCCTGTTGAAAGGTCGCTGGGCGCAAGGTGTCCCATGCCGGCAACGCCGACCATGTCAAGCAGTCCACTCACTACCTGCTGGATTTGATCTTCTTCGAGTTCTTTTCGCTCCCGCAATGGAAACGCAACATTTTCACCAACCGTTAATGAATCGAAGAGTGCCCCGCTTTGAAAGACCATTGTGACCTTCTTGCGCACCTGCTCCATCTCTTCTTTGTTAAGCGTGGTAATTTCCCTTCCCGCGATGCGGATGCTACCGGCATCCGGCTTAAGGAAGCCCATGATCTGTTGCAGCGAAACGGATTTTCCAACACCCGACCGCCCAAGAATGCACAGGGTTTCGCCGGCCTGCACCTCGAAGGACACGTCATCCAGAACCTTGAGGTCACCGAAAGATTTGAAGACATGGTCGAAGACGATGTACGGCTGCTGGTCAGCCCCGACGTGGTTTATGTCTGTGGGAAGACGGAGACGCTCGGCCCCGGTGGCAAATTCAGCGATACCGACAACTTCTACCGGCAGGTCCTTGGGAAAGCTTAGGGGTTCTTCCGGCAAGACCTGACCATGGTCACCGCCCGTCGCCGCATCCCGTTCGTGTTGTTCACTCATCATTCTGTCCTATGCTGCGACTAGAGCAAGTTACCTGATGCTATGGTGTTTCTGGCTGGATACAGGTTGGCCTTTTCCTGGCGAAAAGGCCCGTGTTCCTCGTATCTTCGCTCGACACCTTCAGGTAATTTGATCTAGCTTCGCCGTTGGTGGGATGCCGTTGCAAGTGTCTCTGCCTGCTTGATGTCCGCTGGCGTATTGCAGTTGAGGAAAGCGTGAGATGGGACGGCTGGCCAACCAACAAAATACCCCGCAGCCGTGGATACCGATTCGGCGTTGAAGAGATCGATGTCGCGATTAAGGATGGCAGCTGCCCGCTGCATGACGCGCAACACTTTATAGTCTCCCTGTGCCAGCGAAGCCGAGATGGTTGGTAGAAGTTCACGTCGGTAGATGGCGACAAGCGGCTGCGGCTGGCCGAGAATCCGAGGTACTGTCGCCGGAGCTTGTGTATTTTCGGACCTATTGACAAGAGACTGCAGGAGCACTGCCGGCAATAACGGTATGTCGATCGGCACGAAGAGCGCAGCCTCATGAGCCGAGGCTAGCAGACCAGCCTCGATGCCGGAAAGCGGCCCGCATCGTACGCGTCGATCAGGAATAACCGGCGCGTAGGCATGCAGATCATCACGACTGCCGACGATCCGCGGTACCAGCCCCAGCGATCGCAGCAGTTGAAGCGTTCGTTCAATCAGGGTGATGCCCTGGAAACGGAGTAGCGCCTTGTCTGTACCCATGCGGCTGCTGGCGCCGCCGGCCAGTACAAAGGCATCAAGCGCTGGTTCGCTTCTGAAGGGCAACCTAATCAAGCCTTCCCTGCCGTTGCATGCACTGTTGACGCATCTCCTGCGACGCCGACTGCTCCAACTGCCTGGAAGAAAAGAATGATCGACTCTATGCCCCGGTAGAAGTTCGCGATATGGAACTTCTCATTCGGCGCATGCAGATTGTCGTCAGGAAGGCCGAAACCCATCATGACGGAAGGGATTTTCAAGTGGCGCTCGAAGTCGCCGACGATGGGAATGGAACCACCTGAGCGGATGAAGACTGTATCTTTGCCGAATACCTGGTGCAGGGCTTTTTCCGCAGCCCTGATGTAAGGATTGTCTGTCTTGATCACGATTGGATCGCCTGCGTGAATAAGCTTGACGCTGAGCGAAATGCCAGCCGGGCAAAAGCTCTGGACAAATTTCTCGTATTGTTCGAAGGTCTCTTGCGGCGTCATGCCAGGCACCAGGCGCATCGATATTTTCGCCGTCGCTTTGGCCGGGATCACTGTTTTGGCGCCTGCGCCGATGAAGCCGCCGGGCATTCCATGGACGTCCAGAGTGGGACGCGACCAGGTCCGTTCGAGTACGCTGTACCCCGGTTCGCCAACCAATGCAGAGGAGCCTACTTCCGTTTCAAGATAGTGCGCTTCGTTGAAAGGCAGACTCTTCCAGGCCCGCAGTTCGTCTGCAGACGGCGATTCCACTTTGTCATAGAAGCCGGGGATAAGGACGCGGCCGTTTTCGTCTTTCAGCCTGGCAAGAATCTGTGCCAGGGCGAGAAAGGGATTGGGAGCAGCGCCTCCATACATGCCTGAATGCAAGTCGGTGCGCGCGCCGCGAGCTTCTATTTCGGTGTAGATCATGCCCCGCAGACCAACACATAGTGTCGGCAGATCGGGGGCAAACATTTCTGTATCTGAAATCAGAGCGAAGTCTGCCTGAAGCGCTTCCGGGTGCTCGCGCACAAAGCAGGAAACATTTTCGCCACCCACTTCTTCTTCACCTTCCAGGATAATGCGGATGTTGATGGGAAGCGTTCCGTGTCTTCGCTCTCCCTCGAGCGCGCCGTCTTCCGACGACGCTTCGAACAATGATTCGAGCGCCTTGATGTGCATGTACATCTGGCCTTTGTCATCGACCGCGCCCCGGGCATAAATGTTGCCATCGCGTTCAGTCGGCTCAAAGGGGGGTGTCTTCCACTCATCCAGCGGATCGGGCGGCTGGACGTCATAGTGGCCGTAGCAGAGGCACGTAGGTTTGCCGGTGGCGTGCAGCCAGTCTGCATAAACCAGGGGATGCCCGGCCGGATCGCCGGTACCTTCAATCATGCGCACATTTTCCAGCCCGATCCGTTCCAGTTCCTTGGCGAGCAGTGTCGCGGTATGACGTACATCGTGTGCGTGCTCCGGCAGGGTGGAAATGCTGGGAATGCAGAGCAGTCCCTTTAATTCTTCGAGGAAACGGCCTCGCGCCTTCTCGGCGTATTCGACAGCAGTCATGCAGGGCTCCCGGTAGTTTGTTTCTGGCTCTGGCCTGACCAGTGTACTGCGCGTGCCGGCTTCAGCGTCCTGGCGTATCACCCCAATGAACGACAATGCCGGCCCGAGGTTCGGCGCCGGCATTGTGTTTATGGACGCGAAGTATGTCGTATCTTCGCTCTACACCTTCAGGTAATTTGCTCTCTAGAACTTGACCACAGGTGCCGTTCTTGAGCTCTCACTTGCTTCGAAGCGGGCGTTATTCGGATGGAATCCAGCCATGCCGGCCCAGATGCTGTTGGGGAACTGCAGGATAAAGGTGTTGTAGTCCTGCAGGCTCTCGTTGTAGCGCCGGCGTTCCACGGCAATCCGATTTTCGGTGCCTTCGAGCTGGTCCTGTAAGCTCATGAAGTTCTGGTTAGCCTTCAGGTTAGGGTAATTCTCCGAGATGGCCAACAAGCGCCCAAGCGCACCGTCCAATTGCCCGTTAGCCTGGATCTTGCCCTGTGGATCGTGGGCACTCAGCAGGCTGGCGCGCGCATTCGCTATGTCGTCGAAGACTTTCTCTTCATGCGTGGCATAGCCTTTCACGGTCGAAACGAGATTCGGAATAAGATCAGCCCGCCGCTGCAACACCACGTCGACCTGGGACCATTGCGTCTTCACCTCCTGGTCTTTCGCGACCATCTGGTTCTTCGCGCTGATATAGCTGCTGAAGACCAGCAATGCGGCAACCACAATGACACCTAATACGGCAATGACCGCGAATACACCACGCTTCATTTGTTTCCTCCAAACTTTCCCGATCATCCTGAGCAGACCGGCCCATCTAACTTAGCAGATCAGTTCTTACCAGCCGCCGGAGGCGCCACCACCACCCGAGCTCCCCCCGCCGAATCCACCAAAGCCGCCGTCATCGCCATCGCCGCCTTGACCCCGTCCCCCGCCACCTCCACCCAGGAACATGCCAAGTAGAAAACCGACCAGTCCTGAACCGCCGGTACGCGCGACCACGAAGAGGACTACCAGGAAAACGAGCCCGAAAAGAACCAGCTGGCCGAGGGTAAGAGGCTTGACCTGGCGCTGCGGAGGCCCGCGCCGCTGGGCCTGCAGGTTGACGCCGGCATCAGCGGCGATCCTGCCGGCAACCTGGGTGACAGCGAGGGTCACGCCGCCATCGTAATTGGCCTGCTGCAGGAAAGGCTCCATGGCACGGCCGATATCACCGGCCTGCATGTCAGTAATGACGCCCTCCAGCCCGTAGCCGACCTCTATCCTGCGTTTGCGGTCGTGGACAGCGAGAATAATCAGGATGCCGCGATCATTCTTCTTTGGGCCAACGCCCCACTTATCCTCAAGCTGAACTGCAAAATCCTCGATTGGTACATCTTCGAGCGTATTGACCGTGATGACGGCAATCTGCGCGTGGGCCTGATGGTCTACCTGGGAACACAGCTCATCAAGCCGGGCCGCGGTCTGGGGCGAAAGTACATGCGCAAAGTCGCTGACATAGTTCTGTGGCGCCGGCAGGTCTTTCACGCGCTCAGCGCCGAGAGAAGCGGCGAAGGCCAGAGAAAGAAGCAGGAGTACCGCACGTCGAATAGTTAGGCCCACTGCGCAATTCTACTCTGACCAAATTGCGATCACAGGTGCTGCCGGCAAGACAAAGGGCCCCGTCAAGGGGCCCGGCGTAAGAATCTCGGCACAAACATTACATGCCTGAACTGAGATTCATATTCCTGGCAATGCCCTGGATAGTCTGCAAGTGGCTCTCTATGATCGGATCGCCCTTTGAAGCAGCATCCTTGACAGCCGGACTCTGACCGCCGGAGATCTCTGTCTTGAAGTCCGCGTCGTCTTCCTTGTGATCCTTCACCATGGCCTGCACATAAGCCTTGTCAAAGTCAGCACCAGAGAGTGCCTGCAGCTTGGCCATCATCATCTTCTGCTTCTTGTCCGGGCCGTCCGGCATTTTGACCCCTACCTGCTGAGCGATCGGCTTCATGTCTTCAATCATCTTGCTGTGATCGGTGATCATACGCTGTGCAAATTGCTTCACCTGGTCGTCAGAGCTCTTCTGCAACGCCAGCTGGGCGACCTGCACTTCCGCCATGCTTCCCTGGAGCGCCTTTTTTACAAACATGATGTCTGACGGGGATGCGCCGCCGTTCATCTGCTGCATGTTTCCCATATTCTGCATGGAACTGGGAGAGTTCGGCTGTTGTTGCATGTTGCTCTGTCCGCCGCCCTGTGTCTGTCCAAATACCGGCGAACAACAAAGGACTGCTGCGGTCGCCAGAACGCCTAAATTGCTGTACATTCGCGTGCTTTTCATGGTTCTTCCTCCAACATTAGAGTTGGTAGCACCGGCTTCCAGGTGAGTTGCCCGGCCATCATCCGGCTTCATTCATGC
>CAZZXL010000046.1:0-10718 GCA_964658035.1 uncultured Acetobacteraceae bacterium
CTGTCCGTGGCAGCGGCATCTTCGTGGCGGGCGCTGGCTCGGGCGGTGGGCGGCGACGCGCGCAGCAGCTTCGTCCTGCACGGCATGATCAAGCAGAGCCAGCGCCTGAGCGTACTGATGTTTATCACGAGCAATCTGCGCTAGTCCTACGTACGCCGTACCAAGAGATGGATCATGCGCCAATGCCTGCTCAAAGGCTTGCGCTGCCTGCTCCGGCTGCTGTAACCGCTGCTCGACGCGGCCGAGTTCGTCGTAGCTGAAGGGTACGTCGGGCTCAAGCTCGATCTCGGTGAGCAGGTCGGTTCGCGCCGCCTCGTTCCTGTTCTGAGCGCTGAGGGCTTGCGCACGAAAAAAATGCGCCATCGGCAGCCGTGGATTCATAACGATGGCTGCATCCAGTTCCTGCTCGGCCGCCGCGTTGTCCTGTTTAGTGAGCGCTGCCTTGCCCGCGTACAGGTGGAACTCCGCCGTGCCCTGGCCAATGGTTTCCATCTGGCGGAAGGCGCGCGTTTCGACGGCTTCATCGCCGGCCTTGTGGGCCGCGCTGCCGACCACGTACAGGTAGCTGAGAGACGTAGAGTAATTGGGCCAGAGGGGCAGCAGCGCTTGCTCCGCCTCTGCATACTGATCCGCAAAGAAAGAGGAGAGGCCAAATAGATACCGTGCCTGTACCGAGGCCGGGTCCTTTGCCAGTAGTGCTGAAAATGACTTCGCGGCTGTGCGGAAATCGTTCATGCGATAGTAGACCAGTCCCACATTCAGCCGTACGCCGATGAGAGAAGGGTCTAATTGCTCCGCCTTCTGCAGCTGCGCGAGCGCGTCGGACCAACGCTTTTGCCGCATGGCAATCACGCCTAAGTTGGTGTAGGCCGCGGCAGACGACGGGTCGGCCTGCAGCACAGCTTTGAAGTCAGCTTGTGCGGCAGTTAGATCACCGTCGCGCAGCGCCTGTGTGCCCGCCGCAAACCATGTCGCAGGGTCTTTTGCGAGAGCAGAGAGTGACTGCGACACAAGCAGCATTCCAGCAAACAGCAGCGGTATGGCGCGGGCTCTCACTCTTCTATTTTGCACGACGCCCGAGTTCGAATTACATCAACGAAAGCGTCTGCTGGATGAGGTGGGTTGTGTCGGCGAAGGGATCCACGTTTGAATCTGACTCCATGGAATACGTTCCGCGAAAACCAGCGGCCCTGGCAAACCCGAACAACTCCGGCAGCGAAACGCCGCGGCGTGTGCCGTTGATGACTTCGGCATCCTTCACATGCGCAATGCTGCCGGCATGCGCGAACATCATCTTTACCGCCTGTGCGTTGAAGTGCTGGTCGCCACCCATGAGCGAATTTGCGAAATCGGGCAAGGCTTTCAACCCCGGCGTCTGCGCCTGCTCGATCGCCTCGACAATGCGCGTGGCGGACGAGAGGAGGGGATCGTCATTCTCCAGGTTTACGAGGATGTTCTGCGAAGCCGCATACTTGAGCGTCGGCTGCAGGGCCTGGAGCGCCTTGGTCACAGCGGGCGCATCCGTGCATTTTGGCAGCGAGATGCGAATACTGGGCGAGCCCAGCAGCACAGCAATATCAATCCAGCGGCGATAGCTCGCATTGCCAGCGTCGCGTGTCGCTGCGTCCGGGCTGCAGAGCTCGACCGGCTCGTCCACTGGAATATTTGCCGTGAACACGCCGGCGTGGTCAAACGCGGCACGCAGTTGCAGGATTTCGGCGTGCCCGGTCGAAGCAAAGTGCGAATGCAGCGGTTCTATGCCGCGAACGTTAAACCGGGTGCGAATCGTTTTTGCAAAGCCGGCTAAATCCATGCCGGGCTTTGTGGGGTCGCGGTCATGGTTACCCGGCGCGATAATCGATGCGCGAAAAGGATAGGTCGCGACCGCAATCCGCGACCTGCGTTGCTGTGGATCGTTGCTCGGTGCACCCCAGGCCAAACCGGCTGTGCTGAGCAGGGTCCCTTTGATAAACCAGCGGCGGGTTGTCTGCATCATGGTCAACTCTTGGCCGGCGTATGCGCGTTGTTTTTGAACTGCTGCGTGATGTATTCAGAGGTGCGCAGAGCAAACGCCATGAGTGTGAGCGTCGTCGTTTTGTCTGTGCAGTTCAGTAACACACTGGCATCGCAGGCATAGAGGTTTGGCACGTCATGCGTTTGTCCAAAGCGATTGGTCACGAACTGTTTCGGATCGTTTCCCATGCGGCAGGTGCCGGTTTCGTGGAGGCTCCAGCCTGGCGATTCCGGTTCCTCATGCCCCTGGTATTCGCCGCCCATGTTGTGAAACAGCTCCTGGCACACTTGCTTGGAATGTTCCCACATCTTGAGCGTGTTTTCGTCCCACTCAAAATGCACGCGCACCTGCGGAATATCGAAGATGTCCTTCTTAACGGGATCGATATCGACATAGTTCTTGTCGGAGCGCTGCGAAGGTGCCTGTACCGTAAAGCTGATCGGGGTAGGATAGCGCCGCTTGATCTCTGCCCTGTAACTCGCGCCAAAGCCCTCAATGTCGTCGTAGTAACTCGGAAATGTATCGCAGCCGCCGCCTGGATAGAAGGAGTAGCCGCGGATGAATTTTTCCTGGGTTGGATGCTCAAGGTTCTGCCAGCGCGGCAGCCACGCGACCGTCGCCGCCGTTACATTGTCGGGAAAACTCGGCTGCCCGAGCAGTTGTGGCAGGTAGCCGTAGCCGGAGTTGCCGTACAGGTGATCGCAAAGATTTTTGCCCACCTGCCCGCTGGAGTTTGCAATGCCCGTTGGCCAGCGGCGGCTGCGTGAATTCAGCAGGATCTGTGCGGTACTGATGCACGAAGCGGCCACGACAACGGCCTTTGCGTACACCTCGACCTCCTGCTTCGTTAGCCTGTCCACATAGGCCACACCCTTGGCGCGGCCTTCATCATCGACAAGAACTTCGCGGGCAATTGCGTTTGTACGCAATTCCAGGTTGCCGGTCGCTTGCGCGAGCGGCAGGAAAAAGTAGGGCGACGAAAAGAAGGCGCCTACATCACAGCCTTCGGTGCAATTGCCGCAGTAGTGGCAGGGCGGATGCCCAGCGTGCTCCTGGGTCAGCTGAGCGATGCGATCAGGAAGATACGGAACGCCTGACTTCTTCGCGCCGGCTTGGACGATGTAATCGAGGCAACGAAAGCGGATTGGCGGCAGGTACGATCCGTCAGGGTTTGATGGCCGGTTCTGCACTGTGCTGGCCACACCGATCATTTCCTCTACCCGTGTGTAGTAGGGCGCCATTTCTGCATAACTTACCGGCCAGTCCACATCAAAACCGTCTCGGCTTGCAGCCTTGAAATCGATCTCTGCCATGCGCGCAGCCGAACGCCCCCAGAAGTTGGTCTTGCCACCAACAAAGTTGGAGCGCGGCCACATCCACCGCGTCCCTTCTGCGGTAGAAAAGGCGATATCGTGCTCCCATGCGTCCGGCGCCACGTATTCGTTGTCCATGTAACCGATACTGATTGCATTACGGCGCGGTGAATCGAAGCCGCGAAATTTTAGATCGTAGGGCTGCTTGTGCTGGCGAAAATCTTTGGCCGGATCTGCCTGACGTCCCGAATTCAACGCGCATACTTTCAGACCGGCTTCACACAGCGTCTTGATCACCATGCCGCCGCCTGCGCCTGTTCCAATCACGATCACGTCATAGCTGTTCATGCTGCCTGGCCTCCGCGTGCTTCGGCAAGCCCGGCATGTTCAGGATTATCGGCGTGGGTGCAACCGGGTGAGGTGCCATAGAAGGTCAACCCGGGGTAGTCTAGCGATTCGAGGCCGGCCCTGGTGGTGTAGAAGCCCATCACGGTGTATCGGCGCACCAGGAGAAAGAACTGCCTTCCAGGCTGCTCACCTTCGCGATGCTTCGCCTTGTAGGCAAGCCGTTCGAGCAGCGCGGTCTGTTGCGCTACCGGTTGGGTTGCAAAGGAAGATGCAGGCGCGCTGGCGCTGTCGAGCCATGCCAAGCCTTCGCGAAAGGGCGACTGCAACTCTGCGTCAGTGAAGACCATGAAATCGATGAACTCGGCAACGCCGGCCTGCCTGGCGCCGGGCTGCATTTTGCTTTGCCCATCCTTAGGATGAGAGCTTGGCGCAGGCGGCAAGATGAGATCGGCGAGTATCTCAACATTCCTGTACTCGGTGGGCAGAAAGAATTGCGGATGATAGACAGGATGCACGACCTTGCTGGTCGGCGCAGCATTGGGATGCTGCATTTCTTCTTCAGCGAAGGCATAGCTCCAGCGTGAAAAGCCGCTGAAGGTACTGGCTGCCGCTGCTAGACCAAGGGCCTGCAGCAACTCCCGGCGACTTGGTCCTTGTCCAGCCACTTACTCTCCATTGATTGCACACGCAAACGTTTGCTTACTTATACGAATGCCATTCGGCAGTGTCAACTTCAAAGCGGATACGGATCAAAGAACAGCGACCTGCTCATCGGTGCGCCAACCTTCTCTCGAGCAAGGGGAAGCCGGACTCCGTGTTCGTGATCTCGGAGGCGAAACGGAAATCGCCCGGGTTGATGCCGCGGCGGAGTGCGAGCTGGTAGGCCGCAAATTGAAGAGGAACAATCTCAAACAACTGTGCAAGTTCCGCGGGGATTCCGGGCCATGGAAGCAACTCGCTGACCGATTGATCTGATGGATCACTTGAGCCTGGACCAATCCAACGTACCCTGGCGCCCATACGCGCCAGGTCTGCAGCGAGCAGTCGATCGGTCTTCCGCGTTGCTTCAGGCGAACCGAAAACGACTGCGCAAAATTCTTCGGATACCACCTCGACCGGGCCATGCCTGAACTGGCCCGAGGACATGGCAACCGCGGCACTCTTGGCTGTTTCATGCAGCAGCAGCGCTCCCTCGCAGGCTGACGCTAGCGCCGGGCCGCGCGCCAGCAGGTAGAGAGGGCTGCGGCCGTCAAGCCACTCGTGCCCGTCGTCGCTGGCTCGTTCAGCAGTCGCGATAAACTCCGACAGCAGGGGCAAGGCGGCAAGGCTGAGGTCGATCAGTCGCTCACTCCGGCCGGCCGTCACCTGCTCAGCCAGCAGCAGCAGCGCCAGCAGCGTGCCCGTATACGTCTGCACCGCGATCAACTGGTCAGCCAATGCGCCAATCACCAGTGTCTCGTCTGCCAGTTTCTGCAATGGGCTTTGCGCGACGTTCGTCACACCAAGAATGGTCATGCCGGCAGCGCGCATCTTCTCTGCCAGTCGCACCACTTCTATCGAACCGCCCGAGCGCGAGATGAGTACGCCGACATCCTCGCGGCGCAGCGCCGGCGTGCCGTAATGCAGCAGTTCTGCACTCTCCAAAGCCTGCACCGCGCAGCCTTGCTGTTCCATACGGCTTACGGCCGGCATGGCCGCAAAGAATGAGGCGCCCATGCCGCTGAAAATTACCCTTCCGCGCGCGTGGCGGATGCGGGCAGCGCAGGACTGTAGTACCGATTGACCTGTGCCTGCATGAAACTCCAGAAGAGCCTGGTGCGATGCAGGCTGCCCAAGGATGTTCTCCAGCATGGGAAAGCCGCTTACCTGCTTTTCGTGATCGACGATCGGTTTCTCTTCAAGCATGCTTTTTCCTGTTCAGCCATTCATCGATCGGTCGTGTTGCCGTGGGTGCGAAGGGGAGGTTCACCTTGCAGCCCAGTCCAGCGGAAGCGTAGGCGGCGTACACAGCCTCAAGCACCACTTTGCCATCTTCACCGGTGGCCTGCGGCGACTCGAGGCCGCGAATGGCGCGCGCGAAATGGCGCATCTCCTGCGGAAAGCCGTAATTCCATAACTCTTCGAACACGGGGTAAGTCCAACCGGTGGTGGAGGGAGCTTTCTCGACTGCGTAGCCAACGCCATACTCGCTGTAGGTCGGCAGAGCATTGCCCATGTGGAGATTGCCAAGGGTCAGGCCGCCCTCGCCATAAATTTCGATGCGGTCATCCATGCCGCCGCGGCGTGCCCAGCTGTTTTCAATGATGCTGAACGCGTTTCCCTCGAATTCAATGATGGTCACCGCTTCGTCATCAGCCTGCGTCTTATCGCCATGCACATAGGTGCCTACGTGAGCGTACGCACTCAGAAGCTTTGGACGCCCCAGAAACCAGTAGGCGAAGGCGATGCCGTGGCAGCCCAGATCAAGAAGCGCGCCACCGCCGGAACGCTGCACGTCCCAGAACCATTCAGAATGAGGGCCAAAATGTTTCTCACTCTGCTTGATCAGGTGCAGTTTGCCAAAGGCGCCGGCATCCGCCATCTGCCGGGCCTTGACATACTTCGGCGTAAAAAAAAGTTCTTCGGCATAGAGCAGTAGGACGCCGTGGTTGCGGCAGGCCTCGATCATCAGGTCGGCTTCGTCGAGGGTCATGCACAATGGTTTTTCGCAGATGACATGCTTGCCGGCGCGGGCCAGTGCGAGCGTCATCTCGCAGTGCAAGGCATTCGGCGCAGTGATGGTGACGGCTTCAATGTCGGGGTCTTCCGCCAGCTGCCGGTAGTCGCTGTATACCCGCGGAATGTTGTAGCGTGCGGCCAGCGCCTTCGCGTGCCCGGCAGTTGGCGAGGCAACGGCCATCAGCGACATCTCGCCCTCGATCATGGCGATGGAGGCTGCATGGCAATCTGCCTGGAACTGCGAACCGATGATGCCTACGCGCACCGGGCCGTTATTCATCGTGTTTTTCCTTTCGTGTTGCCTGCACCACGCAGGTCCGGCAGCAGCCGCAGGCCGCGCGCGTGGTCTGTAGCCGTGATGCATTTGAACAGCAGCTTCGACTTACGGGCAATGCCGCTCGAGCCACGCGCAATAAAGGTGGTTGCCACCGTTGCCGTGCCGGCGCGCCGGGCTTTCGAAGCCAGCATCTTGTCGAGCATGCGAAATGCTTCGCGGCCCATGGCATCGCGCGGAATGCGGACAGTGCTCAGCGTCGGCTGACTGTAGTTAGCCATGGCGATGTCATCGCATCCGATAATTGAAAGGTCGCCGGGCACGCTGCGGCCCATGCGGACTGCCATGCCCATGGCGCCGATGGCGGTCAGGTCATTGCCGCAGAGGATCGCAGTCGGCGGCCTGCGCAGGCTTAGAAGTACCTGCGCACCATGCGCACCGCTTTCCGGTTTGCCATCAGTCTCCACGGCGCCCGCCAGCTTCATGCCTGATTCCGCAATGGCCTCGCGCAGCTGCTCGAAATAGCGCGCGGCGGAAACAAGATGCAGCGGTCCATGGAGCAGCGCGACATTTGTATGTCCAAGACGATACAGGTGCTCGACCGCGGGCAGGATTCCCGCCGCGTAGTCAATCGATATGCTGCCGCGCAATCGGCCTGACGTTGGTGCGTCCAGCAGGACCACCGGGACCTCGGCCTGGGTCAGCCTGTCGATCAAGTGACCATCCAGCTGCGAGGTCATTACAGCCACGCCACGGACGCGGCTCTCAATCATACGGCGCACCGCCGCTTCTGCCTTCTTCTGCTCGTAGTTGGTCATGCCCAGCAACAACTCAAGGCCGGCAGTGGTCGCGGCCCGCTCAAAGCTTTTGACCAGTTCGGGCAGAAAGGGGTTTTCTATGTCCGAGATGATGAGACCGATGGTGTCACTATGACCTCGCACCAGCAGCCTGGCCGAGTTGTTCTTGTAGTATTTCAGCTCTTCGATTGCGGCCAGTACACGCGCGCGTGTGGCCGGAGCGATCTCGCGCGTCTGGTTCATCACGTGCGAAACGGTGGTTACGGACACACCGGCGCGCCGGGCCACATCCATCATCAGCACTGCCATCAATCGCTCCTCGGCTCATGAACCTCCATGTGGCTGCTGAAACTTAGCATAAGGCGCAAACGTTTGCTACAGCAGAAACAAATGACAATTTCTTTAATTTGTCTGTTGACTTCAATTTCACCGTGTGGAAGAGTACGAGTCACAAAAGCAAACGTTTGCGTGTCCTTCCTATGTGTCAGCCGCGAGGTAGTTATCCCTGGCGGACTGGATGGTACCGTCTCTTACGTTCGCTGGCACGCTTTACGCAATATCCGCTGCTCCTGGAGACATCAGAATGCGATTTGCACCCATTGTCCGCTGTTACGCCCTGTTGCTAGTCCTCTCACTTTGTTGCCTGGCACATGCCCAGCAGCAGGGCTCGATCAATGGCAGCGTCACCGATTCTTCCGGGAGCGTGATCGTAAATGCCGATGTTACCGTGACCCAGGTTTCCACCAAGGAAGATCACGTCACCAAGACAAACGGCAGCGGGGAATACACGGTACCGGCGCTGATTGAGGGCACCTACACGATTCGCGTTGTCGCTCCCGGTTTCGGTCCCTTTGAGGCAGACGGCATCATTCTGCGCATCGCGCAGAAGCAGCGTGTGGATGCGGTTCTCGCGGTTGGCAGCAACACGGCCCGCGTCGATGTTGCTGCCAACTCATCTGCTGCCCTGGAGACTGAATCTTCAGAGGTTGCCGGCGTCATTACCGGCAAGCAGATTACGCAACTGGTGCTGAATGGCCGCAACTTTACCCAGCTGATTACTCTCACGCCCGGCGTCAGCAACCAGACCGGCCAGGACGAGGGCGAAGTCGGCGTCTCCGGCAATGCTTCGTACAGCATTAATGGCGGCCGCACCGAATACAACAACTGGGAGGTCGACGGTGGGGAAAACCTGGATAATGGCAGCAATGTCGCAATCAATACTTACCCAAGCATCGACGCGATTGCCGAAACCAAGGTATTGACGTCGAACTATGGCGCCCAGTATGGCCGTAATGCTTCGGGCACGATCGAGGTCGCGACCAAGTCCGGCACCAGTGCCTTCCACGGCGACGTATTCGAGTTCCTGCGGAATGACGCCTTCAACGCACGCAACTACTTTGACAGTTCAGTCCCTGAATACAAGAAGCATGATTTTGGTTTCACCATCGGCGGCCCGGTGATAGTCCCGAAACTGTATACGGCAAAGGTCCGGGAGAAGACCTTCTTCTTCTACTCGGAAGAGTGGCGTCGTGAGACGGTGCCCGGCCAGACCTTCAACCAGCTTGTACCTTCAGCGGCAGAGCGCACCGGCAATTTTTCTGATGTCTGCCCTGGGACTGACTGTCCAGTCAACCCGGCAACCGGTCTGGCCTACCCCGGCAACCAGGTCCCGATTGATCCCAATGCTGTTCCACTGCTTTCGATTCTTCCTGCCGCTAATAGCGGGAGTGGGGGGCAGAGTGTTTACCAGGCGGCGCCTTCACAGTTCACGCATGATCGCGAAGAACTCTTCCGCATCGACCATGAGTTTAACGACAAGTACCACATCTTCTATCGCTATATTCACGACGACTGGGGTACGACGACCGCCACCCCAGAATATGCCAGTGGCAGCTTCCCCACGGTCGGCACCAACGTTAAAGGTCCGGGGCTAAGCATGGTGGCAAACATGACGGCAGCCTTTACTCCCAGCCTGCTGAACGAATTTGTGGCCAGTTACACCACCAACCACATCAGTCTGCAGGCAGTGGGCGGCGCACGCGGCAGCTTTGCCGGCAATGGCTTGTATGAGAATGGTTTTAACGGCCTGCTGCCGAATGTGGTGATCGCCAACGGAACGGCTTATGGCGGTGGCTACACGGAGGACACTGGCTTTACCAACTGGGGCAACGCAGACCCAACCTATACCTACCGCGACCAGTTGACGAAGACCATCGCCCGGCACACGCTGCTTTTCGGCGTGTCCATGATCGCGGCGCAGAAGAATGAGCCCCCGCTTGCCAACTTGCAGGGCACTTATACCTTTGACAATTCGTCGCCGAACTCCACTCACAATGCTTTCGCCGATATGCTGCAGGGTCGCATTTATTCCTTCCAGCAGGAAAGCGCACAGCTGAAAAACTACAACCGTTACAAAATCGTCGAGCCGTATGTACAGGACGACTGGCGGGTCAACAAGAACCTGGTGCTGAATCTCGGATTCAGGTTGAGTCTTTTTGGTACTTATAACGACATTAGCGGACTTTCCGGCAACTTTGACGCAGCCGCCTGGAATGCGGCAGATGCGCCAACCATCGGTACTGTCAACGGCCAGACCGGCGCGCTGGTGCCCGGCTCGGGTAACTTTTTCAACGGCGTACAGGTTTGTAACGGCAAGGACGGCGTGCCCACGAGCTGTATGAAGGGCCACCTGTTCAACTCTGCCCCGCGCTTCGGCTTCGCGTATGACCCGCAGGGGGATGGCCGCTTCGTGATTCGCGGGGGCTACGGCATTTTCTGGGAGCATACCAATGGCAACGAAGCGAATACCAACCAGCTGGAAGGTACGCCACCCGCTACGCAGACAGCGACGAAATATAACTTTATCGGCTATACCAACTCGAGCGGCGGCGGTCTGCAGTTTCCAAACAGCCTGATCTCGATTCCCACCAAGGCGCAGTGGCCTTATGTGCAGCAGTACAACCTGACTGCGGAAACGCAGCTGCCGGGTAAAGGTGTACTTGGCATTGCGTATGTCGGCAGCGTGGGCACGCATCTCTCACTGCGCCGTGAATACAACCAGCTTGACCCGCTGACCAACAGCCCCTACCCGCGTGGCCAGGCTATCAGCACAAATGATTGCAACAACGGCACGGTCAATGGTCAGCCTCTTACAGGCGATGCGCTGAATCATCTGAATGTCGCTTGCGGCCATGACCCTAATCCGTACCGGCCGTTTGTGGGAATAGGCGGGATTAACCGCTATGAGGACACGG
>CAZZXL010000046.1:10728-28266 GCA_964658035.1 uncultured Acetobacteraceae bacterium
AACGCTGTGCAGGTTTCGCTGCGCCGCTACTTCGGCCATTTCAGCGGAAGTCTTGCTTATACCTATAGTCATTCGCTCGACAATGCCTCGGACGGCAGCAGCAACTCCGAGCTGCCAAACAGCTACTCGACCGGTATGAGTTATGCAAGCTCCAACTTCGACCAGCGGCATCTGCTTGAAATCAGCGCGGTGTATGACCTGCCTTCACCCTTCCATAATGAATTTGCTAAACAAACGATCGATGGCTGGCAGATTTCTGACCTCACGTCGTTCCAGACCGGCTCTCCCTTCAGCGTCGTCAACGATACCTTCGGCGACAATGCCGGCGTCGGTAACTCGATCACGCCGGTGCAATCGTACCCTGACGTCATCGGCGATATCCACGCCAAACCCGCGGCGCGAGACCTTCCGGGCATCCAGGGTCCGCGGCTCTTCAACGCAGCAGCTTTTGCGGCGCCGACCGGCCTTACCTTTGGCGACGCCGGACGAAACATTCTGCGCCTTCCGAATCGCACAGACTTTGACATGGGCCTGTTCAAACAGTTTCCCATTCATGAAGACATTCACTTCGAGTTCCGGGCCGAGGCCTTCAACGTCTTCAATCACACGCAGTGGAGCCAGATCAACAATACTGCCTGCTATGGCTCTGACTGCGATACTTCGCAATTTCTGACGCCGACTGCGGCGCATAATCCCAGGATCCTTCAGTTGGCTGGGAAGTTTGTTTTCTAGAAGTAGCTGACGCGTATAGCACACGTAACAGTTGTTGATGGAAGTGCTGCGGCGTGTGTTTCTCCAGTGCAATTGTCATCGCGCGCGGCTACGCAATCAAAGGGGTAGGATGTCCGGACTAACACGTCGTGATTTTCTTTATGGAGCAGGATTAGCCGCCGGGGCAGCGTTCATTCCGGGCTGGGCCGCGGGGTTGCCGGTGAAGCCAAGCGACAAACTGACGGTGGCCTTTATCGGTGTCGGCTCGCAGGGCACGCGGGTCATGATGGACCTGCTGCGCATGCCCCAGGTGCAGGTGGTTGCGGTCTGCGATGTGAATCGGCAGAGCAGTAATTATCTTGACTGGAGTGGCGACGAACTGCGCAGGAAGGTCCGCCAGTTGCTGCAGCAGCCTGACTGGGGTTCGTCCTTTTCCGGGCCCACTGCAGGGCGCGAAGTCGCGCAGTCCATCACCAACGCCTACTACGCAAAGGAGAGCGGCAAGTCCGGTTACAGCGGCTGCAATGCTTATGAGGACTTCCGCGAATTGCTGGCGAAGGAGAAAGACCTCGACGCTGTCGTCATTAGTACGCCGGACCACTGGCATGCCATCGTAGCGATTGCCGCCATGCGCGCAGGCAAGCACGTGTACAGCCAAAAGCCGATGGCCCACTCTGTCGGCGAGTCGCGCCAGATGGCCGAGGTAGCTAAACAGACGGGTCGCGCTACCAGCGTCTCCATTTTTAACGCCAACACACCTGATTCGCGCCGGGTGATCAAGATGCTGAATGATGGCGTAATCGGCAAAGTAAGTCGTGTGGATATCTGGACCAGGCGCGCTTCGGCTTTCTGGAAGCAGGGATTAGCAACTCCCACGGTGGCCGATCCTGTCCCCCCTGGCTTCAACTGGGAGATGTGGCTTGGCCCTGCGCCAAGTCGGCCCTACAACCATGTCTATCTGCCTTTTGTATGGCGCGCCTGGTATGACTATGGCTGCGGCGCAATCGGTGACATGGGCGAATATGGCCTGGACACCATCGTCCGTGCACTGAAACTTGGGCCGGCAGATCGGGTGGAAGCAAGCTCAACCGAGCTCTTTCCTGACTGCTATCCTGTTGCATCGCGCCTCAACTATCGCTTTCCTTCAGCTTTATCAAAGCAGCCGGTGGACCTGCACTGGTACGACGGTGGCATCAAGCCTGAGCGTCCGGCGAACCTGGCCATTGACGTGCCGATTAGTATGGATAATGAGGGTGTGCTTTATACCGGCGAGCATGGTCAACTGCTCACCGGCTTTATGGCACAGGCACCGCGCCTGCTCTCGCCGGATGGGAAGCTTGCACCCGCGCTGCGGCCCCTTATGGATGAAAATGCTCCCTTTCAGCCGTCGCGTCCGGAGCTCGGGGGCACTGCTACCGCCGCAGATATCCCGCACTACATGGAATGGATCGGCGCCTGCCACGGTGGTCCGGCGGCAAGCGCCAGTTACGCCTTTGAGGAGCCGATCGTGGAGAGCCTGATGCTTGGGAACATTGCCATTCGTACCCAGGAGCCACTGGAGTGGGACGCTGCTGCTTTCCGGCTGACGCGCGGCAGTGACCGGGCACAGTCGTTGCTCATGCCCGCCTACCGCGCGCCCTGGGCGCAAAACCGGATATAAAGCTATGGCCGCCCGGGCGGCGGAAGGGAAGTGTCATGCCACTGCATCCGCTTGAACCACTTAGCGCAGCCGAAGTTGAACACGCCTTGGTCCTGCTCAAGGCCATGCCGACCTGCACGCTGACGACGCGCATCATCAGTGTTTCGCTCCATGAGCCGTTGAAGCAGCAGGTTTATGCGTGGCCCGGAAACGGCGGTATCGACAGGGAAGCAGATGCCGTGCTTTTTGACAATGCGCAGAACCGCGGCAGTCACGTATTGCTCAACCTGAATAACAGCAGCGTCACCCGCGTCGTGGCGATGCCGGCTGGTGCACAGCCCACCCTTTCGACCGATGAGCAGGCAGAGTGCGAACAGGCTGTGATCCACAGTTCGCTTTTTCGCGAGGCTCTGCAGCGGCAGTACGGTGTCTCTGACACTTCGCTTGTGATGGTTGATATCTGGTCGGCGGGAAATTACGGCAGCGAAGAAGACCGGTCGCAGCGACTGGCGCGGCCGCTCTGCTTTCTACGCAGCGAGCCGGGCGAGAACGGCTATGCTCATCCCATCGAAGGTATCCGGCCGATTGTCAACCTCAACACGATGGAAGTCATTCGGGTCGAGGAGTATGGCACCTGGCCATTGCCGGCGCAACCGGCAGATTATGCGGCCAGTCGTTTGAAGAGCTTCCGCAGTGATATCAAGCCGCTTACCATCACGCAATCCGAGGGGCCCAGCTTCACGCTCGAAGGCAATCGTATGAGCTGGCAGAACTGGCAGTTTGTCATCGGATTCACTGCGCGCGAAGGGCTTGCCATCCATGACCTGCGCTACGTGGATAAGGGGAGGCCACGCCCAGTGCTTTATCGCGCCTCGCTTACAGAAATGGTCGTGCCCTACGGCGATCCCACGCCGACACAGGCCCGTAAGAACGCTTTTGATGTGGGCGAATACGGCATGGGCATGTGCGCCAACAGTCTTCGTCTTGGTTGCGATTGCGTAGGGCACATCGAGTACCTGGACGCGCATTTGTGCGACAGCCGCGGTCGCGCGCTCACCATCCAGAATGCTATCTGTATTCATGAAGAAGATTACGGCATTCTGTGGAAGCATACCGATCGCCGACTTCCGAATGCACCCGAGGTCCGCCGATCGCGTCGTCTCGTCGTTTCGTCGGTGTCGACGGTTGAGAATTATGAATACGGGTTCTTCTGGTACTTCTACCAGGACGGCAATCTTCAATTTGAGATCAAGCTGACTGGCATTCTCTCGCTTGGGGCCGTGCATGGAGGTGAAAAGCCGATCCATGGCGCCATGATGGCGCCGCTGCTCTATGCTCCCAATCACCAGCATTTTTTCAACGTGCGTCTCGATGTTGCTGTCGATGGAGAGAACAATACCGTGCAGCAAGTGGACGTTGTTGCGGATCCGCTTAACGACAAAAATCCCTATCAGAATGCCTTCCATATGGAAGCAACGCCGCTTAAAACAGAGCAGCAGGCATGCGCGAATCTGAGCCTTGAAACGGGCCGCACGTGGAAATTTGTCAATCCGTCGGCGAAGAATGCGCTGGGAGAATATCCCGGTTATAAGTTCATCCCCGGCGATAATGCTTTTCCCTTTGCTTCCCGCGAAGCGTGGTGGCGTAAGCGTGCCGGCTTTGTCGACCACCACGTGTGGGTCACGCCCTTCAGTGAAGACGAACGCTTCGCGGCCGGCGACTATCCGAATCAGAGCGCCGGTGGGGACGGTCTTCCCAGGTGGATTGCAGCCAATCGTCCGATTGAAAACACCGATGTGGTTTTCTGGTACACCTTCGGCCACACCCACATTCCTCGTCCCGAAGATTGTCCGGTGATGCCGACCGCCTACATCGGATTTCTGCTCAAACCGAACGGCTTCTTTGAGCAGAATCCTGCGAACGACATACCGCCGCTCAAGCCGATCAACTCCGACGGCAGCTGCTGCCAGGGCTAGCGTATTGATCTCGAGCGAATGGGCTATCGCTTGCCGGGTCCCGAATGTTCGCGCACCAGGATGCATAAGGTGTGTTTTTCACAAGATGCCGGTTCAGGTCAGGACTTCCATCCGCCCACCAGAGGTCGCCACGTTCTCCGAACTGCCTCTTCGCCTGATCGACGGCCAGGCGAGCCTGCTTACGACTCTCGCTATCTTTGCCCGCAGGGCGACGCCTTTTCCCGGCGTGCCTCCATCAACAACTTGACGAGCGATTGGCGTTCTTCGTCTAACAGGTTGGGATTGGTCGCGCGCCAGAGCCTGCCGCGGACATCTTCCTCGCGAGTTTGTGACTCTTCAAGCTGGTTCAACACCGACAGCGATTGTCACCGAAAAGCTCTTTAGTAAGTACTTACTTAGAGCAAAGTACCTGATGTTATGGTGTTTCTGGCTGGAGACAGGTTGGCCTTTTCCTGGCGAAAAGACCCATGTTCATCCTATCTTCGCTCTACACCTTCAGGTAATTTGCTTCTGGCTAACGAGATGAAACTCAATGCCCTATGTTCAGGTGAGATGCGAAGGCGGGAAGCTCGCTGAGGGCCATGTGCATCACGTCTGAGAAGGAGACGACGCGCAGGCCATGTTGCGCGAACAGCCGGCTCAGAGAGGTCTTCGAATGCAGGGAGATATGGCCGTTGCGCGGGCTGGCGTACCACCAGTTGAGGCCGATGGAGGCGAAGGTCTGCGGCTGCACAAGCGTTGAGAAGAGAATCGCGCCCCCCGGCTTGAGCAGCTTGACCATGTGTGCAGCCGTCTCTTTCGGGGAGGGCACATGCTCCATGACTTCGAAGGAAGTGACGAGGTCAAAGGTCGTTTCAGGCAATACGTTGAACTCGGAGAATGGATCGTAGGTGGCCGCGGCAAAGCCCTCGTTGCGCAGCTGCTTGGCCAGGAGGCCACTGCCGCCGCCGTAGTCGAGGATGTTGAGCGTGGCTTTGGAGGCAGCAAAGGTGTGGGCGATGAGCCGGGCATTGCCGAGGGGACGCAGTTCGGCGAAGTCAGGATCGACGGTCAGGTACGAGGCGTTATAGATATGTTTGTGATACGCATCGTGGTCCCAAGAGTCAAAGGCGGTAGTAAAGACGAAGCTGCACTGTTCGCACTGGCGATAGTAGACGGGACAGCCTGCGAGCTGCAGGCGGACGCCTTTTTCTTCGAGGCAGCTCTTGTTGAAGTCGACGACCCCGAGCAGCGGGCTGGGCGCATCGCAGATTTTGCAGCTGGCGGGCCGGAAGTCGGCAATCGCCGTTGGATGGGCGGTGAGGTTCATGGTGCACCTTCCAGGAATTGAAGTTCGGTTGGTTGCGGAAGTGGATGGACCATCCAGCAGAGTTCTTCATGAACGCGCTCGACGACATCATCCCATCGATTGACGGCACTCTGACGGAAGAGGCGGACGTTCGGATACCACGGATTGTCGGAGCGGTCCATGAGCCATCGCCAGTCTGCGACGTAAGGCAGGAGGATCCAGACCGGTTTTCCGAGTGTGCCGGCCAGGTGGCAGACTGCGGTATCAACGGTGATGACGAGATCGAGATTGCGGATGACCTGTGCCGTGTGGGTGAAGTCGAGTAGCTGAGCATTCAGATCGATGGGACGCTGGTGGCTGGGCAGTTGTTCCAGCTGGACGGTTGCCGCCCCTTTCTGGAGCGAATAGAAGGTGACGTTCTCCAACTGAAAGAGTGTGGCCAGTGCCGCCAGCGGGATTGATCGCTGTTGATCGCGGACATGCACCGGACTCCCGCTCCAGACCAGGCCGACGCGCAAACCGGGGGCATTGATCCGGGCAGCCAGGGCCCCGGCCGAGGCATTGGGCTGGCAGGGGAATGGCAGCGGCGGCGGGATACTGTTGAGCTCAATGCCCAGAAGAACGGGCAGGCTCATCAAGGGGCAATGCAGATCGAAAAGCGGGGCCGGATCGTTGTCGGTGGCGACGAAGTCAGAGGAAAGGACCAGGTCTGCTCCGGGCGTACCGCGAAGCAGTTCAAGCAATGGTGCCTGCACCTGCAGAATGACACGTGCCCCACGCAGTGCGACCAGTGGGATGAAGCGAATGAATTGCAGCGTATCGCCCAGCCCCTGCTCTGCGTAAATCAGGATGGTGCGGCCGCGGATGTCATCGCCATGCCATAGCGGCTGCGGAAAATCAGGGCGCTTACCCAAGAAAATCGTCGTCCGCCAGCGTGCTTCATAGGCTGGCCAGCCTCGAGCGAAATCGCCTGCCATCAGGTATTCCAGTCCCAGATTGAAAAGGACATTGGGCGCTTCGGGTTCCTGTTCGAGGGCAAGTTCGTAGCATGCCGCGGCGCCGGCATGGTCACCCATGTTGCCGAGGGTGAGGCCAAGGTTGGCCAGGGTCGGTACATGGTGCGGATCGGTGGCGAGTGCTTTGCGGAGGTATTCGACTGCTTCAAGGTAGCGACCGTGGCGTTCAAGCACTCCGCCGAGGTTGCAATTGGCGCTGAGGAAGTCGGGGTTTAATGCAAGGGCGCGGCGAATCAGCTTTTCCGCGAGAAGCGGATGACCCAAGCCAAGGGTAATCATGCCCAGCGCGGAAAGGGCATCCGGGATGTCCGGATCGATTTCGAGGGCCCGCAGGTAGCAGAGGCGGGCTTCCTGCAAAGCGTTCGCCTGATGCAGTACCAGGCCGAGGCGGGTGTGGGCCGGCGCATTGTCGGGATCAAGCTCCAGGCCACGCCGGTACACGGGAACGGCTTCCTGCGCGTTCTTTGTTTCTGCCAGGCAGTCGGCAAGGTAGATGTAGCACTCCCCCACGTGGGGGAAACGTTCGACGGCACGGCGTGCGTAGGCGATCGCGGAATCTAAGTCGCCCGCCGTTCTGTAGACGGCGCTGATGACCAGGTAGAGCTGTGTCTGTTCGGGAGCAAGGGTCAGCAGGCGCTGGTAAAGCTCGATGGCTTCGCTGGATTCGTTAGCCTCGCTCAACAGGTTGGCGAGCATCTGCAGGGAGTCGGGGTCGAGTGGGTTGAGAGCCAGGGCCTGCCGATAGCTTTGCATGGCCTCGTCGACCAGGCCGCGCTCCGCCAGGGTACGGGCAAGACTGTGGTGATAGGTGGCGGCCATGGCATTGTGCCGGATGGCCCGGCGGGCCAGCTTCTCCGATGCTTCCAGATCGCCCTGCTGCCGGGCAAGGATGCCTGAAAGGTTGAGGGCGTCCGCATGTCCTGGGTCGATCTCGAGAACGGCGGCATAGCAGTCGGCCGCGTCCGTGAGCCTGCCGGCACGATGATGGGCGAGACCGCTATCGAAGAGCAGTGGAGGAGCGAGGATGGTTTGCTTCGTGGCCTTCATCATTGAATCTGCATCGTTCAGTGTTGCCGGCTGTGCTGATAAGCAGATCGCCGTAGCGTTAAGATTCGGACGCAAAATGAGAGCGCCGTATCAAGTCTTCACTGATGTGCATGTGGCGTGCCAAAGGTTTGCGACCGCCGCATGGGCCAACCGCTCAGATCATAAGTCTTGGATCGAGCGTTCAGGGGCAAGGCGCGGGATCCGCTGAAGAGCCGGATGGAGGCGTCTCATGAGAGGTTAGGACTTGATGAGGGAGATGGGACGCCGACTCCAGGAACCTGCCGGGTACCCGCAGAGTGCGAGTGTGGCAGGTCTGTCGTCTTATTTGAGTCAGTGGTCGCCCGGTACTGAAGCGAGGTAGCACCGTCGAGGGATGACGAGGCATGTGCCGGCCTGCCGTGAATCTTTCTCTTCGTTTCGAATGCCGTCATGCCCGTTTCTTTTGTCTTAGACATCCGGCCTGCTAAATGCGGCCGGCCCCTACGGGCCTGCCGCGTTCCTCTTGATGGCCGAGGTAAGTCGTCGTTTAGGCGTGCACTGAAAGCTTGATGGCGGAGGATGTCTCTGACGCAGTTGGCCCTGCTAACGCGGAGGATGTCGACTCGGCCTGAATACCGAGGGTGGAGTCAACCAGCTTAGTTGACATGCCCGTTTGTGCGGCGATCTGCGCTACAGACTCGCCGGCGGACCGCATCTGCCGCATTTGTTCGTGTTCAGTCAGCTTTGTTGCCGGCGCTTTCTGCGCAGTGGTGGCTTCAGTATCGACGGGCGTGTAGGCGGATGTTCCGGAGATCGAGAGTGACATAGGACACCTCTACAGCTGAGCGCTGTGCTTTTACTATCGGCAGCTGACTCAATAAATTCAACATTGCGTGGAAAAGCCGATCGATTCAGGCGGACCAAACCTGGCCATTATGGCCGAAGGTTGAATCCCTGAACCTGATTGAGCTTTGCATCAAAACCAATCGCACCGGAGACGGCGGGGTTGCCTTCTTTTCGTGAATACTGCTGAGGGGGGCCTTGCAGGAAAATGATGAGTCACCAACAACGCAGAGTGGGCAATAAAGGTCCGGAGGTTTTTCCCCTTGCGCTTGGGTGCATGGGCATGTCCGGCATGTATGGGCAAAGCGACGATCGCGAGAGCATCGCGACGATTCATGCGGCGATGGATCGCGGGGTGAACCTGATCGATACGGGCGACTTCTACGGCATGGGTCATAACGAGATGCTGATTGGTCGCGCCATCGAAGATCGTCGTGACAAGGTGCTGCTGTCAGTCAAGTTCGGTGCGATGCGTGATCCGCGCGGCGGCTGGAGCGGGTACGATGCCCGTCCCGCTGCCGTGAAGAACTTCGTCGCCTACAGTCTGCAGCGGCTGGGAGTGGATTATATCGATGTGTATCGGCCGGCGCGGCTTGATCCCCGGGTGCCGATAGAAGAAACCATCGGCGCGATCGCAGACCTGATCAAGCAAGGCTATGTACGGCAGATTGGATTGTCGGAGGTGGGTGCGGAGACGATCAAGCGGGCGCAGGCTGTGCATCCCATCGCCGATCTGCAGATTGAATATGCGCTGGTGACGCGCAAGCTGGAAGAACAGATCCTGCCGGTGACCCGTGAACTGGGCATGAGCATTACGGCCTATGGCGTGTTGTCCCGTGGATTGCTGGCGGGGACGGTGCCCGGTAAAGGCGATTTCCGCGCCTTTTTACCCCGCTTTAAAGGCGCAAATGGCGAACAGAACCGGAAGTTTGTCGAAGCACTGGCAGCCTTTGCACAGCAGCTTGGCACAACGCAGACACGAGTAGCGATTGCCTGGGTGCTGGCGCAGGGTACTGACTTGTTGCCGACCATCGGCGCACGAACGCGGGCACAGTTGGATGAAGCGCTGGGTGCTATTGAGTTAAATCTGTCGCAGGAGCAGCTGCATCAACTGGAGTTGCTTGCTGCGGATGCGCCGATCGCAGGCACTCGCTATGACGAGGGGCAGATGAAGGCGCTTGACAGCGAGAAATAGTCGGCTCGCGCAGGAACAATGGAGACGCAGTTCCGTCCACTTCCTGCGATTAGAACAAATTACCTGAAGGTGTAGAGCGAAGGCCCGATGAACACGGGCCTTTTCGCCAGGAAGAGGCCAACCTGTCTCCAGCCAGAAACACCATAGCATCAGGTAATTGGCTCTAAAAAGGCACGCCCCTCGGATTTAGATAAAGGTCTTCAGCTTGGCCTGGCGGACCATTTCAATGAGCATCATGCGCGTTTCGCCTTGAGTGGTGACCTGGTGAAGGAAGTTGATCCGGGTGCCTTTCATACCGTCCTTCGTCTTAAGGCGGAGGGTGAAGCCGAGTCGATCAATGGAAGTCATCGAGGCCTCGGTTGCGGTGATGCCTGTCTCGAGCCTGGCCAGCAGAATCATCGAGGCGACGTGGTCCGCGTTCATGTGCGTAAGAATGCCGGCGGCTGATCCGGCGAGGGGATCGGGCACTGCAGACTGGTAGTCCGCCGCTTTGACCCAGCCCATCATGCCGAAGCCACCCACGTAGTAAATCTCGACCAGCTGCAGACGACAGAAACCGAAATCGGCAAAATCCACCCAGTACCGGCTGTTTTCATGCCGGGAAAGGTATAGTTCGCGAACGGCAGCGAGTTCCTGCGTGGGCACGGGCTCTGCATTGCCGACGAGCGTAGCGCGCGCTGCGCCGAGCGGATCGCCATCAGTCGTCTTCTGCTCGATGAACAAGCTGGCGCGCGGATCGCTTTTCAAATTTTGCGTGTGCATCGCCATATTGCTGATCAGGAAGAGCGGCCGTCCAAGTTCATCCAACGCGAACGGCATGAGCGAACCGAAAGGGAAGCCGGGATGCTTGCGGGAGACGGTCGACAGCGTCGCGATAGAAGTAAGTGAAATGAGTGTGCGGACCCGCTCTGCATAGCTCGGTTCGGGGAGGGCGGGCGTTGCAGTACCGGTAGAAGCGTGCTGCCGGGGGAGTGCCGAGGGGGTGGTTGACATCGTCTTCCTTAAAGCATCTTTCGCGATTTGTGCCTGGTTGCGGGGTACAGTTGTGCTTTCCCTGAGGAAAGCATCAACTACGAATCCCCATGGTACCCACGGAAGCAGTGGTTGGCGATAGCTGTTCTTTCTCTAGACCTGTTCAGGGTGTGCCCGGTGGACACCAAACTGTTCATCAAGGGGCCACAGCTGCTGATGCCCGCATTGTTCGCGAGGCGCGGGATTGATGCCATGCGTCGAACGATGCGACCTCGCCGGCGGAATGCCCTGAAAATGCTTGATTCGGGCTGCCTAGTTTTTCGAGGGTTCGCTTTGAGTTTTCTCGCCCGGCTTGATGGTCGAGCGGACGACCATGAAGCGGTTCAGCAGGTCAAACCAGAAGGGTGCTCCAAACGAAACAGCGAAGGCAGTGAGCAGCCATCCCGGCCAATGGAAGAGGATAAGCTGTCCGCAATGCGGATGGGACCTGAAAAGCTGCGCAAAGCCAGGCCACTTCGGCCGTTTGTTGGAATCATCTTTTTCGTCCCAGCCGATGGGGAGGCCAAGGCGGTCAAGCGTTTCAAGCTTCGTCCTGAATTCGCGCTCGGCTGCGTTCCTGGTTTCTTCGGGGGATTGGGCAGGCAGGGGCAGTTCGTGTGAGTCGGTGTACTCTTTTGCTGCTTTCGACACTGCGGCTGCGAGTGTTTTGTCAGAAGTGAGACGTTTGAAGATGACCAGCGAATCCGCGTTGACGCCGATAGTGACGATGAGACCGATGCAGAAGATGGAATACTGTGTGCGGCGTTTGTAGGCGCCGGAGACGCGGTCCATGGCGCTGTTGTACCAATCTTCAATGTTCTGGCGACTTCTCGCAGCGTCAGCACCTGCGGCCTGTACCAGCGACGTGAGCGCGCGACGAACGCCTGGGGGAAGCCCCGATGGTTCAGTATTCAAGGCTTCCAATAAGTGTGAGCCGGAAGGGGCCGCACTTGCCGCCCATGACGGAGACGCGACGGCAGATGTGAGGGCGTCGCGTGCGCCGATGCCGGGCTGCAGCATGTCCATGAGTGCAAGAGCGAAGTTACGTGCCGGGATGTAGGCCGGTTTCTCTTTCATCCCAAGCCTTGCCCAGAAGGGATGGACTGTCCCGCCCAGGCTGCGAATAAAGGGATGCTGGTAAAGTTTGTCTGCGAATTCTTCGTCTTCCAGAAGATGAACGACGCCCCGCTCCAGGAAGGATGCCCTCGCCTTGAGGATGGCTGAAATCAGTTCATTGACCGCGGAACAGATGAGACTGATCAGCAGGTAAATAAAGGTGATGCCGATAGCAACATCGAGAAAAGCGAAACCCATGACAAGATCTCCGTTTGAACGGGAAACGAACAGTGCCAGTTTTTCTCGATCGTACTCCCCGGCATCAATCTTTTAAGGCAGGGTATCTGTATAGCCCTGCTTCCCGAAGCCGAGAGCGACCTGGCCGGTCGAGGGTGGATGGGAGAAATAAACGGCCAGGGCACTCCACGCAGGCACCCAGCTGCCTACCAGTTTCGTGCTGGTCTGTTTTAGCTGACTGGCGAGATGCGAGCGCAGGGCCAGGAACGCAGGATCGTTGGGCAGGGAAGCGCCATCGTGCGAGGCGGTGTATGCGAGAATCTGCTCGATCAGCGTTGACAGCTTGGCCATGGAGGACGCCCAGGTATTCACCGCGAAGCAGGCCATGCCGAATTGTTTCTGCTGCAGGCTGTTCATCGGCCATGCCAGGTTGCCAGGATCCTGGTTAACGGCTGCATCCCAGTAGGGCTCACCCTGGCGCATGTGGGCGAGGTAGTTGACCACTGGATTGAACTCGACGGCTGCAACCGTAGCGCGTCTGCCAACGCTGACGAAATCACTTTGAGGACGCGCGTGACTGGCGGCGTCAAGAAGAAGTTGTACAGCTTCCTTCTTCTGGTAGGTGAGCAGGATACTCATCCAGCCCTGTGAACCATAAGGGCCATGCGGCATGAGGTGCGGCTTGCCAAGCTGACGAGCGAGGTCGCCAAACCAGCCCAGGGTCGCCACATCAATTTTGTGTTCGTAGTCGTAGAACTGCAAGGTTGCGGTAAAGTCAGGCGAGGTCTTACCGCCGATGCAGTGGTAAGAGACAGTAGCGGTGAAAAGGTCGGCCATCACGTGATGCAACTGCTGCGAAGCCATGAGCGGTGCATCGCTGACGGTAATGTCGCTGGCGGTGGCCTTATCAATCAGCACAATTTCGCCGCCCTCAGTATATTTTGCAGTCGAAGCCAGCGCGTATTTCGCTACGTCCGCATAGCTCAGGATGCCGAGGAAATTGATGGAGAGCGTGTGCGAAGTGCTGCGTATGCGGTCCATGACGCTGGCATGTTTCGTGATGCCTTTCGGCAGGGTTCCGGCAGCAATAAGCGTGCTGAGGTCACCCGCTAGTATGCCATCGAGGGCGCTCAATCCCTGTGCGTCGAGTTGTGACAGGTGGAAGTCGAAGAGGAAGGCGACAGCGTCAGATGCAGTCGCATCTGTCTCAGCATCCAGCGCAATGGAGAGTTTCTGTTGCACAGCCTGCGTGAGTGCGTCCTGGATCTTGTCGGCGAGATCTTTCGCGCCTTGCTGTTCGAACCAGGCCTTGGTAACGGTTGCTCCGGCGCCGAGCAATTTGTAGATGGGCGCGATCAGATCGACACCGCCTGCGGTCGCGGTCGCACTTGCACCGGCATCAAAGGTGACGCTAAGCGTTGCGCCTTTCTTCCGATAGTGGCCAATGCGCAGGGTATCGGTGTCTACTTTGCGGGCGCGGAGCTGAAAGTCAGAGGTGATGGTGACGCAGCCACCTAATGTAACTTCCGGCCCGGCATTTACGGTTAAAAGCCCGAGCGTTTCCGTGACTCCCGCCGAGACAGTGGGATTGACAGCGGTAAGAAGGTTGAATTTGCCTTTAGCTGTTATCGATCCAGAGACTTCATAGGTAAAGACTTCGTCAGCAGGGAAGGCAATCAAGGCAGCGCGAGAGGTTGGGATTGAATAATTGCTGAAAGCATCAGTAAGAGCGGTCTTCAGGGTCGGGTAAGTGGCCGGCCTGGAATACGCCTGGTAAATGGCCGCGGAGGCCTTGAACTTGCCTGACTGGCCTAAGACATATGGCGAAGCTTTTTCATTGGTACCTGTATTGAGTGCAAGGCCGCATTCCAGCGAGGTGTAACAGTTGTCGGCCAGGCTGAGTGGTTCGTCACCGAGCGGGTCTGGTGGAAAGAGGTAGGGCGGGGTCTCTCCTGACTTCGCTTTCAGCGGTTTTCTAAAAATAGTGAAGCTTGAAGTTAGTCCGCCGCCAAGACTGAACTTGTAGCCGGGATCAAGCTTGAAGGATGGAGTATAGGTGAAGCCAAGGCACAGACTGGAAAGAGCGACCTGATCGATTGGCTGATCAAGGATACTTACCAGATCTGCCGCAAACTGGACAGCGGCCTGCGGCGTCGACCCAAACACCGATGCGGTGGGCGCAAGATCGAGGCTCGCTACGACAGCAGTACTGTCAGTGATGTTGATTGTGGCCATAACACCCCGCAGAGCTTATTGAGATAAGTATGCTTGCTAAACTCTTGGTCCGTGGCCCGTGCTACATTGACATCCGAGTGGAATGATTGGTTAGTAGATAGGATCGCCAGCATGTTTCATGCAGCTGGCCGATCGATCGAAAGTTCTGACGTATTTCACTCCAAGATGCGTCTCTTCGCAAGTGTCTTTTTAAAAGTTCAGTGCATTGATATAGGATGGCAACAAAAAAGCATCCAGTCGGTAGACTGGATGCTTTGCACTTTTACGCCTAGACTAAGAAGCCGGGAGATCTGACTCTTTCGTCAAGGGGCGACGCTGATTGTCGACGTGGCTGAGGTTGACCCAGCGTCTGCTGAAGCACCACCGTAGACGGCGTAGGTTTTGTAGCTGCCCTTGGTGGTCGCAGTAGTGCTGTAGGTTGCAACACCTTTAGCCAGGGTGAGCGTTGCCAGCAAGCTTGAGTTAAGGTACAGCTTGACTGATCCAGAGGGTACAGCACCAGAGGCTGGAGTCACTGTAATTTTCCCCGAAATTTTCTGCCCCTTCGTTATCTTGGTGGATGAAAGCGAAAGTGCCGTTTTTGTGGAGATGAGAGGCGTGGCAGTTACCTTGACGACTGCGACGCTTGAAACGGACGCGCTGAAGCTTGTCGAGCCAACATAATCTGCAGTAATGGAGTGAGTACCGACGCTGAGCGAGGCAGTGTTCAGGGTGACGGAGCCATCGCCAACGGCTGTTGTTCCGAGGGTATTCCCGCTGTCCTTGAAAAGAATTTCTCCCCCAGGGACCGTGCTGCCTTTGTCGGCTCGAACCTTTGCTACAAGGGAGACATTCTTTCCGTGAGCCACGGTGTTCGGTGTAGCCGAGAGAGTTGTCGTTGTTGCGATGGGAGTTGGAGGACGCGTGCCTCCCGCGGTCGACCAGGTATAGACCGTCATGGAGTGTGCCGGCAGGTTGAGCGTGGAGCTTGCTACGAAGTTCTTGATAGTCGACTTAGTAATGGCGACTTTGCTTTTAATCTCGTTCGTGTCGGTAAGATTGGTTGAATTAAGTGTACTTACCTGCACTAAGCCATGCGGCGCGTTCACCCCGGTAAATGTAACTGGCAGCGATGAGCTGAGATTCAAGTTGAAGAGAACCAGGCTGCTCTCTGTTCCGTTGACGAAGGCAAAGGACTGAAGATAGTGAGCTCCCTTGATGTTGATGGGATTCACGGTGTCGTTACGACTGGTTTCATTCCAGGTTGGGTTACTGCCCGTCTGGGTGGTGGCGATCATATTACCGCCGATGGCCGTGTTGGCCAGTTCCTCCGCCAGAAATTGCGGACGGCAAAGATTCGTTTGACCGCCCATATCGATTACAGTTCCCCAGATCTGTACATCGCCGCCCCCGCCGTTGGTGTTGGTGTAGCCATTCTGATATCCCGGAAGGGCGAACATGGTCTGCAGCTGTACATTGTCGTCACGCATCATCAACAACATGTGCTCGGCGGTCGATAATCCTGCGCCCAGCGAGGGAACAACCTTATTGATCACGGTTTGTGGAGCGGTTCCTGTTGTGGTGCCGAGGTTCACTTCGTAGATGGCAAGGTTAGCTGGTTTTCCGGTCAGGCCTGACGCAGCGCCGCTGACTGTCTGCATTTGCTGGTACATGCTTCCCGTGCTTCTGCTGTCGATCGCTTCCGGCTGCGCGAACATCGAGCCGAAGATCGCTTCGTCTGAAGAATAATCGGTAAAGGTATCGAAGGTGTAAGGAGCCACATCGATCGTGTCGTAGTTATTGGCGGCATTGTTCATTGCTTGTTGATTCCACCAGGGCACGGCAGCCCAGCCATCCATGATGAGGTCGAACTTTGATGCTTCGAAGCTGGGCGAAGATTTTGCCGCCCCGAAGATTGTGGCCACCCGCGATCCATAAGCAACGGGAGAAGCAATGATGTCTCCGGTGAAAGCACCATTCCAGGCTTCATCACCGAATTCGATATGGATGGTGGGGAAGACTGAAGTCCAAGGTGCCGATTGTCCGAGCGCTGCCCGTTTCGCGCCGTATGGCGTTGATCGATCTCCTGCCAGAAACTGGATCAGGTTCTGGGTTTCCGTGGGTGATACACCCATCGGCATCGTGTACCAGGGCTCTGCGCCGACTGCTTCGCAAAGCTGCAAAAACTCTTCGAGGCCCATGGGCACAGCGTTCACCAGATCCGAGCCTTGACCGAAGCCGGTGCGGAGACGCGCTTCCGGGACAGCGATCATGTTGTCAATCGAGCTGCCGAAATCGTACCCACTGTCCATATAGCGAAGGACACCCGGGTTCAGTTCCTTGAGTCGGTCGATGACTGCATCGCGGAACGGGGTGGTATTAGAAGATGCGGCGCTCTCCGTCATTGTGGCATCGTCAAGGTAGATGGTGCCGTCTGCTGCAGAGAAGGTGAGATAGGCTGTGCCGATGTACGTGCCATCTTCATCCGCATTGAAGGTATAGGTAAAGTCCTGCCATTTATTGCTAAGTGCGACTTGCTGATTTAGGTACTTGACATTGCCATGGGTAGACGTGAGTCGACCCACACCAACGGTTAGTGCTCTCGAACCAGAGGCCGATTTTGCGCGGAAGGTGAGGGTGTAGGTACCCTTCATCTGTAGAAATGAATGCCCTGCGGTGCTGTCGAAGTAAGAAGAGATGTTAGCTGACTTACCACTGCCATTCGCGTTAATAGCGAGGGCCTGCTTACCTGGTGTATGTGGTGAAAGGTCAGTTGTCTCAGCCGTGATGGTGGCTCCACCATTCAGGGCTGGCCACCAACCGGCAGCGGGATTGCCAGGGATGGTTTTCTTGATGATGAAGATGTCCCCTACGGAAGGCTTTACATCGCCGAAGTTATACCAAGCGGCAGCACCACCGTTTCCACTCGCTTTGCTCATACTCACAAGCGTGCCGGTTTTGCCTTTGGCACCGCCAAAGATAAATTGAAAAGAGCCGCCTTGCAGAAAGTCTGCGGGCCATTGTGACCATCCGTTTCCATCGGTGCAGGTATCGCCACTCACTGCAGTGCAGGTAAGAACGGACTGCCATAACTCCGCTTCGAAGCCTGGATTGTTAAAGGTAACATTGCGCAGCATCTGGGCGGAGTCATAGTAAGTCTGGCCGCTGATATTGATGCCAAGTCGCTTCACATCCGAGTGCTGGACGGTAGTGCCGATATTAATGATCGTCGGGCCGGTCGAAGCCCACACGGGTCGCTCATTGCCGCTGATCGCGGCCAAAAAAAGCAGGCTGAGAGTTGCCAGGTAAAGCATGGACCAGAAGCG
>CAZZXL010000047.1:0-333 GCA_964658035.1 uncultured Acetobacteraceae bacterium
AGTGCGGATTTGCTGTAGGTGTAAGACGAAGAGAAGCTGTCGCCAGGAAAAGGCCAGCTTGAGGCCACAAGAAACAAGACAGCAACAGCAAATCTGTTCTAGTGAGATGCGCGCGCCCACAATCTGCTGTCTCCTCGCAGGAGAGTTGACTTTTAGGGACAGCGGACCAGCGAAAGCGGGTCAAGTTCGTCTATTCTGGCGCCATCAGAGCGGGTAACAGGCCTTCGAACCGCGCTCCACGGACGCCCACTCCATGGATGTGGTTCGGCAGAGACGCCGGGGTCCCCTTGGGAGGCTGAAGGCAGCACCTGCCAGACATAAAGGCAGCACCTG
>CAZZXL010000047.1:343-28065 GCA_964658035.1 uncultured Acetobacteraceae bacterium
CTCATGGTAGAGTGCCGCCTTTAAGCGAAATTTAATAGCCTGTTCAGGCGGGTTCAGAGGCATCGCGGGCGAAGCTCTTTTCAAGAACGTCAGCCGAGTAATGAACCTCCTGCTCCGGGTAGTAAGCGTTGACCAGGTACTGCTGCAGCATTCGCTGCGTATTGAAGAAGGTGCCATTGTTAGCGATGCAGGTCCCCATCATCCTGTTCCACTCTTTGCGGTTGCGATAGTACAGCGGAAGCACCGCATTTTCGAGCTTGGCATAAAGATGGTCGGCTTCCTCTTCATTCGAGCTGCCGTCTTCGATGGCCCAGCCGGTAACGCCTTCTATGCAGCCTTCGATCCACCAGCCGTCCAGGATACTGACGCTGGGAACGCCGTTCAGCGCAGCCTTCATACCGCTGGTACCGGAGGCTTCAAGAGGCCGCTCAGGGTTGTTAAGCCAGATGTCGACGCCGCCCGTCAGCAGAGCGCCTAACGCCCATTCGTAATTCTCAAGGTAAACAATGTGCAGTTTGGCGTTGGTCAACTTCGCTGCCGCGGCGAAGACCCGCTTGATCAATTCCTTGCCGGGCATGTCATGAGGATGGGCCTTGCCGCCATAAAGCACCTGCAGGCCACCGAAAGTGTCGGCCAGCTTGGCTACCCGTTCAGGATCGGAAAACAGCAGGTCCGCACGCTTGTAGGTAGCGACGCGACGGGCAAAACCAATGGTAAAGACATTTTCATCGAGTTCCAGGCCGGTCCGTTCCTTGACCACCGAGAAGAGTGCCCGCTTCTGCTCCAGGTGAGCCTCTGCGAGTTGCTCGCCCGGAATGTCGATGGCATAACGAAGATGGTTATTATCGACCCTCCAGCGCGGAAAATGCTTGTCAAACAGGTTCTGCATCGGGGTCGCCACCCAGGTTGCCGCATGGACGCCGTTGGTGATGCCATCAATGGCAACGCCGGGGAACATCTCGCGCGAGACCTTCATGTGCTGCATGGCCACGCCGTTCATGAAACGGGAGAGACGCATGGCCACGTAGGTCAGGTTGAGCATGCCTTCGTGTACGCCGCCAATGCGTTCAAGCAAATGAACAGCGTCAGAGCCAAGGATGCGATAGGCCTGCTCCATCGAGAAGCGGTCGTGACCGGCTGGAACCGGTGTGTGAGTGGTGAAAATACACAGTTGGCGGACGGTTTCGAAGTCACGGTCGGTAGCACTGGAAAACGCCCCGCCATTCAGCTGCTTTTCCAGCACGGCAACGGTGAGCAGTGCCGCATGACCTTCATTCATGTGGTAAACGTTGACATCGTATGCCAGTGCTTCGAGCATGCGCGCGCCGCCTATGCCGAGGACGATCTCCTGGGCCAGGCGATAGTTGTTGTCGCCGCCGTAAAGATGGTCGGTGAGGGTGCGGTCGCGCGGGTCGTTCTGCTCCAGATCAGTATCCAGCAAATAGATCGGAATGGTATGGCCGGTAACGCCTTCCATGTCATAACGCCAGGCCCGGACGAACACCGTACGCCCTTCTACCTGGACGGCAACCCGCGGATCTTCAAGAGTCAGGGTATCTGCCGGGTTCCATGGCTGCTCGGTCTCGCGCTGCTGGCCGCTGGCATCCAGAAACTGGCGGAAGTAGCCTTTGCGGTGCGCGAGGGTGACGGCCGCCAGCGGTACACCCAGGTCAGCAGCGGCCCGCAGCGTATCACCGGCAAGCACTCCGAGGCCGCCGCTGTAGGTGGGCATGCCGGGAAGGATGGCGATCTCCATGGAGAAGTATGCCGCGTGCCCGTGGATATTCGAAAAGTCGTGAATGCTCGAGAAATTGCGGGCGTTCTTACCCGTCTGTTCAGAGAAGTACATGCAGGTCTATCCCTCCATACTGTCGGGCTGCCGGTGATGCACCCTTCTTCCGGGCCTATCTGCCTGCAGTCGAGCTTCCGGTCTCCAACAAAGCGATCCTCTGCTTGCCTGGATCTGAAAACCGGTCTTCGTCCATGGTGCGATGCACAAATCGCCTCATCCGCCAGTCTCTGTCAAATCGGAATGCGTGCGCGTAGTGTACCAAGGTCATAGTGCAGAACCTATAGCCTCCGTTACGACTTCGGTGTCACTCCTGGCTCTCCCTTTTCTCGGCTGTCGACTCCGTCGGGCTATGCATTGATCCAAAGAGCCACAGCGTACCCGGCTAAAGCAAAGAAACAAAGAAAGCTACGGGTGCTGACCTGATGCTCGAGCTTCAGTGAAACTGAGCTTGCCTGGTCTATCGGCGTGAATTGCGTCGGGCATCAGAGTCCCGCTGGAATGTTCAGGACAGACGTGGCGGCTTCTGTCAGCAGGCGGTAAATCTCCGGAACCCACGCGGCATGCTCCGGCTTCATCAGGACCGATCGGAGACAGCGTACATGGGTAGCACCGCCCGGACTCGTCCAGCTCCCCGCCGGAAAGTACCGGATGGGCAGTAAAACCAATGCCAGGTGCAGGTTACGCTCTGCTGCCTCGTCGAAGATAGCCTGGGCAAGTCGCCCGGATTCTTCCGGCGAATCAGCATGGACCGCCCAGAAGACAATATCCAGTTCCGGCGCGAATGCAACGACAAAACGGGCATCGTTGCTCAGGCGCTGGTGCAGCTCCAGCGCGGCCGAGCGGCAAAGGTTTAAGTCTGCAGCGAATTCGCCGTTGGTCACCATCGGCAGGTACTGCTGCGTCGCCCAAAGGGCGACAGCCGCGGCGCCGGCACGCGAGCATTCCAGGCTGATTTCGCCCAAATGAAGCTCGGTAGACGAAAAGTAGGTATAGGGAGAATCATGCTTATACAACTGGCCGACGGAAGGATCACGAAACAAAATGCAACCACAGCCGTAAGGCTGCAGGCCATGCTTGTGCGGGTCAATGACGATCGAATCCACCTTCGAGATGGCATCGTAAGCCTCCCGCGCCGCAGCTTGTAATGTAGATGACAGATGGAAATAGCCGCCGTAGGCAGCATCTACGTGGACGCGAAAGCGATAGCGTTCGGCCAGTTTGAGGATTGCAGCCAGCGGGTCTACCGAGCCCACAGCGGTGGTACCCAGCGTAGCCACCACGGTGCCGACCGGCCTCCGTTCACCGACCTCGGCCTGCTGCAGACGGGCTTCGAGGGCAGCTATGTCCAAACGGCCGTACATATCCGTTGGGACGGTCTCGAAGTTCAGTTTGAGGACGGCAGAAATCCGGCTGTGCGTGTAGTGGGCCTGGTCTGAAGCCAGGATGGCGGCGCCGGGCACAAGCTGGCCGCCCACCCAGAGGGCTTCGAGGTTGGCGAAGGTGCCGCCGCTGGTCAGGTGACCCAGGTGCTGCGTCAGGCCGAACATGCGGGCGATGGCGGCAACGGCTTCCACTTCCATTTTGGAACTGGCGCGGCCCCCATCCAGGGCGTGATTATTGGGGTTGATGCCCATCGCCATGGCATAGGCAGCGCGTGCGATGGGGTGCGGCGGCTTCAGCATCTGCCCGGCATACAGCGGATGAAAGTAGGGGTAGTTGTCGGCCATCCGTTCGGCTACCTGCGCGAGGACGGCCGCGGCCGCAGGGTCAACTGGCCCTGCAGGGCTCCGCGAATATTGCGCTAACGGGGGGAACTGCTCGTCCAGGCTGGCGATGCCGACAGCCAGCAGTTGCGTAAATTGCTGGTTCTTCATTGGTTCGGGTCTGCCTTTTGCGGTTGAAGTCGCCGGGAAATGATCATCCTGTACGGGAGCAATGCAATACCTCACTATGGTGCGTTTTTCGGCCATGAGAAACAGCCGCTGACTCTGATAAACTGGCGGCGCGCCGCCGCTATCGGTGAGCCACAGGTTGCATCCAGTGCCTGCGCCGGACCGTGAGCGAGCTGTTTTTGACCCATACCGGTCGAATTCACTTTAGCGCAATTCAACTCAGGGAATCGCAATGGAACAAGGCACAGTGAAGTGGTTTAACGACGCAAAGGGCTTCGGGTTCATCTCACGACAGAACGGCGAAGATGTGTTTGTGCATTATTCAGCCATAACCTCCAGTGGCTTTAAGAGCCTGCAGGAAGGCCAGGCAGTGCAGTTCAACGTCGTGAAAGGACCGAAAGGTTGGCAGGCCGCCGACGTACAGCCTCTCTGATCATCCGGATTTGCAGGTAGAAGGCACGACCGCTGCTGTTTTCTACCTGCTCCTCTTTGTAGATCAAGTGATTGATGCTGGGATGCGGCCGTCCAGCGAATCCGCTGCGTTTTGCTCGAGATGACCAGGAAGGTGCCGTGACTCGGCGAAGCTGACAAAGTCATCGTGTGATTTGCCCTAGCGCTTGAATCGGCGATCCGCCTCTTCTATTGTCGCGTCGTTAATGCTGGCGATCCGGCGCCGCATGCGCCCGTCGAGTGCGAACTCCCACAACTCGACCCCGTAGGACCGAAACCATTGTCCGGTCTGGTCATGGCTTTCATATTCAAAGCTCACACTGATGCGGTTTTCATTGAACGTCCAGAGAGTTTTTTGCAGGCAATAGTCAAGCTCCTTCTGCCATTTTCGTGTCAGGAACGCGACGATCGCAGCACGGCCTGTTAGAAATTCATCGCGGTTTCTCCACTCCGCATCTTCGGTATAAGCAAGGGCGACACGCTCGGCATCGCAGGTGTTCCAGAGAGCTTCGGCTGCTTTTACTTTCATTGCTGCTGTCGCTTCGGTAAAAGGCGGGATGAGTCTGGGAGAGGCGGTTTGTTTGTCGGGCATGTTCGGTCTCCGATGCGTTTGACCCTTCCATTGCAACATGACGCGACCGAAGCTGCAGCACACTCTAAACTGGAAGCAATGCGTACACTCACCCGTTCCCGCCAGTTGCAGTTGCGTGCCGAGGGGTTCTTGCCCGGCGGTGTTGATTCTCCGGTTCGTGCTTTCCGTGCCGTTGGCGGCGAACCTCCATTCATCGAGCGCGCCAGGGGCGCTTACCTGTGGGACGCGGACGGCAATCGCTATATCGACTACTTTGGCTCATGGGGGCCGATGATTCTCGGCCATGCCTGGCCGGCAGCGGTCGAAGCGATCCAGAAGGCGGCTGAGCGCTCGGCCAGCTTTGGTGCGTCCCATGCGGCCGAGGCCGATCTCGCGGAGCTGGTGCGGCAGTGTTACCCGTCGATGGAGAAGCTGCGGTTTGTCAGCTCCGGGACCGAAGCCACCATGTCGGCCATACGCCTGGCGCGCGCCTATACAGACCGGAAATATTTCATCAAGTTTGAGGGCTGTTATCACGGTCATGCCGATGGCTTGCTGGTGAAGGCCGGATCGGGTGTGGCCACCTTCGGCATTCCCGGTTCTGCGGGTGTGCCGGAAGAGATCGCGCACTTCACGCTGGCGCTTCCCTATAACGACATTGAAGCGGTCAAAGCAGCATTTGTTGAAAGAAAAGATCAGATTGCCGCCATCATTCTCGAGCCGATCGCGGGAAATATGGGCACAGTCGCGCCTGCTCCCGGGTACCTCGAAGCGTTACGGGCGATCACTGTCGAGCACGGTGCTGTGCTGATTTTTGACGAAGTGATGACCGGTTTTCGCGTGGCGCTTGGCGGAGCGCAGCAGCGCTATGGCGTGACGCCGGATATGACGACGCTGGGCAAGATCATTGGCGGCGGCTTGCCCTGCGGAGCCTTTGGCGGAAAGGCGGAAATCATGAACATGCTGGCGCCCTTAGGGCCGGTGTACCAGGCGGGAACGCTGAGCGGCAATCCTCTGGCCATGGCTGCCGGCATGGCGACGGTACAGTACCTGATCGACAACCAGGCGGATGTGTATGCGCAACTGGAAGCCAGTGGGCGATGGCTCACAGAAGGCTTTGCCGATGCCGCGAAAGCTGCAGGCGTTCCAGTAGTGACAAACCGCGTCGGCGCCATGGTGACTTGGTTCTTTACAGAGAAGCCGGTCGTCGATTTTGTCACAGCTGCACAGTCAGACACGGTGGCGTTTGGAAAATTTCATCGCGCCATGCTGGAGGCGGGCGTGTGGCTGCCGCCTTCGCAATTCGAGGCCGCGTTCTTTTCAACCGCCCATACGACTGATGATCTGGATGCGACCATCGAAGCCGCGAAGCATGCGTTTTCTGCATTGGTGAGCTAAGCCCCGCCCAGGTCTGAGCTGCAAGAACCTGGAGCATCCTCGTTACCGCGTCCAATGCTACTGAGTGCGAAGGCCCAAGGCTTTCACCACGAGTGGATCGGCGAGGCGTTTGCCGTTGACGTCTGTGGCAAGGCCGAAGTTGGCGCGATAGTCCCACATGGCCCAGCCGATGTTGTTGGCCTCAAGCGCAATACGCATGTCATGGATCCATGCTGCGCGCATGGCGGGATCGGCGTGATCGCGGAACACGCCGAATTCACCGCACCAGACAGGCACATGATACTGTTCACCCCACTTTCGTGCGAAGGCGATCTCTGACGAAATATGTTCAGCATTCCATTGTGAAAGACCGTATTCATTCAGCCAGAACTGAGCGTCAAGAGACTGCTCCTGCGCGAGCTTCGGTGCAATATTCTCCGGCGTCGATGGATAAGGAATCTGGCTGAGTGATTTCACCTGCGAGCTGGTCCAGGTAGCGCCCTGGTGCGTGAAGGGAAAGGGATCGTAATCGTGAAAGGTGTAGATGACGTTGCGATCGGAGACAGGTTGAAATTCAAGTAGATCGCGCAGGCCCGAGTAGTGGGCCGCGGTCGCAACGATGGTGTGCATGGGCGCTGCCAGGCGAATAGCCGGCACCACCTGGCCCTGCAGATTGGCCCACGCCGCTGCATCGTTTACTTCTGGTTCGTTAAGAATCTCGAAGATGACATGTTCCGGGTCGGTCTTAGCGTACTGCCCCGCGAATGCGCCCCAGAACTGGACAAACGCAGCCTGCGCTTCGCTGTCCTCGCGCAGCGCATGCTTGTACTCATCCTCAGGATGTATATCGAGCACCACGTTGAGGTGGTTATCCAGGATCTCTTGAACAGCATTGTCGAGCAGCGCCAGGTGCGCGGTGTTCAGGCCGCCTGTGAGTGGCGGCTGGAGAAGGGGGGCCGGGTCGATCGAGAGGCGGACGTGATCGAAGCCCAGGTCATGAATAAGTTTGAAGTCTTCCTCCGTGGTGTACGTGGTAAGGCGCTGCGGCGAGTAGTCGCGCGTTTGCGCGAACCACATACTGGCATTGATGCCGCGCCTGTAATGAGAGGCGCGCTGGAAGGCGATATTCCCGGAACTCTGGGCATCTGCTGCGAGCACCAACATGGTTGCGAATGGAAGGACGATCAAGGCGTCCAGAATGATCTGGCGCAGGCGGGAGAGATAGACGCGCAAGGGGACCTCCGTAATGCTTCTGGTTTATCTTCTCAGCAAAACAGGAGTCACCAAAACAGTGGGCAGCGTATGCGCAGACGGCAAAGGAGAAACGGCACAAAGATGAATACGGCCACAAGTAAGGATCGACGATACTGGTCGTCTATGCCGTTGCCTTCCGTGCCCTTGCCTCCAACACCGCATGCCAGCCAGATCTTCTCCATTGTCGAGTTTTCAGGCGTGGTGGTGGGTGCCCTGGGTGGGGCGCTCGAGGTCCGACGAAACACGACGTACAACTACGACGTCATTGGCTTGTTCGGCCTAGCCTTCCTGTCCGCGCTTGGCGGTGGCATCCTCCGCGACGTGCTTATCGGCCACGGACCGCCGCTGGCATTGACTGACACCCGCTATCTGCTGGATGCCCTGATCGGGGCTTTGCTCGGACTGGTGCTGATGCGCAATGGCCGCAACTTTGATTCGCAGACAGGTGAGGTGCGGGGTACTCTGGGCAGCCTCTTTCTGTGGATCGACGCGTTGTCACTCGGCTTGTTTTCAGTTGCCGGCGCCACGCGAGCGGTGAACGCCGGCCTGACCTTTGTCCCCGCACTGCTGCTGGGCGTCACCACAGCCGTCGGCGGAGGGTCGCTGCGCGATGTATTCAGCGGCAGGACGCCGCGGGTCTTCGAACGGGGCGAGCCCTACGCGATTGCGTCTGTCTTCTCAGTGCTGGTGTTCTTTGTCTGCGAGTGGATGAAGATCGATCGCACCGCGTCCACGGTCATGGCAATTCTGGCCGGCTTCGTTTTACGGATGCTGTCGCTACGCATCCGATGGCGAACGCGCGGCGTTCGATCGTAAACGACTGCGAGAACACTTCCGGACAGACCAGGTCTCAGCCCCGAGACCTGGGGCACCCGGTAGGTGGCTGCTAAAGAGTTGCCGGCTTGCCCGGTTCGCTGAAGACGAGTTCTTCTATCGGCTTTCGGACCCGCGGACCCGCTTCCATCTGCTTCAACTGCTCGGGTAGTTCGGAGCCGTCCCCGACATGGCCGAGGGCTGTGACTGCGCCAATCTCGTAATCATCAGCAAGGGCAAAGGCAGCGCGCACTTTCGCAGCGTCAAACCCGCCCATGGAGTGCGTGCGCAAGCCCAGTTGCCAGGCCTCCAGGGCCAGGTAGGCGGTTGCCGCGCCGGTGTCATACAGCGCGTAGTGATTCGGCGTGCCATTGTGGGCGAACTTATTGCTGGCGTAGGACAGGATGAGTACCGGGGCGCTTTTCGCCCAGCCCTGGTTGAACTCGATCAGGGAGTCAAAGATCTTCTGCCAGGTAGCATCGCCTTTTTTCCCTACGAGAAAGCGCCATGGCTGCTCGTTGTAGGACGAGGCGGACCAGTGTGCTGCTTCGAAAACCTTCGTCAGATCGGCGGATGACACTGGCTGCTCTGAGAAGCTGCGCGGGCTCCTGCGACCGAGGATTGCTTTATAAACTGCATCATCGGTGGAAAAATCAGGGGTTTCTGCTGCCATATTTCTCTCCTGGTGGACAGGCGAATAGATTCCGGTTTCGTTGCGAAAGATTCGCTTTTCCGAAGCGAATCACGCCAGATTAAGCATAATTCTCGCGGAAAACTACATGAAATGGCACTGCGAGGACGCATTTACCTGCTGAATCTGCGACTGCGCTCCCAGCATCTAGTTTGCTAGGTGGCGACCATGAATACCGTGACGACAAGCGATCGAGAAAAGCCATTGGTACTGGGGGTCCTGGACCAGTCGCCTATACCCGAGGGACACACCGGCGGCCAGGCTTTGCGCAACACTCTTGACCTCGCCCGCCTGACGGATGGTCTCGGCTATAGCCGCTACTGGGTTGCCGAGCATCACGGCACGCCGGGCCTGGCGCTGGCGGCGCCGGAAGTCATGATCGGCCTGTTAGCTGCTGCCACCTCACGCATGCGCATTGGCAGCGGCGGCATCATGCTGCCGCACTACAGTCCCCTGAAAGTAGCGGAGACCTTCAGTATGCTGAGTGCGCTTTATCCGGGCCGCATCGATCTCGGCATCGGGCGCGCGGCTGGAACGGATGCCATGACCACGCTCGCTCTGCAAAGAGATCGCCGGCAGAGAATGCCGGATGATTTTCATGATCAACTGCTGGAACTGCTCGACAACTTCGGATATCGCCAGCTGCCCACACCGCGCAAGTTTCGCAAAGCCGTCTTACCCGGTGGCTCAGCCCGGCCGGACATTGCCCTGCTTGGCTCGTCGCCGCAGAGTGCCATCTGGGCCGCCGAATTAGGTCTGCCGTATACCTTCGCGGACTTTATCAATCCCTTCGGCGCGGAAGCGGCTGTCATGTATCGCGAGCACTTCCAGCCTTCGGCTGTGTCGACGAAGCCCCATGTTACCGTGGCGGCCTGGGCTATCTGCGCCGATACTGAGGCAGAAGCGAAGCACCTGGCCCAAAGCTTCTACATGCTGATGGTGATGCTGCATGCGGGCCGCTTGATCGCGGTGCCGACCCCGGAGGATGCGAAGGCATTTCTCGATGCCAATCCAGGACAGTTGGCAGGATTGCTGCATCGCCGCAGGGTCATTCTCGGCACCCCGGAGCAGGTGGAGCGAGGGGTGCGGGCAGTCGCCGAGGAGTATCAGGCAGATGAAGTCCTGCTGGTGAACATCCTGCATAGCCATCCAGCACGGCGTCGTTCCTACGAGCGAATTGCCGAGGTGTTCGGCCTGCAGGCGAATGTCGAGGATAGGGTGCTGGCTTAGGGCTGCGCCGGTGGCTGCCTTGCGCGGTTAAAGGTCGACCCTTCAACCTGGCGGCGCTTTGCTTAGATCAACTTCGCGCCGCTTTGCCAGATTGACTCATCAGGGTGGAGTTCGATCCAGGCCGGTTGACCTGTTCTACTCCTTGCACTTCTTCAACATGCCGCCGAGGTGGCCGTAGATCATGTCGCATGACAGGAAAATGGGCTTGGTGGTGCACGTGATGGTCAGCAGCTCCGCTTGCCGCTGGTAATCCCACGCCAGCGAGGTTCCCATTGCGGTGGCCGAGCCCTGGTCGCCGCTCACTGCGATGCCAAAGGCACTCTCTACCGACTCGGAAAAACAATCGAGCATTGCTGGTGTTACCGCTGCATACACATGGGGGTCACAGGCCATTGGCTTTCCTCTGATTCTTAGTAGACTGGCTTCCATTACAACAGCTTTTCTGCGGACACAGCACTCAACGACGATCCCCCTTGAAGAGTTTGCATCCAATCCTGCTTGAAAGCGGCCCTGGAGGGACCAATGCAGATTCGATCATTATTACTGCCCGGAGTGTGGGCGATGCTGCTTTCTGGTGCAGCCAATAGCATGGCGGTCGCTCCCTCCCCGGGCCTCCTGGGCGATTGGAGTTCACCCGACAATGCCATCGTTCGCCTGTATTCGTGCGGACCGCAAATCTGCTTGAAGATCGTCAAGCTGTCGCCGACCATTCCCGAGAAAAAAGACGCCAAGAATCCCAAGACCGATCTGCGGGATCGACCGCTATGCGGTCTGGATATCGGCACCGGCTTCCGGCAGGTGGATGCCCAGCATCTGGCGGATGGCCAGGTCTATGATCCCGAATCCGGCCATACCTACAGCGGTACGATCGCGATAGACGGGGACGAATTGAAGCTGCGGGGATTTATTGGAATTTCCCTGCTGGGCCGGACAGAAGTCTGGCATCGTGCGACTGCCGTACAGGCGGAGTGTCGCTAGCAGGTCTCCTGCTTAGAGGGAAGGAACAGGTCGGAGTTAATGCAATGGCCTGGAGCTATTCCCACTGCCTGCACAAGGCACGGTGGCCAATGTCTTTGCGGTAGTACATTCCTTCGAAGCTGATCCTCTCCATGGCAGAGTAGGAAAGGGTCAGGGCTTCTTCAAGCGTCGGTCCCGAAGCTGTCACGCCCAGCACGCGGCCGCCTGCGGTGACGACTGCGCCTTCCGCCATGGCAGTGCCGGAATGAAATATCTGCACGGACGGACTCTCCGCAGCTGCATGGAGGCCGGTAATCGGCAGGCCGATCGGGTAGCTGCCGGGATAGCCGGCTGAACTGGCAATGACGCATGCGGATGCGCCCGGCTTCCAGCGAAGTTCTGTGTCACTGAGGCGGCCTTCGACGCAGGCTTCGATGGCGTCGAGCAGGTCAGAGTCAAGCCTGGCCAGGATAGCCTGGGTCTCGGGGTCGCCAAAGCGCGCGTTGAATTCCAGCACGATCGGACCGCGGGCCGTCATCATCAACCCACAGTAAAGTACGCCGACAAATGGCGTACCTTCGGCGGCCATGCCGTCGAGGGTTGGCTGGATAATGTGTTCGAGTACCCACTGGCGCATCTCGGCAGTCATCATCGAATCCGTGGTGTAGACGCCCATGCCGCCGGTGTTGAGGCCGGTGTCGCCTTCGCCGATCCGTTTATGGTCCTGTGCAGGTACAAGCGGAGCAACATGTTTGCCGTCTGTCAGCACCAGGTATGAGATTTCATCGCCCTTTAGAAATTCTTCGATGACAAGTGACGTCTCGCCTCGGCTGCCGAGTAGTTCTCCCGAGAACAGGCCGGCAATACCAGCCTTAGCACCTGGCATGGTGTCGCAGATGAGGACACCTTTACCCGCGGCGATGCCATCTGCCTTGATGACCAGCGGCGTGTTGAAATGGTTTAGCGCTTCAATAGCCTCCGCCTCATTGGTGACAACGGCATACGCGGCCGTGGGAATATTGTGGCGCTGCATAAAGCGTTTGGAGAAGCTCTTACTGGTTTCGAGCATGGCGGCTTCGCGGGTGGGGCCGAAGACGGGGATACTGCGGCGCTGCAACTCATCGGCCAGCCCAAGCGACAATGGCAGTTCGGGCCCGATGATCACCAGGTCCGGCTGCACCTGCGCGACCACGCGCAGCATGTCGTCAAGGTCAGTCAGCTTGACCTGCACGCAAGTCGCGATCTGGGCCATACCGGCGTTGCCGGGTGCGCAGGTGATGGTGCCCGCTCGCGGGGATTTTCGCAGGGTAGCGGCAAGTGCGTGTTCCCGGCCGCCGGCGCCAAAAATGAGAATGTTGCTGCTGCTTTGCGACATGGTTCGAAAGCCTCTGCTGTCAATGCAATTCTAGAGCAGATGGAGCAGGACACACTTCAGCGCTTCGCTCGTTGAGCGTCGGGGTCAGGCGATGACCGGCAGGGAACATATCAAGGCGGTGTCGAGCGATTCAGCCGGCGCTGAGCGCGCATCCACCTATACTTGAGGGTAGCTCCCTCTGCTGCCAGCCAGACCAACCATGCACGCGACTACATCCATCCCGCTGCAGGAATCGCCCCAGGCGCCCCGTATTGGCGCGCGTGAGCTTTGGTCGTCAATGGGGCCGGCCTTTGTGGCGAGCATCGCGTACATTGATCCGGGAAATTTCGTCTCCAACCTGGATGGCGGGACGCGCTTCGGCTATCAACTCTTATGGGTGCTGCTGTGGTCAAATGCCATGGCTATCCTGATCCAGTATCTGTCTGCCAAATTGGGTATCGCCACAGGCCGCACACTCCCGCAGAACTGCCGCGACCACTTCTCCCGCGGCACCACCATCTTCCTCTGGGTAGCGGCGGAGCTTTCCGCGCTGGCAACCGACCTGGCAGAGTTCCTGGGGGCTGCGCTTGGTTTTTATCTCCTGCTGGGGAACCGCTTGTTGGCCACGGGCATGGGCAGAACGGAAGTCTTGCTGCTGGCCGCCATCGCTTCAGCCATCTGCGTCTTCGGCATCCTGGCGCTCGATCGCTTCGGTTTTCGCAAGCTTGAGGCCGTCATCATGATGTTTGTCGTGGTGATTGGCATCTGCTACGCCATGGAAGTCTTCCTGGTGCATCCGGACTGGCGTCAGATCGCCCTGCACACCGCGGTGCCGATGGTGAACGGTTCGAGCCTTTACCTGGCCGTCGCCATGCTGGGCGCGACAGTCATGCCGCACGTGGTGTATCTGCATTCGGGCCTGGTGCAGCCGCGACTGAAGAAAGAAACGCACGGCTTGTCGGTCCCGGATGCCCAGGTCGCACGGCTCCGTCACCTGAGGCTTGAGTTCTTTGACATTCTTGCGGCGATGAACGGAGCGTGGCTGGTGAACTCCGCCATGGTGATCGTGGCGGCTGGCGCGTTTGCCGGGAAGCGCATGGAAGGCATTTCGATTGAAGTCGCCCATGCCTCGCTTGGCCCGCTGCTGGGCCATCTTGCGCCGTGGCTGTTCGCGATTGCGCTGCTTGCTTCAGGACTCTCATCGTCAACCGTCGGCACCATGGCCGGACAGATGATTCTCGATGGTTTTCTCGAAGTAAAGTTTTCCGTCTTCCTGCGCAGATTGCTGACGTTGATACCAGCCATCGTGGTCATCGGCCTGGGCCTTGAGCCGTTGAAGATTATCCTGCTCTCGCAGGTGATCCTCAGCTTTACGCTCCCCTTCGCTCTCATCCCTCTACTATTGCTGACGCAGCGCAAAAACGTGATGGGCATCTTTGTGAATGGGAAGCGTATGCTTTGCCTTGGCTGGCTCTCTGTCAGCATCATCGTCGGCCTGAACGCCGTCCTCCTCTACCAGGCATTTGCCATGCAGGCGGGCACGCCTGCGGCGATGATGTTCCCGTTGGTCGCACCCTTCCCCGGCCGGTGAGCGTTTATCGTCTTACTTTCAGTGCTTCTTCGTAGGTCCAGGAAGGTGGGTCTACGACTCACTCGGCTGCAAGCAGCCCGCTGGCTCCTGGATAATTTTGGGACGCATTACTTGTCATCCAGCGCAGCCGGAGTGCAAAGAGGCCGGTCAGGTATTGTTGATACGCTAAAGTGCCTCGTCATCTTGTCATCCCGACCGCAGCAAAGCGCACTGGAGGGATTTGCGTTTTCCGTATTTCTTCCCGCCTCCATCAAAATCAGATGGTCAGGCCTTTACCGATGGCCACCGCCACCAGCGGCTCCGCCTGTCGACCGCCCGCCAGAGGACGTATGCGAAGCACCCGAGAAGCCCGAAGAACTCGACGCGGAACTATGCATCGCAGAAAGGCTCCCCCCACGATTGGTGCTGCCGGCGGAGTAGCCGGAGGACGGCGATGCTGTCCACGATGCCATGGCTGTTGCAGAACCATGCTGCTCGGCATGCATGGAGGCGTGCTGCAGGTTCCCGTAAGTTTGCCGCGGAATGCCTAAGCCGGCCGATCCCTTCGCAAAGACGAAGGTATCCTGCCCCGCCAGCTTTGACAGCGCTACCGGTTGCGTCTGGACTGGGACCAGCGAAGCAGACTTGACCAGCGGCAGATGCGGGGGGCCCACGCGAACCGGACCCGATTTAGGCTTGACCGTCAGCAGCGTATTGGCCAGGCCCACGTAGGTGTTGCCGGGAAGCCAGCCCCAACCGCCGGCTCCTCCGCCGTAGCCGGAACAGTACTGCCAGCTGCCCGAGTGGTAAGGCAGCCATCCCCAGGGATAGGGTGAAACCCATGAATACCCGCCCGCATACTGGGCATAAATCCCGTTGGCATAGGGATCGAAACTCGCGCCCGCAAAGTAGGGCCGCCACATGTTACCGCAACCGCCTGCATCCGAAAAGTTGCCGTAGTAGTTCAGATCGCTGACGCCTGAAAACACGCCGGAGCCGCCATTGAAAGTTGAAGCGGCCTGGTTGCTCATGTAGCGCTTGTGATAATCGACAGATGTCTTGTCCCAGGCGTCATACGAGCCTTTTTCCACCTTGCTGACCAGTTGCGGCTGCACTTGGCCAGTCTGGTTGAAGGTGAGAGTCTTCTTCTGGTCGACGGTCGTGAGACTTGACCCGACCTGCGCCTGTACGCGGCCCTTGTAGACAGCTAGAGTGCTGTTGGCAACTCCGGCATTGAACTGCATATGCGTGGAGGGCGAAAGGACAAAATGGCTCTGGCCGCTCGTCACCAGAAACGTGGTGGTATGCAGGTCAGAGAGGCTGACATAAACGGTCCCGCGCAGCACATTTATCTTCGTAACGGTGTTGCCGGTAGCATCCCTCGACAACTGGGGGAACTCGACGACCGCATCCGGGGTAAGGCGCAGACTGCTGTTGTCCTCAAATTCGACCTCGGCTACGCCATCGTCGGTCTTTAACTTTGCGCCTTGCACGATCGGCAGATTCTGAAAAGCAGGTTCGAAGCCATTGCCGATGCTGCGGTCCAGCTTCACGCCGCCGCGCACCTCGCTCAGGCGCACAATGCGAACCCCGGCGGGGCCTTCTGCGCGCATTGCAGCGGTAAACAGGCAGCCGGCAGCTGCAATGGTCATCCAATAACTTCGGTACGTGGAAGTGTGCTTCATGGTTTTACCCGCCAGATACAAGAGTGTCGCGAGTGTACGCCCGCCACGGAAAGACCGCCTAGTTGTTTTTGAACAGTGTTGCGTACGCTCGCAACTTCGTGGCTATGGGTGGCTGGGACGCGGTAAAATACAGGTCGAGATGACCCTTCTTCAGTCCCTATGAGCCTGCCACACAAAGAACGACCTTCGATTCTTGTCGTTCCGGCCATGCCCGCTGGCAGGCGCTTTCGTCGCGGCCGGCATGACCGCGGGCGCGCGTCAGCATTTTCCCTTTAAATTAAATCAGCCGTTGTCGCGACACCCCGGGCGGCTGGGAGACGGTCTTCTGCTGTGGGCAAGGAAGCGCGCGATCATCCGCGCAGGAAAGGATCTATGACAATGAACAGTTTTCAAAGTAAAGGGACACTGCAGGTAGGGGGCAAGACTTATGAAATTTTTCGGCTGAAAGCGCTTGATGGAAAAGCAGGCGTGTCGCTCGCCAGGCTGCCGTTTTCTCTCCGCATCCTGCTGGAAAACCTGCTGCGGCAGGAAGACGGAAAAAGTGTAACCGCCAGCGACATCGAGTTCCTGGCTAAGTGGGATGCCGCGGCAACCCCGGACCGCGAGATTGCCTTTATGCCCGCGCGTGTCTTGATGCAGGACTTTACCGGCGTGCCGGCGATTGTCGACCTGGCAGCTATGCGCGATGCCATGAAGGTGCTGGGCGGCGATCCGGAGAAAATCAACCCTCTGCAGCCGGCCGAGCTGGTGATTGACCACTCGGTGCAGGTGGATGAGTACGGTACAAACAACTCCTACCTTATCAATTCAATGCTGGAATTTGATCGTAACCGCGAGCGGTACGCATTTTTGAAGTGGGGCCAGTCGGCCTTCCGGAATTTCTCGGCAGTGCCGCCGGGCATGGGGATATGTCACCAGGTCAACCTCGAATACCTGGCCCGTGGCGTGTTTACAACCGAAGCCGACGGCCCTTCCGGTAAGACGCTTCGCGCGTATCCTGACACGCTGGTCGGCACGGATTCGCACACGACGATGATCAATGGCCTGGGCGTGCTTGGCTGGGGCGTCGGCGGCATTGAAGCAGAGGCTGCAATGCTCGGTCAGCCCGTCTCCATGCTGGTGCCGCAGGTGGTCGGCTTTAAACTGACCGGCAAACTGAAGGAAGGCGCGACAGCAACTGACCTGGTACTGACCGTGACCGAGATGCTGCGTAAACTCGGCGTTGTCGGCAAGTTCGTGGAGTTCTACGGAACGGGTATCGCCGAGTTGTCGCTGGCCGATCGCGCGACGATCGCCAACATGGCGCCGGAGTATGGTGCCACCTGCGGGATCTTCCCGGTGGATGTCGAAACGCTGCGCTACCTGCGCCTGACCGGCCGGAGCGAAGAGCAGATCGCCCTGGTAGAGGCGTACTACAAGGAGCAGGGGCTCTTTCATTCAGCCGAAGCGGAAGAGGCGGTCTACACCGAGAGCATCTCACTTGATCTCGCTTCCGTACAGCCAAGTGTCGCTGGGCCAAAGCGGCCGCAGGACCGGGTATTGCTGAGTGAAGCAGGGGCGAGCTTCCGCAAGCAGCTGCCAAGCCTGATGGGACCAAACGGCAATCGCAATCCTGAGCGGCAGGCACAGCGCTGGGAGGGTGAGGGTGGCCACATGTCTGCGACCGGCGTCGCAACCTCGACCGAGGCGCATGCAGAGCCGGGTAAAGATGGCCACATGATGGGTGATACTTCCGCCATGCCGACGGCTGCGGAAGAGACGGTCAAAGGGCGGTTTGGCGTGGATGTAGATGCTTATCTTGCTCACGGCTCTGTTGTGATTGCTGCGATCACCAGCTGCACCAATACTTCCAATCCTTCGGTCATGATGGCTGCCGGACTGCTCGCTAAGAAGGCGGTGGAGAGGGGGCTCACCGTGCCGCCGTGGGTCAAAACTTCGCTGGCGCCCGGTTCGCGCGTGGTGACGGATTACTACACCAAGGCAGGTCTGCTGCCGTATCTCGACAAGCTCCGCTTTAATGTCGTGGGCTATGGATGCACGACATGCATCGGTAACTCGGGCCCGCTGCCATCCGATGTTTCAAAAGCGGTAGAAGACCACGGGCTGGTAGCAGTTTCCGTGCTGAGCGGCAATCGCAATTTTGAAGGCCGCATCAACTCCGATGTTCGCGCGAATTACTTGATGTCGCCGCCGCTGGTGATTGCCTACGCCCTTGCCGGGCGGATCGATCATGACTTTGATGCGGAGCCAATCAGTAGAGGCAAAGATGGTAAGCCGGTGATGCTGAAAGACATCTGGCCCAGCCAGCAGGAAGTGTCTGACGCGATTGCGCAGGCGGTAAGTTCGGCAGGCTTCAAGAAAGAGTATGCCACTGTTACAGATGGAGACGAAAGCTGGCAGCACCTCAAGTTTCCTACCGGCGATGTCTACCAGTGGGAGCCGGATTCGACCTACATTCGCAAAGCCCCTTACTTCGAAGGCATGCCGCGCGTCGCCGAACCGGTGAAGGATATTGCCGGTGCGCGTGTGCTGGCAGTACTGGGTGACTCGGTGACGACGGACCATATTTCACCAGCCGGCTCGATCAAAACGAATGGTCCTGCGGGCAGGTACCTGTCAGAGCATGGCGTCAAGACCGGCGACTTCAACAGTTACGGCTCACGGCGTGGCAACCATGAAGTGATGGTGCGCGGAACATTCGCCAATGTGCGCTTGAAAAACAAGCTGGCGCCTGGGACGGAAGGCGGCGTGACCCGCTTGCTGCCCGAAGGCGAAGGCATGTCGATCTTCGATGCCTCAGTCAAGTATGCGGAACGCGGTGTGCCGCTGGTGATCCTCGCAGGTAAAGAATACGGCTCAGGATCTTCGCGCGACTGGGCTGCCAAGGGGCCAAGGCTGCTGGGCGTCCGCGCTGTGATTGCTGAAAGCTTCGAGCGCATTCACCGTTCGAACCTGGTAGGCATGGGCATTCTTCCACTGCAGTTTGCAGCGGGTGAGAGTGTGGATTCGCTTGGACTCACAGGGGAAGAGGTGTTCGACTTCGCGGGACTTGCTTCGATGCTGACTTCAAAATTCGCGAATGGTAAGACACTCACCGTAACCGCAAAAGCAAGTGACGGTTCGACGAAAACTATTTCCGCGATCGTACGTATTGATACTCCACAGGAAGTGCTTTATTACGAGAACGGCGGCATCCTGCAGTATGTCCTGCGGCAATTAGCTTCCAGTTAGCACAGGATGGCTACTAGAAACAGCAAAGGCCGGAAAACCTCTCCGGCCTTTGCTGTTTGTCTCGCGGGGCAAACTCTAAATCACGTGTAAAAGCAGCAAGATAATGACGATTAACAGGATTGTGCTGATCCCACCGCCGCCGTAGTATCCGATGCCGGGTCCCATGCGGTATCCGCCAAATCCAAAAACAAGAAGCAAAATAACTAGAATTACGATCAGGCTCACGGTTCTCTCCTCGCGGCTTCCATAAGTCCCCGCATTCTTCAATGTCATCAACATGGATGGCTTATAAGTTGTTCTGGTTGTTTCGAGCGGTAGCAAATCCTTGTCGATAGCAGGGGCAACACCTTACCTGTGCACAACCTTACCTCCGTTACCGGCTACTCCTGATTCCGGCTTGCATGCACATGGTGTTCATGGGCGGAGCGTACACTCGTGCCTATGCTCGACGCCGCTCTCCGAGTCGCCTATCTGCCCGACTCCTTCCATGAGGTAAATGGCGTAGCTCACACCAGCAGGCAGTTCGAAGCATATGCATGTCGTGAGGATCTTGCATTCCTGTGTATACGAGCTGGTGATCGAACGCAGCACTATCAAAAACAGGGTACGGTTGAGACACTTGAACTTGCGCGTGGAAGGATGTCATTCGCGCTCGAAAAGGACCTTCGTTTTGACTTCGGATTCATAGGCCATCTGCCCGTCATTCTGCGCACGCTTCGCGCCTTTCGCCCGACGATCATTCACATTACCGGGCCCAGCGAACTGGGGATGATTGGCGCAATGCTGGCGCACGCGCTGGGCGTACCGCTCGTCGGGTCATGGCATACCAACCTTCATCAGTATGCCGGCAGGCGCATCCACTGGCTGCAACGCTGGTTGCCGCGGAGTTGGCGGGCCCCTTTGGCTGCTCTTGTGGAGGGAGGAACTTTCCTTCTACTTGCCGCGTTTTACCGTTCAGCCCGGCAATTATTTGCTCCCAATGCTGACCTGTGCAGTTTGCTCGAAAAGGCCACAAGCCGACCTTGTGCGTTGATGCAGCGTGGCGTCGATACAGTATTGTTCTCCCCGTGCCGACGGCAGCGCGATGACGATAGGTTCGTCCTCGGGTACGTGGGACGTTTGTCGATTGAGAAGAACGTCATGCTGCTGATTGCTGTTGGCCAGGAACTACTCCGTCGAGGAATCAGCAATTTTAGATTCCACATTATTGGCCACGGAGCCGAGCTTGAAACGCTGCAGCGCGAACTGCCGCAGGCAACCTTCGCCGGCGTGCTGCATGGCGAAGCACTCACGCGGGCGTATGCGAATATGGACCTGCTGCTTTTTCCCTCGCACACCGATACCTTCGGCAACGTGGTGCTTGAGGCATTGGCCTCCGGCGTACCGGCGCTGGTAACAGATGAGGGCGGACCATGCAGTATCGTCAGGGATGGGGTGACGGGGTTTATCCGCCGGGACGATGCCTTTGCTGACGTGGTCGCAAGTGTGATGGTCGATCCCGCCAGGCACAACGCCATGCGTGTCCACGCCAGGAACTACGCACTGCGCGCTTCCTGGGACACAGTCTTTGACAAAGTCTGCGCCGCGTACATACCGCTGCTGAAGCCGGAACTCTGCCCGCCCTTACGATGAAAGCTGGCGCAGCAGCGGATGGAATCTTCTTTAGCTATTCCTTATGGCATCTTCCCTTTGAACATTTATGCTGGTGGGAACGCCCCGCTCCACGTCGAGTTCGCGGCAAGCCATTCCAACGTTGCTGAGGAGACCGATGTCGAACGAACTACGCCATTTTCTGGAACTGCCGTATGAAGAGCTCGAAGAACTTAATCTGAAGGCGAAAGAGCAGCGGAAGAACCGCGTCGCCATCGACACGATCCGCGAAGAGCGGCTGAAATACCTGACCGATACCAAGGGCATCAAGGCCGTGACCGTCGTCTTCAGCGATCTTGAAGGCCGGCTGCAGATGCTGGACTACGACAAGAAGTTTCTGCTGAAAAGCTGGGACAATCTGACCTTTGATGGTTCGTCCATCCGTGGCTTTACTGCGCAGCGCGAGAGCGACCTGCGACTCGGCATTGACTGGGCGGCTTTCTACTGGGTGCCGTCCGATTTCTTTGGTGAAGGCAAGGTGCTGGTCTTTGGCGAAGTGATCGACAAGAGCGGCGAGCCCTACGGTGCGGACGTACGCGGCCTTCTAAAAACCTTCTCCAATGAGCAATTCGCCAAGAATGGCTACACGCTCAATGCGGCCAACGAGATTGAAGGCTTCCTGTTTGACGGAGAAGATGCGGAGAAGACCTTCTACAAGACAGGTGAGTTCAAGTATGTGAACACCGGCGGCTACTATCATTCGCTGCCCGGCGATCCGTTGCGCACGTTCATTGATACTGCCGCCGAGATACAGCGCGCGATGGGTTTCGAGAATGAAAAGGACCATCCGGAAGTAGCGCCTTCGCAATTCGAAATTAACTACACTTATGGCGAAGTGGTGGCAGCGGCTGACCAGATTCAGTTGTACAAACTGATTTGTCGACAGGTCGCGACGGCCATGGGGATGACGGCCTCGTTCCTGCCCAAGCCCGTCGTTGGTGTCAACGGCAGCGGGATGCATACCAACCTGTCCATCAGCAAGGGCGGTAAGAATCTTTGCTGGGATCCTGCGGGCGAAGAAAAACTAAGTCCTTTCGCCTGGCAGTTTGTCGATCGGGTGCTGACCCATGGCAATGACATCTGCCTGCTGCTGAATGCGAGCGTAAATGCCTATCGCCGGCTTGATCCGCACTTTGAAGCGCCCAACCAGATCAAAGCTTCTGCCGTGGATCGCGGGTCAATGGTACGCATCCCGCTGGGCAATGAGAAGAGTTCGCGGATTGAGGTCCGGTCCGTCAGTCCGGACGCAAATCCATACATGGTGCTGTATTCCATCTTTAAAACGGGTCTCGATGGTGAGACGGCGAAGATCCAGAACCTGCGCCAGGCAGAACGGTATCTGCCGGACAACATCTACACGGCGCTTGACAATTTCCGTTCGGCTCCGTGGACGACAAAGCTGCTGGGCGAAGATGTAAAGGGTCGCTATGCCGACCTGAAGCAGGCCTCCGCAGACCGGTGCGCACGGCTGCTGGGCACGATCGTGAAGGGACCGGAAGTCCAGTTTCATCACGACGTATACAACCAGTACCTCTGGAACCAGTTCTAGGAAACCGGTTCAGACTCGTTCGCCAATAACGTTCGTCACAGGAAGCCCCTCTATGAGGGGTTTTCTGTTTACTGGCTAGCCGCATTGCTGAGAGTTTATCTGGATCAAGGTAGCAGCGGTTCTGACGTTGGTGGACCCCTGTATGCGCCCAAGAGCTGCCGGCTGGTAAACTACAGTTGCATCCCCTGCGGAGGGATGGCAGAGCGGTTGATTGCGGCGGTCTTGAAAACCGCTTTACCTTTGCGGGTAACGGGGGTTCGAATCCCTCTCCCTCCGCCATTTTCTCCAGCATCAACCGGGAAGATATCTTCTATTGTCTTCTTACTTCCAGACCTGCCCTGAACTGTAGACAAGTTGCTGATATGCATCGATGGGCGACGCCGACGGTGGATCGTCGACGTCGCACTATTCTCCAAACTGCCTGACTACGCCTGGAGTGGAAAGTGAATCTACCTTCCGCCGCCGATCATTCGCAGCGATTGTTAGTAGCAGCCTTGGAGACGTGTATTGGGGGAGGCGAAAGCGGAGCAGGCCGAAAGAATGCTGCAGGGCGCTGTGCTTGCATCAACAACTCCGCGGGTGCCCCGTATATTGCACTTGCGCGTGCACGCTGGGGCATGCCCTGTTTGGGCTCAGACATTCTCCGGAAGCCAAGGAGCAGTTGATGCTTTCACTGCAGGCAATGGCAAAACAGCCCGGCATGTATGACAGTGAAGTGCACACGATTCATGGCGTCCATCGATACTGGGCATCCGATTCGTTGAACAGGCGAACGTTCAGCCGCATCGCATATGATTCCTATGTGTAGTGAGCAGGGTGCCAGGTTTTCAATGCAGATGCAGAACGGAGCAGGATGACAAATAAGCTGAATCGACGCAGTTTTCTGGTTGCAGGTGGTATGACGGCACTGGCCTCCACCCGGGCATGGGGAGCCAATAACACCATTCGCCTTGGTGTGATCGGAGCCGGCGGACGTATGCAGAATCTGCTCGACGCTGCGGATCAAGCCGGGCCGTGCGAGATCGTTGCAGTGAGCGACGTTTACACCCCCCATCGCGATGCCGTGAAGGAAAAGTACAAGGGCATGCCGACGACACACCTGCACTATGAAGAAGTGCTCTCGCAGGATGTGGATGCCGTCCTGATCGCGGCGCCCGATCACTGGCATGTCAAAATGGCCGTCGATGCTCTCGCTGCAGGCAAAGATGTTTACCTTGAAAAGCCGGTGACGCACACGATTGAAGAAGGCGCCACACTCACGCACGCGGTTCGTTCCAGCAAACACATTCTGCAGTGCGGCATGCAGCAGCGTAGCTGGAGCCACTTCCGCGATGCCGTCGATATGATCCAGGGCGGCAGCCTGGGCCGCATCACCCAAGTACGCACGTACTGGTGGCAGAACTATCAACGAGACTGGAGACCCAAGCCGCTTGACGAGCAGGCGCTGGACTGGAAGCTGTGGCTTGGCTCTGCTCCCGATCAACCGTTCAGCAATGAACGGTACAGCCACTGGCGCTGGTACTGGAACTTTGGCGGTGGGGCCATGACCGACCTCTTCGCACATTGGATTGACGTCGTGCACTGGGCCATGAAGGTCGACCAGCCGCGCGCGGCCCAGATGCTCGCGGACAAATATTTATTTGAGCAATGGGACTGTCCAGACACCATCCAGGCAGCCTTCCGTTATCCCGGCTTCGATGTCGTCTACGAAGGAATGATGAGTTCATCCATTGACGATGGCGGACTTGAGTTTCGCGGTACGGAAGCGACGCTGAAGATCAATCGCAGTGGCTTTTCCGTGCATCAGGAGGGCGTGAAGGAGCCGCAGAATCCAGTCATCAGCGGACATAGCTTTCGCGACGGTACGATTACCCACATGGAGAATTTCTTCGATTGTCTTCGTACGCGAAAAGACCCGAACGCGCCGGTAGAAGCAGGCGTCGCCGCAGCGCGGGCCGGCCACATCGGTAACTACGCGTACCTGCATGGCGGCCAGACAGCATGGCCTGCCAGGTCCACTACGTAAAGCATCTACTCACTGCTGCCGGCGTCTTCAGCCGGCAGCATCTGGTAGCTGACGAAGGCCAGGTGGCTGCTGTCAGGTGCCCAGGATGGCACATTCATCGTTCCAGATCCGCCGACCAGGTCGACGATCGTCCGCACGCTGCCGTCCTCCGGAGATAGAACTCTCAGCGAGATGTCACGGTTGACAGGATGGCCGGTAGTTCCGTGCTCGTAGCTGATAAAGACAATCGACTTTCCGTCCGGCGAATTATGCGGCGTCCAGTTCACCCGGTCATCATTCGTCATTTGTTGCGGTTGGCTTCCATCAGGGCGCATTCTCCAGATCTGCTCTGTGCCCCCGCGATCGGAATTGAAGTAGATGAATTGGCCGTCGGGAGAATAGTCGGGATCATCGCTGATGCCGGTGCCAGTGGTCAGGGCCTTCTCCTCGCCCCCGGCCAGAGGAATGGCGAAAATATTTCCTGAGCCATGATCGGGCCGCGTGAAGATGATGGTCTTTCCGTCGGGCGACCAGCTATGCCAGTATGAATCCGGATGTTCAGTAACGAGCCGGGGCTCGCCGCCGCTCACCGGAACCACGTACACGCGCGCCTCAGGTTTGTCGGGCATGCTGCAGGTAATGGCAAGCAAATGACCGTCTGGCGACAGACCATGGCTGCCATTGCACTTTGTTGCAGCGCCGACGTCAATGGTCTTCGGTGTGCCGCCCGCTGCCGGCACGATCATCATCTTACCGTCCTGATCAAAGATCAGGTTGTTTCCGTCCTTCGTCCAGTTCGGCGCTTCGAAGCGCCCGCGCGTGGTGTAGACGACGCTTGCACGCCCGTCCATGTCGACGGTCTGCAGTGTGCTGTAAAGTGCCGGTGCAGAATTCTGCAAAGCTTGCACTGGCTTTAACTCTACATGCGAAAAGACAGCTTTTTCAGTCGCCCCAGGATTATGAGAGCAAAGCCCAAGCCCCACGTAAAACGGTTCCTTTAGTGGCAGTTTAATGGATGCGCCCACCTGGTGCAGATGCCCTTCACGCCCCGCGAGGAACATGGTGAAGGTGTCCCCTCGCTTCTCAATCCGCACAGTTTCAGGCGCAGCGATGTCGACTTCAATGTCCTGGGTGATGGCGCCATTCTCCCGCCGGTATTGCATCGCTGTCATGCCTGAGCCGTGCTGCGCCGCGTCGACGTAGCTTGAAGACGGATCAAGACTCTGACGAAAGATTAGGACGGCTTTCCGATGAGGATTGGCTGAACCCTTAACAGCCGTAAAAGTTACTTCCGCCGTTAATGACAGGTCGCCGGAAGCCTTCTTCCAGACGTAGTGGAAGGCGTCGGTCGTCGACCAGAGATTGGCTCCGGCGGCTGTGAGAGTATACGCGGCGGCGGACGCATCGTAATGGGCCGTTCCGGCAGGCTGCACACTTCCTACATCCGCCTGGCCGTCAAATAGGCCGAGGGTTTGCGCGCGCACCGGACCGCACAAGGCGATGGCAGCAATGTAAAACGAGGACGCGAAGAAAGAAACGGACCGACGGAAGAAGATAAGCACCTCCAGCCAGAACACCTTACTCCATCCGCCCGGAAGAGTCAGCTTCGTCTGGCCAATCTCTTTGGAATCCTTGTACTTCTGCCACAAGGCGGCGCACAGGCCGCGTGCATTAGCATCGAGATGCAGAGAGCCGGTTAAGAAAAGGAAAGCTTTGGAGACAAATCTCGTTGAATTCAAATTGCGCAGGGTTGGAGCTACTCTCCTGCTGGTGGCGGAGCCTGTCAGCGGCGGTCCGCAGACTTTCTCCATGAAAGGGGTGCAAATGCAGCGCTTCCGCTTCGAACATGATGTGTTGAACGCTTTCGAGCGCACCGGCATCGGCTACTGGTCCGAGTTCCCTTCTGACCATATCCAGGCCACTGTCACCCGCGAGCAACTCAGCGCCCTTGGCTTCAAAGGCATTTACTGAAAGTTCTGCCCACCCGGTAAGTAAGCCTTAGCCAATTATTTTCCTGTGAACACAATATCTCCGCCGCCCCTGCGTCTATAGAAATAGACCGATGCGCTGTGCATCGAGTCGAAAGCAGACAGACAGGATGCCCAGCCAGGAGTGGACGATTGCCGAACAGGACAAGTTCATTGCGGAAGCAGTGGAGCGGGACGAACCACGCCTGCGAAACTTCATTCGCAGACGGGTCATGGATACCGGCGACGCCGAAGATATTCTGCAGGATGTTTTTTATGAACTGATTGCCAGCTACCGGCTGATGAAGCCGATTGAACAGGTTACTGCGTGGCTTTATCGCGTTGCGCGTAATCGCATCACGGACATGTTTCGCAAACAGCGACCTGGTTCTTTGAACGAACCGCTTCGTGATGATATAGATTCCGCTTCGCTTGAAGATCTGCTGCCATCGCCCGAAGCCGGGCCGGACGCCATGTATGCACGAAACATGATGCTTGAGATGCTCGACGACGCCCTCGATGAACTTCCTGCAAACCAGCGTGACGTGTTTGTCGCGCAGGAGGTCTACGGTCGGAGCTTCAAACAGATTGCTGAAGAAACCGGGGTAAGTGTCAATACTTTATTGTCACGCAAACGCTATGCAGTACTGCACCTGCGACAACGCTTGCTTGAACTGGACGAGACGTTAGGAAAGTAGGACTTAAGTGAGACAGAATCATTTTCTAAAAGGCTTGAAGATTATCGTGATGGTCATCGTCGCGAGTGCGGCTTTCGGCTTCATTGTCCAGCATCTTTGGAACTGGCTGATGCCCGCAATTCTTGGCTTGCGCACCGTGACCTTCTGGCAGGCGCTTGGTCTCTTCGTACTCAGCAAGATTCTTTTTGGCGGCTTTCATCGTCATGGCCCGCGCGGCCGCTGGGGTCGGCAGATCAGGGAGCGATTTGCGCAGATGTCTCCGGAAGAACAGGAGAAGTTTCGCTCAGGGATGCGTAGCTGGCGCGATTGCCGCCCCCACCCGGTTTCGACGTCCGGAGCCGGGCAGGCGTCCATTTAGCAGAATGCCATCAGCGCTCTTTGCCCCATAACTTACAGGACTACGTACGCACCCAAGGATGATTATGAGCGAGCGGCAACAATCCCACTTCAGCGATGAAACAACAAGAAATCTAGAGGAGCTTGCAGCTGAGAATTCTCGTCTGAAGCGCCTGCTGGCGGAATTGCTCATCAAGAACCAGCAGCTTCGCGAGAGCTATCAGGTGGCTCTCAGAAGCCTGCCGACCCCTTCTCCGTTGATGTAGTCGATTGGCCGAAGGCAGACGCACCTCGGAGCTGACCAAGGCGATGGCGTACTGTTAAGTTGGCTGCGGCAGTCGCTTCCGGCATCGGTAAGCGGACCACGCCAGCTAATTTCGATCTGGAGATTCCCGTGGGAAAGCTATACGCCAACATTCTCGAAAAGGTCGGCGGCACGCCGGTCGTCAAGATCAACAGGCTGGCGCCCGCAGGCGTCAATCTCTACGTCAAGGTTGAAGCGTTCAATCCGCTCGGCTCGGTCAAAGATCGTCTCGCTCTCGGCGTGATTGAAGAGGCGGAACAATCCGGGCGAATCAAGCCTGGCCAGACGGTGGTGGAAGGCACCAGCGGCAATACTGGTATCGGACTCGCGATGGTCTGCGCGCAGA
>CAZZXL010000048.1:0-27956 GCA_964658035.1 uncultured Acetobacteraceae bacterium
TTATTCCGGCGGTACTCTTAAGGAGAGGAGTACACTCACCGAGCCGGCAGGATTCCGACGCCCGTGCTTTGGAAAGTCCACATTCCATGAAGACATTTCCCAGTCGTCGCAGGTTTCTCTCGAGCAGTGTTTTAACGGCTGCGGCCGTATCGATCCCCTTCTCCGTGTCCGGCTTTGCTGAGGATCAAACCTCCAACGCCAGAACAGCGCCCATCAAGCTTGGCCTGGCCAGCTATACCTTCCGCAACTTCACGCGTGCCCAGTTGATCGCCTCTATGAAACAGCTGGAACTGACAGACCTGAATGCCAAAGACGTCAAGGACCATTTGCCGATGGATCCTGCGGGCGAAGCGGCTGCCCTGTCTGACTATGCGGCTGCCGGGATCAAGCTGCATGCGGCGGGCACGGTTTATTTTCCCAAGGACGAAGATGCGGATATGCGGGGCAAATTCGAGTATTGCAAACGGGCAGGTATTCGGGTCATCGTTGCCGGCGATCCACTGCCCGGAACTCTTCCGCGGCTGGAAAGGTTTGTCAAGGAATATGACATGCGGATCGCTATTCATAATCATGGACCCGAGGACAAACTGTGGCATTCACCTCTCGACGTACTGAAGGTCGTGAAGGACATGGATCCGCGGATAGGCTGCTGCATTGACGTTGGTCATACGGTCAGGGCCGGCGTCGATGTGATCGAGGCAATACGAGCGGCAGGACCAAGGCTGTTCAACATGCATATAAAAGATCTGACAGATTTCCGTTCCAAGGAAAGCCAGGTTGCCGTCGGCAATGGAATTATGCCGGTCCGCCAGATCTTCGAAGCGCTGATTGCGATGAACTACCAGGGGTTTGTTGATCTGGAATATGAGGTACACGAAGACGATCCGATGCCGGGTGTGATCAGCAGCTTCGCTTACATGCGCGGGGTGCTTGCCGGTATGGGCTATTCCAACCGTACCCTGTGATCATTTGCGGGGTCGCAAGCCGTATTTGAAGGTCTTGTTGCGTGATGGCTAGGCGGCTCGCGTGTGCGTGCAGAGCAAGCTATAGCAGTTCTGCCGTAAGGTGTACGCCGGAGGACCGCTTTCGACTGGCCTTTCGCCAAGAAAATACCAACTCTCAAGATGCCTGAAAGGGCTGTGAGCTGCAGAACTGGTCTAGTGAACTTTTGAAGATGTGGAGCCATCGATCTTGGAAGCTTCGGCAAACTCGCCAGAGGCAAGTTCCGCTTTTCCCTCTTTGCGGTAGACCTGCCCGAGCTGGAAGTGCAGTCCGGCGGAGGTCGGATCGAGGGCGAGTGCTTTTTCAAATTCCTCTTGAGCAGATGCCAACTCGCCTACGCGAAGATACAACTTTCCCAGCGCTCCATGCGTCTTGCCGTAGTTGGGCCTAATGGTTTCTGCTTGCTTCAGCAGCGGTAAAGCATCCGTGGTCTGACCTTTATCGGCATAGAGAATGCCGAGGTTGAGGAGAGGCTGCTCGCTCTTCTCCGTGGCATCAGACTGCCAGGCGATCGCCTGTTTGTAAGCGTCGATCGCTTTATCGGGTTCATTCAGTCCTTCGTAGGCCAGGCCGAGATTATCTTCTGCCTTCACCAGCCTGGGCGAACCCGCCAGTGCTCGTTGGAATGCGTCGACTGCTTCCGAAAACCTGTTTTCCTGGTACTTGATACGCCCCATCTCGTACCACACGTTGGCATCGTGCGAATCCCATTGCAGGGACTGTGTCATCCATCGATCGGCGTCGGAGTAATCTCCGATCAGGACGTAATCGAGCGCCACCCAACGCAGGTCACTTGCGCCTGGTTTCTGCAGTTTAGCGGCGTGCGTGTATTCGGCCAGAGAGGCTTCCGGTTTATTCTCGTGGAATAAAGCAAAAGCAAGAAGGTAGTGACCTTCCGCCGACGATGCGTGAACTTCTAAATAGCTTCTCGCTGCCTGCTCGGCGTCCTGCCAGCGAGCTTGCTTGATCGCTTCCTTTGCTCTCGCTAAAGTATCAACATCTGCCGCCTGCACTGCCTGTGCCCTGCCACCTGGCGGCAATAGACAGAGAAATGCTCCGATGCAGAGGGTTGAAAATTGCTGCTTTCCCCACATGCACTTTATCGTAATCCACGGCCTAAGATATCTGCTCAAACGGACGACTTCCGTGAGTCGAGACCAATGTACTCAGACGAACTTAGATCTTCGTTCATCGATAGCAGTGCGTTTTCGGCTGTGCGTCTTTGCGAGCTTGCGCCTGCACACTTGCGATGGCGCCCGTAAGCGATTGCATGGTCGCGGCGGTTGGCCGCGCTGCCGGGTCGCGAGTGATCTGCGAATACCGAAGCACTTCCAGTTGCTGATGCAAATCCACGTCACGCTCCACTAACCTAGCCTGTTCTATCATCGGCGTTCGTGCAGTCGCGAGGTTGATGCCTGTCTGCAGGTCAGCAGGCAGCTTAATCGCCTGCCACCGTTCGCTTAATCGCCTGCCGCCCTTAAAGATGAATACCACCTTACAGGCAACGATTTTGCGGCGGTTACAGTCCTTCTATAGAGCCTGTCCGGAGAAAACATGAACGCTGCCATCAGCCACCACACCGCTACTGTGAATGTTCTTCGAATGCACTACGTCGAGGCAGGGGGCCACCCATCATCCTGCTCCATGGCTTTCCGGAGACGTGGTACGCATGGCGTCATCAGATTCCTGTACTGGCTGAGCACTACCGCGTGATCGCTCCCGATCTGCGCGGGTACGGTGCTACCGAAAAACCTGCATCCGGCTATGACAAGAAGACCATGGCCTCGGACATTCTGGAGCTGATGCGCCAGTTGGGCATTAAGCGCGCTCCCATCATCGGCCACGATCGCGGAGCCCGCGTTGCCACACGCTTCGCCAAGGATTATCCGCACGCCCTTGAACGCCTGGTCGTCATGGACAACATTCCTACGCTCACGATCTTCGAGAAAATGAACGCTCAGGTAGCGCGCGGCCACTGGTTCTTTCTCTTCAATAATGTTCATGACCTGCCGGAAGCACTCGTATCCGGTCGCGAAGAAGTCTGGCTGCGCTACATCTTCGCCAGTTGGTGTTACAACCCTGAGGCCTTGAGCAACGAAGAAATCGCGACTTACGTTGAGGCCTATCGTCAGCCCGGTGCCCTCACCGGGGCCTTTAACGATTACCGCGCCGGCGAGATCGACGTCGAGCAGGATAAACAAGATCGCGGCAAGAAGATTGACTGCCCCACGTTGGTGCTGTGGGGCGAGGATTTTGCTTCCGGCGGGAAAATGTGGAACTTCCGTGAGGTCTGGCATCACTACGCCAACCACCCGGAGTTTCTGTCTATTCCGCATTGCGGCCATCTGCCCCATGAAGAACAGCCCGATGAAGTGAACGCAGCGCTTTTGCGTTTTCTTGCACCGTGGAAACGCGATTGTGCTGTGGATACCTTCTTCAAGGCCCAGCCGCCCACAAAAGAGAAGACGGTTGAAGAAATTCCTGCTTCGCGAAACAGGGAATTTAATTTCAATACTGCGAAGACTACTGCACAGTAGCGACCACCACCCCATAAGGTGGGAGCTCGAGATTGATTAGCGAGATCGAGGGCGCGGCAATTGAAGGTGAAGTGTAAAGAGGTTTAGCTTGCGCGATGCCATAGGTTTTCATCACGCCCTTCAACGACGCACGATGTGACTGGTCGCTCATATTCAGGGAGACAAGCACGGTATCCGTACCGCTCTTCCGCAGAAATGAAAACACATCGGGATTGTCGTCATCAATCGATTGATAGCTGCCGTCACGCAATGCCGGTTCGCTCTTCCGTAGTGCCAGGAGCTTCTTGTACGCATTGAAGATGGACTGCGGGTCCTGCTCTTCGGTGGCGACGTTATCCTTCGCGGCGCTTGGCGGCACCTTGATCCACGGCTTGTCTGAGGTCGTAAATCCGGCTTCCGGTCCGGGCGTCCATTGCATCGGCGTGCGCTCGCCATCCCGACCCTTCTCTTTAGGCCAGCCCAGTTTACCAATTGGATCGTGCACATCTTCAATCCGCGCCGGGTCCGTGGTCCGCATGCCAATCTCTTCGCCGTAATACATTTGCGGGGTGCCGCGCGTCATCAGCAGCAGGGCAGCCATCAGCTTGGCAATCTGGTCATTGTGGACGCCGTCTCCATACCTGTCCCACTGCCGCGGCTGGTCATGGTTGCTGAAAAAATATTCCGGCTGGCCGTGTGCCGTGTTGTTTTCAAGGTCGTTGAACAGCTTCCGAAAGCCGGGAGCCGATAGCTTGTTCAAATCGGCAATCTGGAAATCCATCGGCAACTGTACCTCGTCGCCATTGCCATAAAGCTTCGTCAGCTCCGTTACATTTGGCTCATCGGCTTCAGTGATCAAGACCGGATCACCCGGATACTTGCTCACAACTTGATTCAGCTCCTTCAAGACATCATGAACTTCCGGATAGTTATCGGTGTACTTGTGCTCGATATTGCGGTCTCCATAGACGTTGTACCCGGGAAGGTAGGGATCATCATGCAGGGCAGGATCTTCAAACAGTCGCGATACCGCATCGATCCGAAATCCTGCGACTCCTTTATTCATCCAGAAACGCAAAACGTCTTCCATTGCCTTGTGCACTTCGGGATTGCGCCAGTTGAGGTCGGGCTGCTGCGGATAGAAGTAGTGATAGAACCACTGGTCCGTTTTCGTGTCATAGGTCCACGCAGAGTGGCCGAACCAGGATTCCCAGTTATTGGGCGGCTGCCCTGGCGCCTTACCATCGCGCCAGATATACCAGTCCCGCTTCGGATTCGTTCTCGACGAGCGAGACTCTTTGAACCATGCACTCTGGTCAGAGGTGTGATTAATCACGTAATCCATGATCACGCGAATATGGTGATTCTTTGCTTCCGCGACCAGGTGATCAAAGTCAGCCATCGTCCCATATTCCGGATCGATCGCGGTGTAGTTTGAGATGTCATACCCGTAATCGACGCCTGGCGATGGATACATCGGCGTGATCCAGATCGCATCGATGCCAAGATTCTCAAGATAGCCTAGCCGAGACTCAATACCCTTGATATCGCCGACCCCATCGCCGTTCGAATCCTGAAAGCTTCGTGGATAAATCTCATAAATAACGGCGTGCTTCCACCAGGGATCAGTCGAAGGAGAGACGGTCTGCACCGCGGTCTGTTGGCCGTCAACCCTCACAGGCGCAAGCAAACCAAAACCGGCGAGACCATACAGTAATAAGGGCAAGAGCAGAGATGGCAGCCGTGACTTCATCGAAATCCTCTGGATAAAATTAGGAAATGCAAGACCCCGAAACCTGGCAGAGTGGAAACTATCACATCTCTTCTCATCGAGGTACTCGCTGCTCAACAAGGCAGTGCATGATGTATACCTTACGTGGGTGCCGTGGCTTCTTTCATCAGATGCGACAGAGCAGTCCATTCGCCTCAACTAGATCACGGTACAGAGGTGATCTGTGCGGTCGAGCGACCTGAAGAGTTTTCATCCTTCAGACGTTCAACCTTTGCGCCGTCAACTTGCGTCACGTAGCATATAGGCTGACGTTGCACGGGTCGCCAGCCCCGTGGGTCAGCTTCCTTCAGGCCAACGAAGCTGGAGCATCAAGCATCAAAGCCTGCAATCTCCGTGCATCTTGTTGCGCCTTCTACTCTAATTTGCCCTTGCGTTAACGTTGAACTTGCCTAAATGACACCTGTAGATCAACCCAATATCGCGACTCCTGCACCCGAACCGGTTCCAACGCCTCCTGCGGTAGAGCAAGGCGCGACCTCGAAGGCCAACCCGTGGCAGGAACGCATCGCCGCTCTCAAGAACGTTCCACCGGTGTTGGAGATCTTGTGGGAATCGGGACCGTCGGTCGTGACCTGGGGCATCGTTCTGCGCGTGGTGGTTGCAGTGGTACCGGCGCTGATCGGCTACGTGGCTTCGCGCATCATTGCCTATGCTGCCGGTGCGATTCGGCATCAACCGCTTCCCAGCTGGTTCTGGTACCTGGTGGGAACGGAAGTTCTGCTTGCCATCTTCGCGAATGCACTCAACCGCGTCATCGATTATCTCGATAGTCTGCTGGCTGACCGCTACACAAATTATGTGAGCGTGCGGGTGATGCGCCAGGCTGCCACGCTCGACCTGACTACCTACGAAGACCCCGTCTTTTATGACCGGCTCGAACGCGCCCGTGTCCAGGCGACAGACCGTCTTGCCATGATCCAGGGGCTTGGCCGGCTCATTCTGCAGGTGGTGAGCACGGCCATCTTCACTGGTATCCTGATGTGGCACTCACCGTGGCTGGTACTGCTGCTTACCCTCGGCGTGATTCCTTCCTTCATTGGTGAGACGCACTACGCGTTTCTGGGATACGCGAAAAACTTTCGCCAGACGCCGGCGAAGCGCCAGATGGATTACCTCCGGCAGGTGGCCGGCAGTCGCGAAGGCGCCAAGGAACTAAAGCTTTTCAACCTGGCGGACTACTTTACGAAGCGCTTCTCCGTGCTTTCCCAGCAGATCTATGAAGAGAATGTCGAACTCTCCCGGCGGAAACTTGTCGGCGGCGGCATCCTGACCATGATCGGCACTCTCGGCTACTACGGCTCCTACGCTTTCGTTATCTGGCGGGCTGTCAACGGCCAGATCGACCTTGGCACCCTCTACTTCCTCACCACGTCCATCATCCAGGCCCAGTCGAGTTTGCAGCAGGTCTTCTCTACCGCCTCCGGCATTGCCGATCAGGCTCTCTTCTTGACTGACCTGCTGGCTTTTTTTGAGATGAAGCCGACCGTGGTTGACAACCCGCAAGGGTCACTGCTCGGCCGCCCCATTCGCAAGGGCTTTGAATTTATCAACGTCTCCTTTACTTATCCGGGGACCAATCGCACCATTCTCAGCAACTTCAACTTCACTCTTTCGCCCGGTGAGCGGATTGCGCTGATTGGCGAAAATGGCCAGGGCAAGACAACAGTCGTCAAACTGATCACCCGCCTCTATGACCCGACGGAGGGCCGGATCCTGCTGGACGGCAAAGATCTTCGCGACTACAAGCTGGACGACCTTCACCACGAAATCGGCGTCATCTTTCAGGACTTTATGCGCTATGAAATGACAGCGCGGGAAAACATCGCGGTCGGCCGTGTGGAACGGGAACACTCCCAGGGTGAACTTGAAGAAGCCGCACACAAAAGTCTGGCTGAGAGTGTGATTAAGAAGCTTGCCGGCGGCTACGACCAGATGCTTGGCCGCCGATTCGAAACGGGTGTAGAACTCTCAGGGGGTGAATGGCAGCGAGTTGCCCTGGCACGCGCCTACCTTCGCGATGCGCAGTTGTTGATCCTTGATGAACCAACAGCTGCTCTTGACGCGAAGAGTGAACTCGAAGTCTTCGCTCGTTTCGCTGAACTCACCAAGGGGAAGATGGCCCTTCTTATCTCGCATCGCTTCTCAACCGTCCGCATGGCCGACCGTATTGTTGTACTCGCAGGCGGCAAACTTGTAGAAGAAGGCAATCACCAGCAACTTATGGCGCTGAACGGCCAGTATGCCGCCATGTTTGAAATGCAGGCAGCAAGTTATCGTTGATTGAGGCTCGAATGGAAGATCAGACGTATCAAGACAAAACGACCCCGGAGACGGCGAAAGTGACGACCGGGGGGATGACGGATGTTGGAACCACCTTCGCGCCTTCCATTGACCTTTCGAACCAATTCGCGGACGAGCGCACTGCTCAAGTAGCCTCGGCCGAAAGTCAGTCGGAGACGCTGCCCGAAACCAAAGCCGCAGAGGGCGGCGAGTCAAATAAGCCTGTCATCGATGAAGCGGTGTTGACGCAGCAGGCGATGGCGGCCGCGCGTACCTGGGACGTTGCCCATTCGCCTGAAAGCCAGGATGTCTTCAGCCTTCGCATCAACTCTGTCAAGTCAACCCTCGACCAGGTTTTCGCAGAACTCGACAGTCGGCCCATGCCGACCTATAAGCCGGGGGAGCCGCTTGACCCACTCTTAGAGCTGCGAGAAAATCCTCGTCTTCTTCGTGCGGTACTGAAAGAAATTACTTCTCTGCGCAAGCGCCTCGCGCGTCTGCCGCGCACGATCCGCCCACGTATGGACGACGAGCCGCGCATCATCACGGCCGCCGATGCCTATCTCGCGGCTGCGGAATCCTACTGGAGCACTGAACTCGTCCACACCTTTCTCGAAGCCGCGCAAAGTGTAGACGCCTTCACACTCAAAGAACTCTGGACATTTCCCAGCGCGGTAAAGCTTCTTCTCCTCGAAGAAATCCTTACGCAAGCCCAGGCGGTCATCGACAACCCCGCGTCACACGATGCGACTGGCGCCGCTCTGCTCAAGCGCCGCTTCAACAGCCTGCGCGACACTATCTATGCCAACTGGCTGACCAACGTCGAAGAGCTTACCGTCTTCGACAAAGTGCTCCGTCAGGATCCCGCCGGCGTTTACGCATCCATGGATTTTGACACGCGCGAGGCTTATCGCACACGCGTCTCCGAGATATCCGCGGCCTCTGAATTTACAGAGCAGCAGATCGCCGAAGCCGCCATCCTGCTTGCCACCGAAGGCTCAGTCAGCCGCCGCGAACAGGACCCGCGTGTCGCCATGCGCAAAGCTCATGTCGGTTATTACCTGGTCGACAAAGGTTTTGCCCAGCTGAGTGCCCGTGTTCACTATCGACCGTCATTCATCGACCGGGTACGACTCACCATCCTTGCCAACGCAGAAGATTTCTACATCGGCGGCATCGAAGTCACGGCCATCATCCTCATCGGCTTATTCCTGTTGCCGTTGATCCCGACCTACCCCGGCCTCTTCACCATGATCTTCGCCTTCCTGCTGCTGGCACTCCCGGTAGCGCAGGGTGCGGTTGATCTCGCCAACAATACCGTCACTGCACTCTTCAAGGCCAATGCTCTACCGAAGATGGACCTGTCCGGAGGAATACCCGAGGCATTTACCACGCTGGTCGCTATTCCTACCCTGCTGATGAACGAAAAGCAGGCGCGTGAACTGATCGACGAGCTGGAAGTCCGCTATCTCGCGAACCAAGACCCGCGCATCCACTTTGCGCTGCTCACCGACCTGCCCGACTCCGTGACGCGGCCGCAAACGAACGACAGTGATCCGCTGGTCGATCTTGCGACCAGCCTGATCAATGAACTTAACGAAAAATATGCATCGCGCAACGCCGGCGGCTTTATGCTTCTGCATCGGCATCGCATCTTCAACGCCCGCCAGGGCGTATGGATGGGCTGGGAGCGCAAACGGGGCAAGCTGCTTGACTTGAACAAGCTGCTCGAAGGCGCTTATGACAGCTTCCCGGTCAAAGCCGGTGATCTGGAAAAGCTGCTTAAAGTCCGCTACGTGATTACACTCGATTCCGATACGCAGCTTCCTCGCGGGTCTGCCCACAACTTGATTGGCGCGATGGCGCATCCGCTAAACCGGGCTGTTATCGATCCCGAGAAGCGCATCGTCACAGAAGGCTACGGCATCCTGCAGCCCCGCGTGGGTGTGAGCGTCAGTTCAGCTTCACGTTCCCGCCTTGCCGCCATTTACTCCGGCCAGACGGGATTTGATATCTACACGCGCGCAGTGTCTGATACGTATCAGGACCTTTACGGAGAAGGCATCTTTACCGGCAAGGGCATTTACGAAGTGTCAACGCTCCATGCCGTCCTTGACCGCCGCTTCCCGCGTAATTCCCTGCTGAGCCATGACCTGATTGAAGGAGCGTACGCGCGCGCAGGCCTGGCGACTGATATCGAAGTCATCGACGACTATCCTTCGCACTATAGCGCCTACAATCGCCGCAAGCATCGCTGGGTTCGCGGCGACTGGCAGATTACGCAGTGGCTCTTCGGCAAGGTTCCCGATGAGAGCGGTCGCTACGTCAAGAACCCCATCTCCGCCATCTCGCGCTGGAAAATCTTTGACAACCTGCGCCGCTCGCTGGTCGAACCGGTTACCTTCTTCCTGCTGGTTTGCGGCTGGCTCGGACTGGCCGGCGGGGCTCTCTACTGGACGCTTGTTACGCTGTTCCTATTGTTTGCGCCGTCTCTTGTGCAGCTCGCCTTCAGCGTTGGTCGGGCCATCGCTGAACCGGTTCAAGGCGCAATGCGCGAAGCCTGGATCGGCTTTTCACAGGCGATCTTCATCACCTTTCTGAACCTGATCTTCCTGCCCCATCAGATGTTGCTGGGCCTTGATGCCGTCACGCGGTCTCTCGTTCGTCGCTTTATCACAGGCCAGCGTCTGCTTGAATGGGAAACAGCAGCTGAAGCAGAAAGCAACAAGAGTAAAGTTACGCCGGTCGATCGCTACCTGGCCGCTACACCGCTCGTCGCGATGCTGGTCGGCATCCTGGTTGCATTCGTTAATCCGCATGCAATTCTGGTCGCGCTTCCGATCCTTATTCTTTGGATCCTGGAGAAGCCGGTGACCAGCTGGCTTAATGCCCCGCCTCGCGAGTTGAGTCTGCACTTTGAAGCCGGCCAGGACCGCTTCATGCGCTTGCTCGCGCTCCGCACCTGGCGCTTCTTCTATCAATACGGCGGCGAAAGCCATAACTACCTGATCCCGGACAACGTTGAGGAAGACAATCTTTTCGAAGCCGCACGTGTTTCGCCTACCAACTATGGACTGCTGCTGAATGCGCGCCAGGCCGCCATCACCTTCGGCTATCTCACATTGCCCGAGTTTGCCAAGCTTACCCGCGCCAGTCTGGCGACCTTTGAAAAGCTGCCAAAGCTGAACGGCCATATCTACAACTGGTATGACACGCGGACCCTCGAACCGATCCATCCGATTACCGTTTCGTCGGTCGACAGCGGCAACCTCGCCGCCTCGTTTTATACCCTTCATGCGGGTACCAACATGATGCTTCGCGAACCGGTTCTGTCAAAGAACCTGGTACAAGGATTGCGCGATCATCTCTCCCTGTTGAGCGAACTTAAGATTGATTTGAAGTTGCCGGCGGCGCCGCAGTCGGATGACCTCGCGGAATGGATTGCCTGGGCCTTCCACACAGAAAAGACCGGTCCACATTCTCATCCACCGCTCGATGCACCCGAACCCGAGTGGTGGCTGGCGGAACTGAAGGTCCGCATGGGGGCTATTACAACGCTCATCTACGATTACCTGCCATGGCTGAGTCCGCAGTTTGCCCCACTGCGTACGTTGCCAAGCTTGCAGAATGCTGCCTATCGCGCTGAAGAGATAAGTCTAGGCAATGCAGCAGAGGTCGCGGCAGACATTGATCTGCGTCTTGCCCGCGCAACGACAGCTTCTACGAATGAAAATGCTCACATCCTGCTGGCGGAGCAGCTACGCGACCTGCTGTCCCGTTCGCTGCCGCGCCTGCAGGCGCTGGTCGAGGATATCCAGCACATCATTGACGACGCGTACCGCTACGTCGCAGAGATGGATTTTGCCTACCTCATCGAGCCCAATCGCCAGATGCTTTCCATCGGCTACATGGTCGAACAGGATGAACTGCACAAAGCCTGCTACGATCTGCTCTGCTCGGAAGCTCGTATCGGCGCTTTTGTGGCTGTTGCCAAGGGAGAAGCGCCGCAGGCCAGCTGGTTCAAACTTGGGCGGACACACACTGTTGCATATGGCCGACCTTCGCTCATTTCATGGACGGGCACCATGTTCGAATACCTGATGCCTGCCCTGTGGATGCGCTCCTATCCCGATACCCTGGTCACGCGCACACTGGACAACGTGGTCGCGATCCAGATGGCCTACGCCCGCGAACACAACAACATTCCTTGGGGGATCTCGGAATGCGGCTACTCCCAGAAAGATGATTCCGGCCACTACCACTACCAGGCCTTTGGTATCCCCGCGGTTGCCTTGAAATGGGACGCTACCGCAGGTCCGATCGTCTCTCCCTATTCCACGTTCCTGGCACTCGGAGTCAATCCTGCGGCCGCCATGAAGAACCTGACACGCATGGCGAAGATGGGCTGGATTGGTGCCTTTGGCTTCTACGAGGGCGCCGACTATTCCTACGAACCGAATGCCGCCAATCCCAAGCTTCGCAAAGATCCTATTCTGGTACGCGAATGGATGGCGCACCACCAGGGCATGTCGCTACTCGCCATTCTGAACCTTTTGCACGACAACATCGTGCAGGAATGGTTCCATGCGAACCCTGATCTCAAGGCTACTGAATTACTGCTTCATGAGAAACCGATCCGCGTCGCTACCCTTCTGGCCGAACACAAGGAAGCGACCGCCGGCCAGGTGTCGAGAAAAACCGCCGCCTAGTCAATGTTTGGAAAGCACTTGCTGGTGCGCAGTCCAGACGGCGAGCACCTTCGCAGCACGTTCTGGATCCGTCGACCATCGCCTCGACACCAGGGTGACGAAGTCCCCACCCTCCTTCGCCGCTAGCGCAGTCGCATACGCCGGGTAAACCGTCGCCAGTCGATGCAGAAGCATCATCCGCCCGGCGAAACAGGCCTGCCAGTCCGGGAACAATATCCATGTCGCAAGGACCGTCAACCACGCACCATGCGCATACTCTTTTGTCGGCAACTGGATGCCGTCCCCCACCGGCGGATGGCTTTGCTTCTGCCCAAAAAGGTTATTTGCCCGGACCGCCAGTTTTGATAGGCCCCATCCGGATTCGAGCGCTGCTTCGCAGGCAGCGTATTCCGGAAATACATGTCCAGCGGTCTGCGCGGCTGTGCGGGCTTTTACCAGGAAAGCTTCCTGCAAGGTCATCGGCTCCCTCGAAATAATTTGCAGCAGACGCCAAAACGGCGGCGATGCCGTGAAGCACTCGCCGCCTTCGTCTACTGCTCTACTTCTATTGTTTCAAGTTTTGCGATTCATTCGGCACAACGGGATTACTTTACCGCATCGGAGTGCGCCTCAGTACTCTTTGGCAGCCCTACCGTCGGTGCGAGCATGTCTTCCTTGCGGTAGATCAGGGTCGTCGCATTCAAGCTGGCCAGTTCAAACCCGTGGCCGTGCGTGATGGCATCTGTCGGACAAGCTTCAACACAGTAACCGCAGAAAATACAGCGGTTGTAGTCGATGTTGTAGACCTTCGCGTAACGCTCCGCGCTCGAGATCCGCGTCTCTTCCGTGTTATCAGCCGCTTCGATATAAATGCAGTTCGATGGGCATGCTGCCGCACAGAGGAAGCAGGCTACACATTTTTCGAGACCATTTTCATCGCGCTGCAGAACGTGCGCGCCGCGAAAGCGGTCCTGGAAGTGCGCGCCCCGGTTGGGCCCGGGACCATCCGGATAGTTCTCGACTTCGGTCGGCTTGAACATTTCGCCGAAAGTGATGCTCATCCCCTTGGCGATACCAGCGATATTCTTCACGATGGACATAGCAAAAGTATACGATGCCTCTCCGCCGGCTGCCTGCGGGTTGTTTATCCACCCACATGCAGCCTTCTGTTAAGTCGCCAGGAATGTCGACAGACCCGTCGCTTCCCCCAGGCTATGGCGGATTGCACTGAGAAACTGGTGATTATCCGGCGGCTTCTGGAAATAGGCAGCCGCGTTCGCCTCGAGCGCCCGCTTCTTGTTCCCCATCGGTTCACGGGCACTTAGAACGATGACCGGTATGCTGGCGATATCTGGCAGATCCTTCATACGCTCCAGTACCCCGAAGCCGTCACCGCCAGGCAGCCCGAGATCGAGGATGATGAGGTCCGGATTCTCTTTCCGTGCCAGCCAGATAGCGGAAATGGCATCAGGCGTCGAGATCACCTGGTAGCCATTCGCTTTCAATCGTGGGATCAGTCCCAGTAACAGGTGGAGATCATCGTCGACGATCATTATTTTTTTTATACTCATTGGACTTTCTCCTTAGCTCTTAAATGATCCTGGATCAAAGACTCGATCCTCGTGATGACCTCGCCTGCTTGTGCTTTGACGGTCAAACCGGAAAGCAGCGCCAATGTTGTTGTGGCTACCGCAGGATGGATGCGTGCTGCATTGCCAAGGCCCTTTAATTCCGCCCCGATCCGTCGCGAAATGACCGAAGAGCCCTCCCTTCCTGTGCAGGCAACGACGAAGAGTGTCATCACGGGACTGCCGCTGTTCATCCAGGGCAGCACCACATCCAGCGCCGGGTGAATGCATCGCTCCACCACCTTTTCAATCTCCACGAGAACATTGGGTTCGTACCCGCGCGAATTGGCCACCACGTCAAGCGCGATCAACGTGACCTCACCTCGGTCCAGATTGGCTGGCACCATGATATGAGCGCATCGTCCGGCCAACGAGAAGATGGGCAGGGTGAAGAAGAAGGTGCTGCCGTTGCCCGGCTCGCTTTCTACCCAGATCCGGCCGCCATGCTGGGTCACCAGTTCCTTCGCGATGAACAGCCCGAGTCCCAGGCCCTCGCGGCTTGCTTCAAGACCACTTTTCACCTGCGCGAGCCGATCGAAGATAAATTCGCAATGTTCTCCGCTGATGCCGCAGCCAGTATCCGCGACCGCAAAGCGGAGAAAGCCTTGTTCCTGCTCGGACAGACTGACCGTCAGCGTGATCGAGCCTCCCGGGAGCGTGAACTTGATTGCGTTGTCGATCAGATTCGTAAGAACCTGGCGCACCCGGTGCTTGTCCGCCCACACACAGGGCAGGCCGCTCTCGACGTTTTTATGCAGCGAGATGTCCTTTGAAATCGCGTTCTTGTGGCACGTACTCAGCACTTCTGTGACCATCCGCAGGGCATCCACACGCTGTGGTTCGACCGTAAGCTTCAGACTGTCAACTCGTGTAATTTCAAGCAGATCGCCGACCATCTCCTTGAGCTGCGTGACATTTTCGAGCGCCAGCAGCAGCTGCTCCCGTTGTTCCGGTGCAACCTCGCCCAGAATGCCGTCGGTCACGTTGCTCACAAAAAAGTAGATCGCCGTGAGCGGGGTACGAAGCTCGTGCGAAACATTTGACAGAAAAGTCTCCTGCAAGCGGGACTTCTCCTGCCTGGCTGCTTCAAGCACCAGCGCAATCTTTTTCTTCTCCGTGGCGTCCTGGATCACGACCGCGAACCCCCGCAGTTTGCCGGATTCCTCAAAGATGGCAGTCTTGTTGACCACGGCCCAGAACCTGGTTCCGTCTTCGCGCACTCTCCAGCCTTCATCCTCCGCCCGACCGATTTGACGCGCTTTTTCGATTTGTCCTCCCGGGATGCCGGCCGCCATGTCCTCAGGAGTGAAGATGCGGGCCAAGCTGCGACCTACAATCTGCTCTTCCACATAACCCAGCAGCCGCTCCGCCCCGCGATTCCAGCTGTTCACCAATCCGTCTGCATCCACCGTCAGCAATGCGTGGTCATTCACTCCTTCAACCAGGAGACGGAATTGTCCCTTCGTCTCTGCCAGAGCAGCCGCTGCGGCAATGCGCACTTCTTCGGCCAGGCTCGACGCTGCACCGAGTGCCTCGACGGCCTCGCGCTTCGAAGCCTCTGTGAGGCGAAGCTTCTCCTCGCTCAGCTTGCGTTCTGTAATCTCCACTGAGACGCCACTGAAACGCAGCGGTGTCCCGTCGGCAGCAAAGCTGCAGGATCCCCTGGCATTTACCCAGCTCACTGTGCCATTCCCCTGGTTGATCCGGTAGTCCAGCAGGTAGGCACTATGGGTTGCGATCGCTGCGCTCATCGCTTCTTTCACCAGCGCAGCATCCTCCGGCGGGATGCTCCGCGTATACTCCACAAGTGGCGCTCCGGCAGCCGCCCATTCAGGATCAACGCCGTAGAAGCGGGCAATCGTTGCATCCGCATACAGCAGGTTGTTGGGTATGTCCCAGTCCCAGAGCCCGATACCGTTTGCTGCCATCAGTGCCAGGCTCAGGCTGTTCTTGGTTGAATACAATGCCTGCTCGGCTGCGTCCCGTTCAGCAATCGTCGTCGTGATCAGCTTCGCAAAACGCGCTATGTTCGGCGCAAACGTTGGCGTGGCCCCGATAAAAATGATTGCTGTAGGAACAGAGACCGCGGCACAGATCACCTTGATCCCTGCCGACAACGGATAAAGCGGCCACCAGACCGTGACTATTTCCATGATGTGGGTCGCGGCACACGCCGCAATGAAGGAAGCAAAGGACAGAAATATCCAGCGATACCGGCGCAGCGCGGGGAACTGTCGCGTTTGGCGCACGACCCAGAGCATGCTGGCGAAAATGAGGATGTAGGAAGCCGCAATCAAGCCGTCCATCGCGACATTTGTCCAGACCAGCCAGGGCTGCGCCAGGTAGCAGAACCGATGTGGCAGATAACTCGCGGAAAACAGCAGCTGACGCAATAACCACAGGGTAGCGACTCCGGCAGCCGCCAGTAGACTCGCAACAATGGTTGTTTTGTACTGCGTGCTCTTGGAGTTCACAAACCGTTCATCGGCGAAGGACGGAAAGCCCATCAGGCGGCCGCGAGCATCACGTGGGTACTAACGTTCGCCAGCCCTACGGATACAGCCGCTCACGCGTCCATCTATCCCCTACCCGCAGAAAAATCACCCGGTCATGCAGCCGCGCCGGCCGCTCCTGCCAGAATTCAATGGTCCGCGGCACCACTACAAACCCTGTCCAGTAAGGGGGCAGCGGCACGGCTCCCGTATACTTTGCCTCGGCCTCCCTGGTTCGCTCTTCAAGTGTTTCCCGGCTGTCCAGCAGTCGGGACTGCTGAGAAGCCCAGGCGCCAATCTGGCTCATCCTCTGCCGGCTGTGAAAATACTCTTCCACGTCCTCACGGGACAATTCAAGAATGGCACCCTCAACGCGTACCTGCCGCTGCAGGGACTTCCAGTGGAAGCACAGCGCTGCCTTGGGGTTTTCCAGCAGCTCCGCACCCTTCCGGCTCTCCCGGTTGGTATAGAAACAGAAGCCCTGGTCGTCGAGGCGCTTCAACAACACGATCCGTACGGACGGCTTGCCATCGGGTGTTGCCGTCGCCAGTGACATTGCATTCGGATCGTTGATCTCGCTCGCCTTCGCCTCTGCCATCCAATCGCGAAAGCAGTTAATGGGATCAATCGTCTGGTGGTGCTGGAAAGGGTCCATACCCTGAAGTCTATCCGTCCACCCGCTGTATCCATCTGCCTGAATCGCTGCTCTCCGCGCGCCATGAAAGTTCGAACCCTCTGCATATGACCCCGCTGATCCTGACTTCTGGCTGAGGGGGAGATCGCGGCCGTGCCGGAGCATGGTATAAGGATCGCTACGTATGAGCTCGAACATTGTGCGCCACTTCCGTGTAAAGCTTTTCACACGAGCAGCTGCCATGCTGCCGGCACTTGCTTTCTCCTGCTTTTCAGTCCTTGCGCAGGTCGCCAGCGCTCAAGCTACAAGCACCCTACCAATGGCGGTCCCCGGAGTTTCTCAGCCAACCATCCTTTACGGCGCCGCCTATTACAACGAATACATGCCCGCGGATCTTCAACCGGGCCGCCTCGACAAGGATGTCGCGCTCATGCAGGAAGCGGGTATTACGGTTGTGCGTATGGGCGAATCCACATGGAGCCTGTGGGAGCCGGCCGATGGGAGGTTCGAGTACGCCTGGATGGATCGCGTGGTCGACGCCATGGGCAAGGCCGGCATCAAGGTCATTATGGGCACGCCAACCTATTCCATCCCTACCTGGATGGCCAGGGAGCACCCGGAAATCTTCGCCCGGCAACTCGGCGGCATTACGATGGGCCCCGGCGGCATGGCTGTCGGCACCACCTACGGCATGCGCCAGAACATGGACTTCGACAATCCGGACTTCCGGCACTACGCCGAACGCCTCATCACCAGCCTGGTCTCGCACTACAAGAACAACCCGGCAGTCATCGGCTGGCAGATCGACAACGAGACTGGAGCGTACGGCGCCGCCAATGACGACGTTTTCGCCGGCTTTGTCCAGCACCTGAAAGACAAGTACAAAACCCCGGAAGCCCTGAACCAGGCGTGGTTTCTGAACTACTGGGGGCAGGATGTAAATACATGGGCGGACATGCCCACCCGCGATGAAGCGACCAGCACCAGTTACAAACTTGAATGGACGCGCTGGCAGCAGATGCGGGTCTCAAACTACCTCGCCTTCCAGGCGGCACTGGTCCGTAAATACCGGCGGCCCGACCAGTTTGTGACGCAGGATTACGGCAGCATGATGAAGGCCGACGTGAACGAACTGGACGTTGCCTCGTCTCTCGATGTGGTTGCCAACAATGTTTATCACGGTACCCAGGAGCATCTCGACGGCGCCTTTCAGGCGATGCAGGGTGATTACTCCCGCTCGCTCAAGCACACCAACTTTCTGATCACAGAGACCAACGCCCAAACGCTTGGATGGGACTCAGCGGGTCAATATCCGCCGTATGACGGGCAGCTGCGCCTTGACGTATACAGCGACGTGTCGAGCGGCGCCAACATGGTTGAATACTGGCACTGGCACTCCATCCATGCGGGGCAGGAGACCTACTGGAAAGGCGTCCTTTCTCACGACCTCGAACCGAATCGGGCCTATGCCGAAGTGACCCGTATCGCACATGAACTGCAAAGGTCGGACCGCAGCTTGCGAACATGCAGATACATAACAACGTCGCCATCCTCTACAGCGTGGATTCGGCGAACGCCATCGGCTTCATGCCCTTTGAGCGGCAGGGAGGGGCGGGCTGGGTGCCCGGTAAGGCGTCAGGCAGTTACAACGCCATTGTCACCCAGCTGCACCGGGCGCTCTATGACAACAACGTCGGCACCGACTTCGTGTTTCCAACCGTCACCGCAGCGGAGCTTGCGAAATACAGGCTGGTGATCGTTCCCGCGCTTTATATTTCGGATGACGCGCTGCTGAAGCGCTTGTCAGACTATGTGCACAACGGCGGCCATGTCCTGATGACCTTCAAGAGCGGCTTCGCGAATGAAAATTCCGCAGTCCGCTGGGTACGTGCGCCGGGACCATTGCGCCAGGCCGCCGGCTTCAACTACCAGGAGTTCTCCAATCTCGACCAGCCTCTGCAACTTAAAGGCGACCCCTTTAAAGTGGGAGGCGACAACCAGGTCAACACCTGGGCTGAATTCCTGCAGCTTGAGACGGCTAAACCGCTCGCCTACTACGATCATCCCTTCTTCGGCCGCTGGCCCGCGATTACAACCAACTCTTATGGAACAGGCACGCTGACGTATGAAGGGACCGCAGTTTCTGACAAACTGCAGTCTGCGATCGTTCTTGGGGAACTGAAAGCAAGCGGACTGACTGGCCCCGATCAACAGTTACCCGCGAGCGTCAAGGTCAAGCACGGCGTCAGCAACGACGGCCATCCCATGCATTACTACCTCAACTACTCCAGCAGCCCGGCCGGTGTTCTCTATACCTATTCCGCGGGCAGAGACCTGCTTACCGGGAAGGCAATGAGTCCCGGCCAGAAAGCAGGCATTGGTCCATGGGATTTGATGATCGTGAAGGAACAGGCAAAGTCGCAGTAAAGTATCTGATTTGCTTCGTCCTCAGTCGAAAAGCTTGACCGCACATGTTTGTACATTGCACATGTCCAAGCAGCAATATCCAGGCGGTAACAGGTCTCGGTGAAGAGACCTGGGCGCGAAAGCAGAGCTATCCATGCAACCTGGCCATCACCGCAGCCGACCGCAGTCTGCGATCAATATGCCGCTCCAGCGACTGCACTGCAAACCTTCGCAGGTCCGCTGCCTGCGTCCGGTCCCACTCTTCCCCCGTGAACGCCGAAATGGGCGCATGCAGAAACGCCGCAGCAAGCCGCTGCGATGCAGGAGCGAGCATGCCACTGGCCATCTGCCTGTGATCCACGCAGAACAAGCCATCCCGCTCGGCGTGGAAATAAGCCGGCCGGCCGGCGAACGGCTCCCCGCAGCGCAGGCAATGCAGTAGATCGGGGAGCCATCCCATCAGCCGCGTCATCCATAGGGAAAAATATGCCACCGGCAGCCAGACCACGCCGGTCCGCGTCGATCCCAGTACAGCCAGGAGCAGTCGAAACACGGGATCGTTCGGATCATGATCGGCCAACGTTTCGTCGAGCACCTCGGCGTAAAACGCGAGTGCCGCGAGCCGTGCGTAATCCACCGACTCGATCAGCGGAGAGCGCAGGATCTCGCAGAAATCCAGCCGCACTAGGTCCTGCTTCGGTTTCTCGACAAAGGTTGCAAGTACGTGGGTCATGGGCTCGAGCGCGCCGCCGAAACGCTTGCGCGACCTGGCTGCTGATCTGGCGATGCCTTTGATCTTGCCCTGCTCCCGCGTGAATAGAGACACGATCTGGTCCGCTTCATGCAGCAGCCACGTCCTCAGCACTACTGCTTCCGCCTGCTGTCCGCTCATGGAATTTTCCAGCCAGGCGATACCAAGCAAAACGCGCAGCCACTGGGCTGCGCGCTGGTCGAAAGCGAAACAAAAAAACTACCGTCCAAAGTGCGAAGAATTCTTTTCCGTGTACTCTGACCATTTTTCCGGCAGGTCATCGCCGGCGTAGATAGCCGAGACCGGGCAGACCGGCACGCAGGCACCGCAGTCGATACACTCGACCGGGTCAATGAACAACTGCTGGGCGTCCGAGAAACCAGCTTCGTCCTTCTTGGGATGAATGCAGTCAACGGGACACGCGTCGACGCAGGCCGAATCCTTGGTGCCAATACAGGGTTCTGCGATCACATAAGCCATGAAACTTTTCTCCAGTGCGCGATGGGGTCAAACCAGATTGTAGCAGCAAGCCAGCCCTGCAATGCGTATGCTGGCACACCACTTTGCGGTCAAACTGAAGCTTCTGCGCTTTAAGAAATTAGTATGTTCCGAGCTTGATATGAACAATCTGATCTTCATGCTTGAAGTTGATGCCGCGATCGGTCTGGTCGCCATTCAGAAGGCGGTCCATATGCCATTGCAGGCCCTCATAATGGCCCTGTTCGGCGCGGAGAATCTGCAGGTGCCTGGTCGCGGACGCGTCCTTCAGCCGGAAAGTGACGCGCCCTTCGAAGCCGGCCAGCAGGAACTCATCCTTGCCAAGTTGCGCGACCAGCACGCGGCCACCCTGGTCTTTGGTACCGGGAGCATGCGCTTCACCGTCAGGTTGCGGAAAGCCGAAGCCGACGAAGGCGTCATAGTCGACCCCGGCGTCTCCTTTAAAATGCAGGGTCTCTTCTGACTGGCCGGTACGCTCGACTGCTGTCTGCACAACGCCGAGCGACTCCAGTCGGGCAATCTCTTCATCCATCAGCCCGATCAGTTTGTAATTCTCGGCATGGGCCAGGGGAAATTTGCCCGGCGCATAGGTCCAATCGGTTTCGTCCACGCCAAAGGGAGAATACCCAATTCCGCCCGCGCCCAGCGCCAGGAAAAAAGTCGACGCAAAACTGTCGCCCGATCCTGTCTCTGGAATCCACAATGGATTGTCCGGCCGATGGTACGCCTTGATAATGCCCTGATAGGCGCCAAGGTCAGGCGTGTAGATATCCGGCCCGATCAGGTCGATGGCCGTTGCCGTGGCTTTCCATATGTCGAGCATGGTCTGCACCGCGCCGCCGCTGGGATAGGTGAAGCCCGGGATATCGCGTCCGCGGATGACGTAGCCGGCCGGATATTTCATCCAAACATTGCAGTACATGGGGATGTCGAACTCGGCCTTGCCAGCAGTGGCAACCTGGCTGATGTAGCGTGCGACCGAGTAGGCTTGGAAGCTTTCGTCAGCATCGGGGCCGAACACCTGCTTCCAGGTGCCGGCTTTTTTACCCAGCTTCCTGGCCAGGTCCGTTGGGACTTCTCCCTCAAATTGCTTCTGCGCCATGGCAGAGAAATCGCGAACTGAACCGATGGCGCCAGACTCATTTTCGACCTGCACCATGATTACCGTGTGCTGGTCTCCGTCGATCTGCTTTACATGGCGCATCATGGCGGCGAAGGCTTTGCTGTCGGCTTCAAGGTTGGCAGGAGCGTTTGCGGACAGCACCTGGATCGGTTCCCCGCGCTCATCGATCATCCGAGGATACTTCGTCGTGTCTGTCTTCACCCACTCGGGGACATAGTGGTCTTCACCGTTCTTCCACGTACCGAACCACAGCAGCACCAGGTGCAGGTGGTGCTCGCGTGCCTGGTTCACCAGCATGTCGACAGTCGAGAAGTCATAAATACCGGGCTTCGCTTGCAACTGCTCCCAGTAGACGGGAGCCTCGACGGTGTTGACATGCATAGCCTCGACCGTTGGCCAGACGCTCGGCATGGTCGAAGCCCACGAACTTGAATTATTGATCTGTGCCCCAAGGATGTAGAAGGGTTTGCCTTCTACCTGGAACTGGTAGTGACCATTTTCATGAACAAGCCGAGGTGCAGGAACAATCGTCTGGGCGAGCGCCAGCGTCGAGAAACAGACTGCTGAGAGGAGTACAACGGCGTGACGAACCATAGGCGACGGAAAGCTCCGCGATCACCTTACTCCAAATCTTGTTCCAGGTGAAAGCTCTTACAGCTACTTACTGTCTCGCAGGGCAGCAAACTCAGCAGGTGTCGGCACCGGCTCAATGTCGCGGCCGGCGAACATGTCCACGAAGAAGCGCTCAATTTCCTTGCCGATCAGGCCATTGCTCACCAGCAGTTCTTTGCTTTCGAGCTTGAAGGGTGACCCGTCGAATGACGTCACCGTGCCGCCGGCTTCTGTCACCATGAGCACGCCGGCCGCGGTATCCCATGGGTTCAGGTTGAACTCCCAGTAGGCATCCACGCGCCCGGCTGCCGTGTAGCACAGGTCCATGGCTGCTGAGCCCGCGCGACGCACGCCGTGCGAACGCAGTGTCAGTTGCTGATAGAAATGGATGTTCGGGTTGGCGTGGCGTTTATGGCTCGGGAAGCCGGTAGCGAGCAGGGCTTCCTGCAATTGCTTCGTTTTTGAGACGTGAATCTGCCGGCCGTTGAGCCATGCGCCTTTGCCTTTTTCGGCCATGAAGAGTTCATCGTGGATCGGCTGATAGATGACGCCCGCGATCAGTTCTCCATCTGCATCTTTGGCCACACCTTTCGGCCGATGTTCCAGTCCCATGGAGACGCAGAAGTAGGGGAAGCCGTGCGCAAAGTTTGTGGTGCCGTCGACCGGATCGATATACCAGCGATACTCTGCCTCAAGCCCGCTGCGGGTCCCCTCTTCTCCGAAGATCCCATGCTCCGGCAGGATCGCAGCGAGTCGCTCGCCAATCAACTTTTCGCTGGCACGATCGGCCTCGGTCACCAGGTCCACATCGCCTTTGTACTCGGCCGTGACGCCACGTTCGAAATAGCCGCGGATCAACGCTCCGGCTTCAAGTGCGATCGGCGCGACTCTAGCTGCGAATCCACCCTCCAAAACGTCAGGAACCTGTGATTCTGCCTGCTGGCTCATTTGGCTGCTCCCTGTATGTGCCCTGTCTCGGCGGCGGTCTGTTTGCGGGGGGCGCGACGCCGCTTGGCATTTTCGGTGATCGTCCTGATTTGATGCTTATAGATGAAGAGATTGGGGCGGCCGACCCGTGTCAAGCGGATCATCTTGTCATCAAAGTACTCGATCCAGCCCTGCACGCTTTCGCCATCGCGGAGTTTGACCGTAATGGGTACCTGCTTCTCGCTCAAAAAGCGAAGGTAGAGCGATTCCTGGCCGGTATCGCCGGGCGGAGGAGACTTTTTCCCCTTGCGGGCAGAGGCTGCGGGAGGCATGCTCGCATTGTAGCGCGAGTCACTCGGAGGCGATTCAGCTAGTTCGCGGGGTAGTACCCCGGACGGTTGTGCACGCTCTCTTTAGCGTCGGGCGGACGATTGCGCAGACCCACACTGATGGTGCGAAAGTCATCGTTATCTTTGCCCTTGGGTGGATAGTAGCCCAGCAGGTACTGTGTTCGCAGGTCTTCTGACACCTGGGCAAACACGTTCTGGAGCGAGCCGTTATCCGCATAATAGGCGCGGCCGCCAGTCTGCTCGGCCAGCGTAATCATGGCATGTTCGCCGCCGAGATCGCGGCCGGCGCTCGCTTCTACCGGTACATCGATGATGCTGTACACCATCACTTCCCCGCGAACTGCCTGCTCGAGTGCCTGCTGATAGCTCACACCCTTCACCGTGTTGCCGCCATCCGAGATGACAACTACAACTTTGCGTCCGGAGTGGCCGCCGAGCGCTTGCGCCGCGAGATAGATGCCACTATAAAACGCGGTAGCGTCACCGTTATGCAGACTGCTCAGGCCACCTTCAAGCCGCTTGACGTTATCCGTAAAGGGCACCACCTCGCGTACGACATCGCTGAACTCCATCAGGTCGACACGATCGATGGGACGCACCAGGCCTTCAAGAAAGCCGCGTGCGGCATCGTGCATGGCTTCGCGATCAATGTGAACACTGCCGCTGGTATCAACGGCAAGAACGACATTGAGCGGGAGTGCGGTCTCGCGTTCGAACAGCGCGATCTTCTGGAGTTGGCCGTCTTCTTTCAGGATGAAGTTGTCCTTGGTCAGGCCAGGCACCGGCGCGTTGCGCTCATTCGTCACATTAACAAATACATTTACCAGGTGCACATTGACGTGAAATGTCGGCATGTCATTTGATTCTTTCGTGGTTTGCGCGCCAGCGACGAAAGTGCATGCCAGTACCCCCAGTGCGAAAAAATCACGAATTTTCAACGGGCATCCCCGGCACGCAGTGCCTCAGGAAAGGGCTCGCCATCTGCCCACACAGCGCCGTCTTCGAAGTACTCCTTCTTCCAGATAGGCACGGTTTTTTTCAATGTATCGATGATCCAGCGGCAGGCATCGAAGGCCGCACCGCGATGGGCAGATGCCACGACAATGAGCACGGACGTCTCGCCAATCTCCAGTTTGCCGAGCCGGTGCACCAGCATGACCTGCCGCACGGCGAACTGCTGCTTCGCCGTTGCAGCCAGACGCTGCATCTCGGTCGCTGCCATGGCTTCGTAAGCCTCGTAGTCGAGGTAGAGTGTACGCCTGCCGCGTGTATTGTTGCGCACGATTCCATCAAACACGACGAGCGCTCCGTCCTCACCCTGCTTACACTCGGCAACGATCGTGTCCGCCGCGATCACCTCGTGTGTCAGCCTCACGCTGACGTCAGCATTGCCATCCAGGCTTTCCTCCATGCCCCCGGACACCGGCGGCAGAAGGGCTACTTCGTCGCCATCTTTAAGGGCGTCTGTGGGTTTGGCGTATTCGTGGTTGACGGCGATGGCGAGGCTGTTCCAGACAGCGACCGACTGCGTGTGCTGATGCAGCGCGGCAGTCTGTCGGCACTTGCCGATGAGGTCGCTTACTGTAGCGCCGTCGGCGAGGCTGAGCGTCTGACTATCCCGGTGGACGATGTCCTTCAGCAACCCGAAGAACAGAACACGAACCTGCATACTTCAAGCATAGACGAGAGCCGGCTTTGATTGGTTCATGCAGATCGGCCGCGGTCTGGAACAAAGCACGAAGTTTTACCGGAAGCAGTTCCAGAGGCCTCGCCTGCGATCATGCGCTTTCGTTTCGACGGACAAAGAGGTAACCACTCAGCAGAGAAGCGAATGCCTACCGCGGCACCAGAACCCCGGGTGCCGCAAGGACAATCTCATCAGACGGCTCCGGCTGGTTAAGGCCGCCATAGCGCCGCTCGCGTTGCTGGTAGGCGGCAATGGCTTCAAGCAGATGTGCTCCGCGAAAATCCGGCCAGAGCCGATCGGTGACAAAAATTTCAGAGTACGCTATCTGCCAAAGCAGGAAGTTCGAGATGCGCATTTCACCGCTGGTCCGGACGACGAGATCAGGGTCCGGCATCTCGGACGTGTACAGGTGACGGTGCAGGTCTGCCTCGGTAATGCCTTCAAGCGACTTGCCCTGGGATTGCATCTCGGCAGCCAGTAGGCGGAAGGCGTCAATGATCTCTGAACGTGCACCATAGTTGAGTGCCAGCGTCAGGACAGTGCCATTGTTGTGCCTGGTAGCATCAGCAGCCCACTGCATGGTCTCGCGCACTTCGGCAGGGAGTTCATGGGTGCGGCCGATGTAGTTCATGCGCACGTTGTTATCGTTCATGCGCTTGACGTTGCTGGTGAGATAAGTCCGCAACAGGCCCATCAGGAAGGTCACTTCCGACTTGGGCCGGCGCAGGTTATTTTCAAGCGAAAAAGCATAGAGAGTAAGCCAGGGCAGGTTGATGCGCGATGCTGTTTCAACCACAAACTGCACTGCTTCCGACCCTTGCTTGTGGCCAAGAAAGCGTTTCAGGCTGCGGCGCCCTGCCCAACGGCCATTGCCATCCATAATGATGGCCACGTGTTGCGGCATCCGGTTCAGATCCAGCTGTCGGTAGAGAGCCAGTTCCTCGGAAGAAAGCTCGTGGGCGCGGCTCGGTTGCGTCAATTGCAAGACTACTGCCTCTCAGCTTCGCCTTCAGGCTCGACCTACGAACGACCGTAGCATAAGACTTTGACTGCTCGCAATGGAGACGCGGAAGCATGTGTCAAAGCATCCACGGCATGCGCGTCCATCCAGGTTTTCTCCCGGTTTTATGAGACCTGCGTTGATCCCATGAAGCCGCCAAGTGGTCCTGTACCTTACGAAAAGGATCTAAGCGATGCGCCGTCTGCCCATTGCCATGTCGCGCGTCTGGTTCAGGAACAGCGAACGCTGGTAGCCGTCTAAATGCGCGATATACGTCGCGACTTCTGCCAGGAACGGGTCGGCCAGCACAGACGCAGTCTCTTCCAGCTTGCGGCTGCGCGTGTCCTGCAGGAGTGCGCAGATGTCGACCTCGAGCGCCGTGGCAAGGCGGCTGAGTGAAGACAGAGTAGGCATGGCTTTCGCATTCTCAATCTTCGAGATGTAAGTGCGCGGGACCTGCATGCGATTCGCGAGCTGGCGCTGACTGAGTGCCTTGGAGCGGCGGATGTCGCGGACGGTTTTGGCGACCTGCAAACCGGACTGCTGGTTCGCTGGCTGGGGGACGACTTCCGCAGGCTGCGGCTGCAGCATCTCGGGTTCGTCAATTTCAAGGGTTTTGTGACAGCGCCTGCAGAGTGAGTTGATGGTCCGAAATTGGACCAGGCTGCAGTGGTCGCAACGTAGTACCTCGCGTGCCTCTAAGGTTGCTAAGGTAGTTGCCATAAGTTTTACGGAGGCCAGAGCGGGCTTCCTTCGGCAGTAACCTGCCTTGATTCCCTTTTACCTTGCCGCAATAACAGGAACGTGTCAACAGGAAAACTATGGTAACAGGTACAGCTACCGATAAAAGAGGGTCAAAACCCCACAGTTGAGGCCCATTTGCCGTTTGCATTACCCTAAAGTGGTAGCCGACTACGGAAGGAGACCCATTGGAACCGTCAGAACGCGCCTATACCCGCGATGCTGCACTTTTGCTGCTGGAGGAATATACAAGCTCGCCCAGTCTGCTGAAGCACGCACTCGCAGTCGAGACCTGCCTCAGCGCTTATGGCCGCGCAGAAGCTCTCGCCCAAGGCTGGGATGGCCGGCAGGAAGAGAGGCTGGTCGAGACGTATGCAATTACCGGGCTGCTGCATGATTTCGACTACGACCAGCATCCGTCGCTCGAAGAACATCCGTATGTCGGCAATAAGATCCTGACCGAGCAGGGCTGGCCGGAAGACATCCGCCACGCCATCATGGCGCACGCCGATTACACCGGGACGCCGCGCGTTTCGCATCTCGACAAAGCCCTCTTCGCCTGCGACGAACTCGCCGGCTTTCTCACCGCATGCGCATTGGTGAAGCCCACGAAGTCGATCCACGATGTGGAAGTGGCCGGGGTGAAGAAGAAGCTGAAAGACAAAGCCTTCGCTCGCGGCGTCAATCGCGACGACGTCGTCAACGGAGCCGCCGGATTGGGCATCGAACTGGACGAACATATCGCATTCTGCCTGGCGGCCATGCAGAAGAACGCCCAAGCGCTGGGCTTAGCGGGCGCTTAGAACTCAGCAGGCTAAGCGCAAGTGCT
>CAZZXL010000049.1:0-27768 GCA_964658035.1 uncultured Acetobacteraceae bacterium
TCTTGTTCAAAAGAGAAGTATGTCAGCGATCCGGAGAAACTGATGAACATTGGCAGACAAACCAGAACAATCACAAGCGTGCTAGGAGTGGTGGCTTTTGCCTTCTTTAACTCTAGTGCAATTGCACAGACCACCACCGGGCAGATCTCCGGTACTGTCGAAGACGTAAGCGGCGCGCTTGTTGCCGGCGCCTCCATCCAGGCGACAAATGTTGACACGAAAGCTACCCGCGTCGTGACCAGTGGCGCCTCGGGCAGTTATCTGCTTCCACAGCTGGCGCCGGGCTCGTACGAGGTTGTCATCTCCAAGTCGGGCTTTCAGTCCGTTACGGAGACCGGCATCAAACTCGATGTCAATCAGAGCCTCGCCATTAACCCCATGCTCAAGCCGGGTGCGAGTAGCGAAAATATTGAGGTGCACGCTTCATCCCAGCTCCTCGATCCCAGCACCTCTGAGGTCGGCACCGTTATTGGCCAGACCGCGGTCAACGATCTGCCTCTAAACGGACGTAACTTCACGCAATTGCTTACCCTCGTGCCCGGTGCAACGCCGGTGAGTACGAGCCAGGGTGCTCACCAGGGAACGGATGACGGTTCCACGGTGGCCATCCCGGGCAGTGCTTTTTCCAATCCATCTCTGAATGGTCAACAGAATCGCGAAACACTTTACCTGCTTGATGGCGTCGTAAATACGGACTTCCGCACGACGACCTACACTGTTCTGCCCATCATCGACGGCGTTGCCGAATTCAAAGTTCAGACGCATAATGACGACCCGTCCTTCGGTTCGGTTCTTGGTGGGGTAGTGAACCTGGTCACCGCCTCCGGCACCAACAAGCTGCATGGCAGCGCCTGGGAGTACGTCCGGAACAATGACTTCGATGCCCGTAATCACTTCTCTGATTTCAACTCAAACGGGACAGCGTCGCCGGCCGCTCCTTTTCATCAAAACGAGTTCGGTGGTGCAGTTGGAGGGCCCGTTTGGCTCCCCCATCTCTACAATGGCAAAGACAAGACCTTCTTTTTCTTCGCGTATGAGGGATGGCGATTCCTCGAACCTTCCAACAATCTCTACACCGTACCAACGGCAGCTGAGATAAGCGGCGATTTCAGTAACTCGCTTCTCCCAAACCCCATTTTTGATCCAAACACGACTAAGGTCAATGCAGCCGGCAATGGTTATACGCGGTCCGCGTTCGCTGGAAACAAGATCCCGGCTAACCGCATCAATACGCAGATGCAGCAGTACATTCAGAACTATTTCGACGCGCCCAATATTCCTCTGAACAGTGCCAATCAGAATGAGATTCTGCGATCGCCCTACTTCGATAACTCGAATAACTACCAAGGCAGGATCGACCAGGTGGTTACCAAGAAAGACACGATTTTCTTTCGCTGGTCCAACATGTTCGTGGTCAACAGCAACCCTTCCACCAACAAAGTGACCAGCCTCAGTGACTTTAACGGCTTAAACATCGGCGGCGGCCTTACGCACCTCTTCAGTCCTAAGCTGCTGCTTACCGTGGATGGCGGACGAGCCAGCCGCGGCTTCGTTTTCATCAACCAGTCAAGCGTCGGCCTGGGGCCTCTAGAGAAGGAAGGCTTTCAGGGATTGAGCACCTTCGGACCTCTTGGTGTTAATCTCTCCTCGCCTTACGGCGATTCCGGTCTGGGCGGTCCCGCGCTGCGCCGTAACTCCTCGTGGTCAGTGTCTGGTCAGCTTGGCTGGCAGGTGGGCCGGCATAATTTGACGTTCGGTACCACCGTGATCGACCAATACCGTTCGCAAGAGGGCAGTGGTCAATCCCTCGACTTTACGAACACGCAAACTTCAGATCCGAACAACCAGGCGAGTACCGGCAACTCGCTGGCGTCGGCGCTCCTGGGACAGCCCAACCAGGGAAGCTTCGGACTTACCAATTTGATCAAGTACAGCATTCCGACGTACGGCGCTTTTGCCGGCGACTCCTGGAAGGTCACACCCCAGCTGACGATCAACTATGGCATCCGCTATGACCACATCAATCAGCCCAACCTAACCAGCGGCATCAATAACGGGTTCAATTTCGACACTGGCAACTATGAGATTGGCGGCGGTAAACTGCCGCCGGCCTGCGCGGTCAGTAACATCGCGCCGTGCATTCCAGGAACCAGCACCGACGTCCAGACCGACTTGGCCGCCATTCCTGGCAATGATGGATCTGCCGCCGGCAGCCACATCATCGTCGATCCCGTTTCCACCCGCGCTCCCAAGCCCGTCTGGAACAACGTGGGACCGCGTTTCGGGTTCGCTTACCTCATCCAGCCCACCACCGTGGTTCGTGGCGGCTTTGGCATCGTCTATGACACGCTCAACGGCCTCAGCCAGACATTCTCAAACTCTATCAACTCTTGGCCCTCCACCGGCTCAACCAGCACTTACTACAATGCGATCGGGTCGACGCCAACTACCGTCAGTTCAGCGCTGTCAAACGTGGCCAGTCCTCTTACCACGGGTACGCCATTCACCGACTACAACTATTTCTATAGTGAGAAGTACAAAACGCTTTACTCCGAGCAGTGGAATCTGCAGGTAGAAAAAACCGTTGACGCAAATACGCTGGTCTCTGTCGGTTATGTCGGCAGCATCTCTAACCGCCTTGACTACGGTGGTACAGCGAACGGCGATGTCAATCCCGGTCCCGGAACGCTTGCCCAAATCAACGCCAAGAGACCCTATCCCTGGATGACCACCTTTGCCTATGACAGCACGATAGGAAGCGGGAACTATCATGCCCTGCAGGTCAAGGTGCAGCGCCGCATGACGCACGGACTTGAATTTCTGCTTTCCTACACGTTTTCCAAGGCAATCGATAACACCAGCGGTCACTTCGGCGCAGAAAATGGCCCCGGCGGCAACGCAGCGGTGCAGAACTACTACGACCCTAATTCAAACCGTTCGGTTTCCGCTTACAACGTTCCGCAGTTTGCCTCGTTTTCGGTCCTCTACGCATTACCTTTCGGTAAGGGCCAGCCCTACCTCAACCACGGCATCGCAGCCTACACGGTGGGGGGCTGGCAGCTCAACAGTGTTTCCCAACTTGGCAACGGACAGGCATACACTGTCTTCGTCAATGGCGACATTGCGAATATCGGGGTAAACAGCGGTTACGAGCGTCCCAACCTGGTAGGCAATCCACGGGTGGCCCACCCTACCATCAACCAGGCTTTCAACACCGCCGCCTTTGCCACTCCGGCGAACTATACCTTTGGCAACGTAGGGCGCAATTCACTCCGTGCTGAAAACGACTACGACGAAGATCTCTCGCTCTTCAAGACCTTTCCAATCAAGGAAGCGGTCAGTTTTGAATTGCGCGCGGAAGCCTTCAACGTACTCAACATCACAAACTACGGCACTCCTGATTCGAACCTTGGTGATACCAGTGCCGGAGTTGTCAGCAGCGTAGCCAATAACCCGAGACAGCTGCAGTTTGCAGGCAAGCTGAGGTTCTGATCATTTAATCTCTCTGTCAATCACGAAGCTGAAAGTGGGGATGCTCGAAGGAGCATCCCCACTTTCTTTTGTTGCGAGGTTCCTGTGTGTCGGCGTGGGTGTAACGAATGGAAAGTTGTGCATTCGCCGCAACTGCAAGTTTGAATCATTGAGAAAACGACCGCGCACATCAGCTTGAGCAAGCAACTCGATTCGCACCGGCGCCATGTGCTCGGAATCATCGTTGCACGATGAATGCAACCGAATCGGAATACGAAAACTGTTTCAACCAAGTGAGCCAGAACTAATAAGCTATGCTGCTGAGTACGCCATCGATCTCTTACGACTCTCGATCATCCTGACGAACTTCAAAGAACGGCATAGGCGAAAACCCGATGCCGTTCCGTGAGGTTGATGGTTATTGGTTTTCATCAAAAACGCTTTGGTATTTGGTCGATTTCTTGAAGGAGTTTAACGTTACTGCTTCGTAGAATCGTCGCACGAGCCGTCATCATCCCAACGATGCCTCCCATGGTCTGTATCGCTGCAGGCTTCGGTCAGCACATTGTTGGCGGACGCCAGGCTGTTGTTGTATCTGGCCCCAAATTCGTTGGTGGAACGATAAGTGGCCGTGGAGGACGCTCCGGTATGACTGGTTATGCTGAAGCTGGCATTGAACCCCAGCGCATCTGTCGATTTCACCTCTTCCTTGGAAGACGACGACTGCAAATCAAAGGGCCCGGACTTTTTGGACGAAGCCGACAGGTCCGCAGTTGTAGTCTGCAGATAGCTGCCGTCGGGGTTGATGGCCAGGTTTATGTTGAGCTGCAAGGGCAGGGAAGTATGTGTTTCCTGCGCAATGGAACCTTCGCGTGCCGCCGTCGTCACCTTGGAATCGACTGTCGAGGTTAGGACTACATTGACCAGGTTGAGGGTTGCACTGTTGGTCAGGTTCTGGTCGTCGATAAAGTTGATCGTCTGTTCAACGGTCGTCGTTACTTCGCCGTGCGAGGTATTTACTTTGCCGCGGATAGAGAAGGTCCGCTTCAATGACTCCTTGACCTCCGCTGTTCCGTTGCCGCTCGCATCCAGGTTGACGTTGGCAGTCACGGTGGTTGCGGGTGTCGCCGTGAGCGTGTCGCTCAGCAGGCTTCCGGTCACCACCTGCTTGCCGTGGTCCGTGTAGACAAGCAGGTTTCCGTTGACCAGCGAACTTCCCTGCGTGTTGATGTCATTCAGGACAATGGTGTGAGGTTTGCCGTCGGAAAGCACCCCGGCAAACGGCGTCAGGTCGACACGGTCGAACTTGAAGTTGAGCGCCTGGGGGCTGGGAAGAGGCTCCCAGAGATAAGGATCGACGCCTCCGGTAAAGATGAATGGATGCTCCGGGGCAATGCCGGCCGGCGTTCCATCGATGGAGACATCCACCTCACGCAGGCCACTGCCGTAATCCGCATTGATGTAAGGCGCGGCCTTGGCATTCGGCGTGGTGAGATACCAGAATTCGTCGCTCTGCGCCATCACATCGAGATACACCCGCTCGACGTTAGTCGGCAAACTGATTGTCTCGGTGAGGGGAGAGGCAGGCGTATAGAAATGGTACGCGTCGCCATTGTTGTAAATCGGCAGCACCACGTCGGGTACTCGGGGCGCGCGCGCAGCGTAAGACTCAGGATAGAAGTCCAGCTCTGCATTGCCATAAATGATGCCGGTGTAAGTCGAATCGACAGGATTCTGAATATTGGCGATCCCGTTCTGCGCGGACTGGAACAACGCGGAGAGGTCAGTAACATCGCTCTCCACGTGCCAGGAAGGACTGAGGGTGGCGCGCGGTTCCGCGGTGCTCCCGCGCATCAGGGTCACATTACCAAGATAGATCTGCGTGCTGCGGTCGAACTGCCGTCCCGCCGTGACGGTGAAATCTGCGCTGAAGACCACCTTTGCCCAGGGTCCCTTGCATTCTGCCGGCGGCGTATAGGTGTAGGGCCGCTCGTTGAAGTCAGTAAAGGAGAGGTTTTGAAAGAGTTGAACCTTGCACGGCTTGGTCGCCGGCCGGGGTACCAGTGGCTCCGCGCTCACAGGGTTAGAGGAACCGATCTGGGGAGCGTGGGTGATGACGACCTGGGCGTGGACAGAAGCGGCTAAGGTTAAAGGGAGCACTGCGAGCCGTAGAGTTCGGCCCACGGTTGAACAGAACACAGGTATTGATCGATGCAAGAGAGTTTCCTCGGGATTGGTTTTCGGAGTGGGTAGGATGAGCAAACTGCTCGACGGGGGCAAGGTTAAATCGCCGCGTTTTTGGCAGTCCGGACAGCTCCGCTGCGAAACGCATCAGTAGTTTCTGTCCCGTGAGAGATTTAGGCAACGAAAATCGTTCACTGTACCGATCGAACTTGCGACAGCACACAAACCCGGGAGTTTGTTTCGGGTAAGTCAGCGTCTCTTCGGGCCGCACCTCGAAAATTCCCCCGGCACTCGAGACTGCACAAGGATGGCCGCTCTTCCGCTGGAATGGAGTCGAGCCGAACTTCGCTCCTCAGTTGTAATCACCGTTAGGTCCGCCGAGAGCAACTTCGTTCAGCAGGTTGATGGCTCCCGCGCGGACTCGAACTGTCGGCCTTCTCCAACGGGGAACTGGCGGAAGAGCGAGGTATTGGCCCGCAGCTCAGGCATTAAGCTCTCATTCTATTGGATTGAAAGCCCCGATGGTTTGCGAAGGGTCGACGGCGTCGCTTATCGCCACTGCCAGGCGGACGCGGAGCAACCCCATCAACCGTATCTTTCTCCTCGTCGATAGTTGGAAACAAGGCGACCCACTGTCAGCCCTGGATTCTTTAGGATGGATGAGCGTGGGTTGATTTACACTTCCGTATGCCCGTACGGATGAAGGATATTGCTGCCGACCTGGGACTTTCCATGGTCACCATCTCTAAAGTGCTGCATGGCCATCCTGATATCGGTGAGGAGACCCGCCAGCGCGTTCTGAACCGCGTCAAAGAACTGCATTATCAACCAAACGTGGCAGCGCGCAGCCTGGTCACCGGCCGCAGTTATCTCATCGGCCTGGTTGTTCCTGACCTGTTGCACCCGTTTTTCGCGGAGGTTGCCAAGTCGCTTGCCCAGGCGTTGCGCAAACGCGGATACTCACTCATCATTGCGTCTTCGGAGGAGGACCCCGAGATCGAGGAGCAGGAGATTGAGCATATGGTGGCGCGGCGCCTTGATGGGCTGGTGATTGCTGCCGCCACCACTTCCCATGCCCTCTTTGACCGGCTTGACAAAGAGCAGCAGGTTTATGTACTGATCGATCGCAGCTTTGCCGGCCTGTCAGCGAATTATGTCGGTGTGGACGACATCGCTGCCGGAGCCATGGCCACGCAGCATCTCATCGATCGCGGCTGTATGCGCATCGCCCACATTCGCGGGCGTGACGACAGTACCGGCACGCAGCGACTGGAGGGTTATCGCAGGGCGATGAGCGCCGCAGGCAGGGTCGTGTTGGAAAAGCACATTATCCTGCGCGAGACCGTGGATACGGAAAGCCGGCTTCAGGGGTACGAGGCTATGCAGCGCCTGCTTGCCATCAAGCCGCGGCCCGACGGAGTCTTCTGCTACAACGACCCGATGGCCATCGGTGCGATGGATGCAGTGCTCGATGCCGGGCTCAGCATTCCGGACGACATCGCTCTCATTGGCTGTGGCAATCTCCACTATGACGACTCGCTGCGTGTCCCCTTGTCGAGCATCGATCAGCAGAGCAGAATCATTGGTGAGCGCGCCGGGAAACTCATCCTGAACGTCATTGAATCCAGTACGCGGCCGCGGGCAAAGAGCGTCGTGCTCGAACCGCAACTGGTGGAACGAGCCTCCTCCGCCCGTCCCAAGGCAAAGAAATCGACGCGCAAAAACCTTGCAGACAAACCGCGATAAGTATCTGCGCCCGGCTGAGACCTAAGAGTATCGCCACCGTGACTGTGATGTTTCCAGAAGCATACAAGCAGGATTTTCTTTGGAACAAAAGCCTGCCAAATGTCTCTCTCCGCAGGACGCCTCCTGTGAAAATGCTCTAATCGAGTCGGATCATAATTTTGGAGAAGTTAGCAGGTTCGCGGCTCCATGCGGCAAGCGACGCCGCCGCCTCAGCCAACGGTATTTCTAATGAAACCGCCTCATTCACCGGAAATTTTCCCTGCTCCAGCATACGGATCACTGCGAAGAAATCTTCCGGCAGTGCATTTCTCGATCCTAGAATGTCCAATTCCTTTTGCACGAAGAGCCGTGTTTCGTAGGCCACCGGCTCTTTCGTGTAGCCGATATATACGACGCGTCCGGTAAAGGCGACATCTTCCACCGCTGCTCTAAAGGTGTCGGGCAGCCCGATAGCTTCGATCACCACATCCGGGCCATGACCTTCCGTGATCTCCTTCAATCGGTCGCGCATCGACTCACGCGCAGTATTAATGATGTCCGTTGCTCCGGCTTTTTGCGCGATCTGCAGCTTGTCGTCATTCACGTCGATGGCAATGGTCCTGGCGCCGCGAAAAGCAGAGGCGGCCACCGCGCCCAATCCCACGCCGCCGCATCCGATAATGGCAACCGTGTCCTCAGCGCTCACGCGGCCGCGCGCTACTGCATGAAAGCCGACGGTCAATGGTTCTACCAGGCATAGCTCTTTGAGCGAGAGGTGAGCCGGGTAAAGTTTTTCCGCCGGCATGGCGATGAATTCAGTCAATGCTCCATCTCTTTGCACGCCAAGCGTCTCGTTGAACTGGCAGGCATTGGGCCGTCCGCGACGGCAGGACATGCATTTGCCGCAACTGGTGTACGGCGAGAGGGTGACGTGGGTGCCAATCGCCAGCTGCGGATTACCCGTCGACTCAACGACGGTCGCGGCTACTTCATGACCCAGAATACGCGGATACACCACCATGGGATTCCTGCCGCGATAGCTGTTGAGATCGCTTCCGCAAAGACCAATGCGCTTGACCTGCAACAGTACATCGCCCGGCACCCGCGTCGGCAAAGGTACCTCCTTGATCTCGACTTCGCCCGGTTGCAGCATTACGAGTGCTTGCATGCATCTCTCCTTTACTTCAACAATTCATTCAACTGGAAGGCATGCGATCGCGCTTGCATTGCCATCTTTTTCAATCGGCATTTTCAGGGCGGCCCGAGTGCCAGACGACATTGCGATCGGGCTCAAGTGCCGCAAGTACTTCTGCGATAAGCCTGGAATCGTCAGCAGACTCGAGTGCGTGAACATTCTCCACTACCTGCTGCTGCGTAGCCATACCGACCAGGGTGCTTGCCACGTTGGGATGGGCCACGCAGAAACGCAGGGCCAGTTCCGGTAGCCGTGCGCCGCTTGTTCTCGCAACCTGCAAAGCCCGGCGTGCAGCTGCCTGCACGGCCGGAGGAGCGGGATGCCACGATGGCGGCCCTGTTTCTGTCAACAGGCCCATGTGCAGGGGAGACGCATTGATCAGACCGATTCCCATCTGCTGCACCAGCGGTACCAGGATCGCGTCCATGTCGTTGATCAGTAAGTTCGATCGGCAGTACGTCAGGATCGAATCAACGGGAAAGGCGGTCGCAATGCGCGCGAGTGTCTTAAGGGAGTAGCCAGTGATGCCGACATACCGGGTTTTACCTTGCTCCTGCAAACGGCGTAGTGCCGGCAGTGTTTCATTGATAATCTGCTGCACATCGCCAAATTCAACGTCATGTACTTGCAGCAGATCGACATAGTCCGTTCGCAGTCGATTCAAGGATGCTTCCACGCCATCGGTTATGCCACCTGCGGAGAAATCGAATTTGTCCGCGCCATAACGACCGCACTTGGTGGCAAGTAAAATTGTGTTGCGCTTTCCGTCCAAAGCTTCGCCCAGTCGGGATTCTGCCAGGGTGTTCCCATAATAAGGAGAGACGTCGAAGAAATTGATCCCAAGCTCGATGGCAAGATGTACAGCACGCATACATTCAGAAAAGTCTGTTGTCTCGAAGACATTCCCCAAAGGGGACGCGCCGAAACCGATAGCGGACAAATGCAAATCGGTGTGGCCTAATTTCCGGTGACGCATCACACCCGTCCTTGTAGTTTTGCGTTCATGGCAACCAGGATCAGCGATCCACGGGCCATCCTGGACGCTAAAATGATGTTTCTACGTGTCAGCCGTCAACATAATTGACAGATGGTACCGGTACAGTAAACGGTTAAGTGCTCCGAACGCAAGAGTACAAAACCTTTGCACGAATGGAAACCTCTCGAATGAAAGCCACCAGGTCGATATTCGTAACCGGCCTCATGAAGACACTGCGAAATGGTAGACATTCTGACAAGTGTATCGCTATAGTTAGCGCTGATACTGCAGACGTTGGAGAGGCTGGCAGTGATAATTAACGCCGTCTCCCAGCCTTTCTGCAGACCGCATCAACATTGAACACGCAGTGCACCAGGTTTTCAAGTCAGGGTTGCATCGAGAATCGGGGACCGATATTCATCGGTCACAGGACACATTGTGATGTTCTCCCTGATCCGGATGCAATGACAGATGATGGGTACAAGGAGCTTTTGTCATGGTGTCCAGAAGGACGTTTTGCGTTTTGCTCGCAGGCGCAACACAACAGTTGTGTAGTGCTCCCCTGCCCGCCCTAGATTCGGCACACCCACTCGCTTCGCCAGACGGTAAAGGAGCGGCGCGCTTCCCGACTCCACCAGATTCTGCGCGGCCTTACGTGCTTTGGATGTGGATGGGACACAATATCAGCGCGGCAGGGATCACGCGTGATCTTGAAGCGATGAAGGAAGCCGGTATCGGCGGAGCTACCATCTTCAGCCTGGCCGACACGGTCATTCCGTGGGCGGGAGCAATTCTTAAAAGTCCGACACCCGATGTCGTTTCCTTCAGCGATCCTTGGTGGGCCCTTGTTCGCCACGCAGCCCAGGAATGCCATCGCCTTGGTCTGGAACTCATCCTGCACAACTGCGCGGGATACGAGAGCAGCGGCGGAACATGGATCACTCCGGAACTTTCCATGCAGGAGGTTATCTGGTCAGAGACACGCCATACCGGAGGGAAGCCGCTGCGCACCAAGCTCAAGCGGGCCGAGGTCGATCCTCGCCCCCACGCGCTTTTCCCGGACTGCTATATCCCCTCCGAGGGCAAGGTTGGCGTGCCGATCGTGGAAGCGCGGAAAACCTACTATCGCGATATTGCCGTTATTGCCATGCCTGCGGAAGGCACTGCAGCAAAGGAAAGCCTGGTCGATCTATCCGCCAGGATGAATGCAGATGGCGATATCGATTGGGACGCGCCGGCAGGCGAGTGGACCATTTATCGATTCGGGCACACAACCACTGGAGCCATGATCCAGCCCGCTCAATGGGACGCGATGGGCCTCGAATGCGACAAGATGAGTAAAGAGGCTGTCACCTTCCATGTGCAGCATGTTTTGAATGACATGAAAAAGCACATGGGAGACCAGATGGGCAAGGGTCTCACTACTCTCTACTTCGATAGTTATGAAGCAGGTGATCCCACCTGGACTCCGAAGATGCGTGAAGAATTCAAAAGCAGGCGCGGCTACGAAATCATTTCATGGCTGCCGGTCCTGGCGGGTCGTACCATCGGCAGCGAGAAAGAGACGAAGAGCTTTCAAAAAGACTTCAAGCGAACTGTCGAAGACCTCTACCGTGATTGTTACTGGGCGACGCCGCGGCCGCTTGCCCATGAGCATGGACTGAAATTCAATGCGGAACCGTACGATGGACCCTGGGATATAGGCGAGGTCGTCCAATACCTGGATACGCCGACAGTCGAATTCTGGACGACGAACAACCGCTATTCGCCGTTCAGCCTAGAGCCTGTAGTGAAAGCCGCGCGAGCGCTGCATGACCCGCTGATTGCAGCGGAGTCCTTTACCTCTTCGCCTGAGTTCGCTAAATGGAACGAGCACCCCGCCTGGTTGAAACCAATCGGGGATGCAGCGTTTTGTGCAGGAGTGAATCGAGTCAATATTCATCACTTTGTCCAGCAGCCCTGGGACGCGAAGTACAAGCCGGGCAACGTGATGGGACAGTGGGGTATTCACCTCGGACGTTATCAGACATGGTGGAAGCCGGGCAAAGCCTGGTTCTCCTACCTGTGGCGATGCCAGGCGCTACTGCAGCGCGGAACGTATGTCGCGCCGTCTGATGCAACAAGCCTGAAGGTGGCCGCGGATGAGCCCGGGCCGGAAATTCGGAGCATCCATCGGCAGGACGGCAAAACCGAGATTTACTTCGTGGCCAATACGGCATGGACTGCCGGCGAGGTTCGCTGCACTTTCCCTGTCCAGGGATTGCAGCCGGAAATCTGGGACCCTGTCGCCGATACAGTGCGTGATGTGCAGAATTTTGTGCAGGCAAACGGGTCTACCAGCTTCTCCATCGCATTCGCCCCGACTCAAAGTTTCTTCTGCGTGTTTCGTAGAGCGGTTCAACATAATCGCGCTCCGGGACGCCTGAAAACGGCCGCCGATTTTCCCCGGTTACAAACAATGGCTGAGCTTGATGGACCCTGGCAGGTAAGCTTTGATCGGGCCTGGGGCGGACCTGGTTCCATTGTTTTTGACGCTCTTCAAGACTGGTCTGAACACACGAACAGCGGCATCAAGTACTACTCCGGTACGGCGGTTTATACCAAGACCTTCGAGGTACCGAAGTTGACTGAGGGTCGCCGGCTGTACCTCGATCTTGGCAAGGTCAAACATATCGCGGAAGTAAAAGTGAATGGCGACGACCTTGGCGTGGTCTGGACTGCGCCATGGCAAGTGGAGATAACGAAGTCTCTCAAGCCGGGTACAAATACTGTCATAATTCATGTGACAAATGTCTGGGCGAACCGTCTTATAGGTGATGAACAGCATCCTGCCGACATCACCTGGCAGATCGGTGATCCCAAGTTCAAGAGCGGATATTTTCTCAAGGAATTTCCGGAGTGGTTTCTGAAGAACGAACCACGCCCCACGAAAGAGAGGCTGACGTTCACCACCTGGAATTACTTTGAGAAAGACTCTCCGCTGGAACCCTCCGGATTGCTCGGACCGGTGCAACTGTTTGTTGAGACTGTCGACGCTTGAGCAGCGCGGATAAAGTGCGTAGACATCGTATAGACATACCGGCTAACTGGAGATCCAGGTCGGCTGTATTGCGTTACCTCGTGTTGCTGATCTGCTTGATGCTACCGGGGATACCCAGTTGCCTCGCTCAGCGCGTGGATGCCGTTCGATCTTCGGTGCTTGCTCCTCGCGGCCTGCTGTGTGATGGGACGACCAATCCACTGGGCCTCGACAACCCGGCACCGCTGTTCCACTGGACATTGGTGGCGCGCGGACGCCAGCTTCGCGGCATACGACAAACTGCATTTCGCATAGTGGTTGGCCGATCGCGCGCGGCGCTCGATCACGATAACGGAGACGCCTGGGATTCAAGCCGAACGGTTGGGACCATGGAACCGTTCACCAGGTATGCGGGCGATCCTTTTGTTCCGGACACCACGTATTACTGGAAAGTGCGGGTATGGACCGGAAAGGGAAGTGCATCACCTTGGAGTGCTCCCGCAAAATTTACGACAGGCATGCTGCAGCCCTTGAACTGGCAGGCGAAATGGATCGCGGGTGTTGCCGATGGTCCCCGCCTGCCGCAGGCGCAGGGAGATGATGAAGGCAGGGTAAAGTCTGTATCGCCACTGCCCATTTTTCGTTATGGCTTCAAAGTGAGCAAGCCGCTGGCGCGAGCAACGCTATTCATCTCGGGGCTAGGCGAGTCCGCATCATTTGTGAATGGGCAGCCTGTCACCAATGCGCTACTGACTCCTGGCTGGTCTGCTTACCGCAAGACTGTGCTCTACGACACCTATGACGCCACCTCGCTGTTACATGAAGGGCCCAACGTGATTGGAGTCTTGCTGGGCAACGGCATGTATAACGTAGAGGGATTGAAGGATCGTTACACAAAATTTGTCGGTTCCATGGGACAGCCGAAGCTGATTGCGGAGTTGCATCTGCACTACACAGATGGAACCGTGTCCACCATCACGAGTGGCGGCGATTGGAAAATTTCAGATGGGCCTATCCGGTTCTCATCAATTTATGGTGGCGAGGATTACGATGCCAGGTTATCCCCACCAGGGTGGATGCAGCCGGCGTTTAATGATAGATCCTGGCGCCCCGCGGTTGTAGTGGATGGTCCGGGAGGCGCATTGCGCTCCGAACGCCTGCCGCCTGTTACAGTGGCTCACTCGTACAAGCCGGTGGCGGTCAAGCAAATCAATGATCATGTCACGCTCTACGACTTCGGTAAGAATTTTGCCGGAACGCCACAGATCGAAGTCCATGGGCCTGCCGGTTCAAGCGTCCAGATTTTGACAGGTGAACTGCTCGATGCGTCCGGGCGCGTAACCCAGCGAAGCGCTGCTGCGTCGAAAGAAGCCCCCGTCCTGTTCAACTACACGCTTCGCGGTAAGGGGGTCGAGCATTGGTCGCCGCAGTTCACTTACTATGGCTTTCGCTATGCCGAAGTGACAGTTGCAGGAGACTCAGGAGTTCCGCGCATTGATGCAATTCAAGGACAGGAACTACACGACGAAGTTGCTGTGGATGGAAGGTTTACTGACTCCAATGAAATGCTCAATCGCATCCATCGATTGATCGATGCGGCGATGCTCAACAACATGGTCAGCGTGTTGACCGATTGTCCCACACGCGAGAAACTTGGGTGGCTCGAGCAGACGCATCTTGCGGGCACTGCGCTCATGTATAACTTCGACCTGTCGCTACTGTATAGAAAGCTATCGCTGGATATTCGCGACGCGCAGCTGGATGACGGCATGGTACCTTCGATCGCGCCGGAGGTTGTGGCGTTTTCAGGCAGTTTTCGTGATTCGCCCGAGTGGGGCAGTGCGATCATTCTTAGCCCATGGACTGCGTATACCTTTTATGGCGATAAGCAAGTGCTGCGCGATAACTACCAGGCAATGGTCAATTATGCCAACTATCTACAAAGTCGATCAAAAGATAACATGCTGGCTTACGGACTTGGCGACTGGTACGACATAGGACCAGGCGAGCCAGGCGAGTCCAAGTTGACTACGTTGGGTTTGACTGCAACGGCGATTTACTACGAAGATCTGCTGGATCTGGAGCGGATCGCGAAAATCCTGGAAAAGCCGGACGAAGCAGCTGGGTTTACGCGTCGCGCTGCAGCCGTGAAGGCATCGTTCAATCAGCATCTGTTTCATGCAGACACTGACAGCTATGACCGCGGCAGTCAGACAGCCAATGCGATGGCGCTTGCATTGGACCTGGTACCGGACGGTCATAGAGCTGGCGTGCTTGACAGGCTGATAACTGATATTCGGGAACATGGGAACCACGTAACTGCAGGTGATATCGGATTTCACTACCTGGTCAGGGCTCTAAGCGATAGTGGCCGCTCGGATGTGATGTACAGCATGCTGATGCTTTCTGACAGTCCCAGCTATGGCTATCAACTCAAGACTGGAGCTACAGCACTGACCGAGGCATGGGATGCGAATCCAAAATCGTCGCAGGACCACTTCATGCTTGGACATGCGGAGGAGTGGTTCTATCGCGGGCTCGGTGGTATCGATTTCAATATGAGTCGCGAGAGCGACCGGCGGATATGGGTCCATCCGCAGGTTGTGGGAAACATACGCTCGGCCTCCGTGGAGTATGACTCCGTACTTGGACCTATCGCTTCGAGTTGGCATTTACTAGGGGACGAACTAAGTATCGATATTTCGGTACCGCCAGGCGCTACGGCTACTGTCTCATTGCCAGTCGGCTTCAGGACTGATGTGAGGGAGTCAGGCCGTGACTTAAAGCGTGACTTAAAGGAAGATAGTGGCATGTTGTCAGTCGATGAAAAGGGCGATAGCGTTTCGTGCGTGATTGGCTCCGGGAATTATCATTTTTCTGCGCGGCGCTGATCGGCAGATACCGTGGAGGTTACAGTTGGAAAATGCAACATCCAAGCATGGCAACAGGTGCTTCAAGGGCAGTCATGGCCTGAATTCTTTGATGTGCCGCTTCAGTGTTTTAGTGGCCCTGTCGTTGTGCGCTGCGGGTCATGGTCAGCAGATGCCGGCCCCCGCACCAATCCCGGCAATTCCGCCAACGCAGCCGGAAGACTCGCTGACGATGCAAGACCCGGATAGCTTTCCCGAGGTAAAGATGGACTTTCCTATCGTGGAAGGACCATTCCAACCGACGTGGGATTCGATCAACAAGAATTATCCGACTGATCCGGCATGGCTGCGACAAGCGAGGTTCGGAATATGGGTACACTTTGGTCCGCAGTCTGCTGGCCAGAGCGGTGATTGGTATGCCCGCAAAATGTATCAACCAGGGACACTTGCCTATAAGAACCATCTCCGCGCCTATGGACCGCCTTCGACTTCCGGATATAAAGAATTGCTTCACCAGTGGAATCCGACAAAGCTGGATCCGGTCAAGCTGGTAAAAACCTATCAGGATGCGGGTGCTCGTTTTCTCATTATCCAGGGTGTGCATCACGACAATTTCGATAACTGGAACTCCACATACCAGCCCTGGAACTCAGTCAACATGGGTCCGCACCGCGATCTGCTCGGTGAGTGGTCGAAAGCTTCGAAGGCGGCGGGGATGCGCTATGGAGTCGGATTTCACCATGAGTACACATGGTGGTGGTATCAGCCGGCGTTTGGCAGCGATACGAGTGGGCCGCGGGCAGGCGTTCCTTACGACGCAAATGAAACGCTGGCCGATGGAAAAGGTAAGTGGTGGGAAGGCTACGACCCCCGATTGCTGTACGGCATCAACCTGCGTGCCTATAAGGATGTTGCGAATGCGCAGTTTCGCCCGGAGAAAGGCATCTTCCAGGACCATCTCGCGTACGCGCACTGGTATGCGACGCGTTGGTCCCTTCGCATCATGGACGTACTTAACAAGTACGACCCGGACTTCATCTTTACGGATGGGGACTCGACAGGTCCATTTACGGGATACGCTACGGGAACCGGCTATAAGTGTGACGCGATACAGCGGGTTGTTGCCGATTACTATAACCGGTCCCTCAAGCAACGTGGCCAGGTTGATACCTTCAGCATTGTGAAATTTCATCCGCCTTCGCGCGGAATTGCCACAACCTTTGAAGGATCGTTTCCAGACGGCATCAAGACGGACCAGATGTGGTTGGGAGAGAATGCCGTTGGTGACTGGTTCTATAAGCCCGACTTTGTTTATAGCGCCCGCGCCCTGATTCTATACATGCTTGAGATTGTGTCGCGCGATGGTAATTACGCAGTCAATGTCTCTCTGCGACCGGATGGGTCTCTCGACGAGGGCAGTCAGCGGATGCTCCGCGAAGTAGGTGCATGGATGAAGATTAACGGTGAAGGTATCTACGGGAGCAGTGCCTGGGCGAAGCTCGGTGAAGGAGAGAAAGACGCTGATGGAAAGTTAAAGACCCTGCCTGCCGGACAGCTAGGCAAAGCGCAGGCTGCATTCCGCTTTGGTCCGTCTGATTTCCGCTTCACGAAAGGACAGGATGGCACTGTCTACGCTTTTGCACTTTCGGTTCCGAAACCCGGAGCCCGTGTGAAGATTACCTCGCTGGGCTTAGGTGCGGGACTACTTACTTCGCCGATTCATTCGGTGAGCATGCTAGGAAGCTCCAACAAACTGGTCTGGAAGCAGCAGGCGGGAGCTCTTGAAATTGTAGCGCCGTCTCAAATGCCATCCCAGATCGCAGTTGTTTTTAAGGTCAGGTAAGTGCTATTGCCAACAGTTTACGAAGGGTCTTTTCTTATAACGGACGGGATCGTACGTAGGGCTGGCGCAGAGGTGTGAACTTGCTCCTGCCGGTTCTTGCGGTGTTCCACCGGCGGGATTCAACAGTAAGGTTAATGCACTCGCCGCCACGCGGAGACAGCTTCTGCGGAGGGCGGGGTCTACGGGAGCCCGTTTAGACTAGCCTAGAGCTTTAGTGCTTGTTCAAGGTACAAGGTGCTCCATGGCGCGCCGTCCGCCTGCTTCCACCTGTTTTGATGCTGCGATGATCTGCGCCTCGCTGTGCTTGGTCTTGTCCATCGCCTACTCATCCCTGAATCCGAAATGATACGTCCGTACGTGCGGTCCTAGGGAAGCACTTCACTCAACTTCAATCCAATCTATTTTCCTTAGTCCGGGAATGGTCAGCAATACGACCTTCTATGTATTAACAAAGTGCTGAGGCACGCCGATAGGAAGGCGGTCTCCATAGACAGCTGATATCTTGCGTGGAGTCTTACTTCAACGCACCGTGTCCCGCCAGTTTGTAGACTAGGCTACGCTTCCTGGCGCTTGTTGAGACCAGCCATATCAAAGAAACACTGAGACGCTCACTACTTAGGTGCAGGGGCTCCACTATGACGATAGGAAATAAGTTGTATACAGGCTATGGAGTAGCTCTCCTGATCACGCTGATCATGGGCACCGTAGCTATTTATAATTTGGCGCAGCTGGGTGACGGTATAGATGGTCTGGCCCATGTCTCTGCATTGAATCTCGACTTATCTGGAAAAATCGATACTGCCGCATCGGAACTCGTATCCTCTGAGCGCGGCATGCTTCTTCGTGCCCATATGAATGACAAAGAGCGGATGCGAACCTTGGCAGAGCGGTTTGACAAGAATGCTGCGGTCATCAAGCAAAGTGGGACGTTGTTTATCCGAAGAACGACGAGGCCGGACTTGCAGGACAAGATGCGCACCCAGATCGTTGGTAGGATTAACGGGCTGATTGACCTGAAGTCTGTCATGCTCGTCATGGTAGAAAAAGGCGATGTTGCTGGTGCGGATGCTGTTTTCAGGGAGAAGTTTTCTCCCGAGGCAGACGCCCTGGTCATGGCCGCGGATGAACTCAGCGACAAAGAATACGGCCAGGTTACCGCGCGTGCCGATAAAGCTACCGCACTCATTGCCCCAGCGCGCACTCTCAGTTTCGCGATGATGGCCCTATCGTTTGGGGTAGGCGTAGTTGTAATTTGGCTTATTCGTGGCATCACTCAATCTCTGCGACGGAGCATTGGTGAGATGAACGACGGGGCCAGTCAGGTAGCTACTATCGCCGCCCAAGTTGCAACGTCAAGTCAATCGCTTGCCCAGGGGGCCTCACAGCAAGCTGCGTCGATCGAGGAAACGTCGGCTTCTTCGGAAGAGATTAATTCGATGGCGCGTAAGAATACTGATAACTCACGATCGACATCACAACTGCTGGCCTCTTCGCAGGACAAGGTCAATCAGGCAAATCATCATCTAAAAGACATGATCGTGTCGATGGATCAGATTACCAACTCCAGCAGCAAGATCTCCAAAATCATCAAGGTCATCGATGAGATCGCTTTTCAAACAAATATTCTTGCTCTCAATGCGGCTGTCGAAGCCGCGCGAGCAGGGGAAGCAGGTAAGGGCTTTGCCGTAGTCGCCGATGAGGTGCGTAGCTTGGCTCAGCGTAGTAGCCAAGCCGCGAAGGATACGTCGGCGCTTATCGAAGACTCGATTGCTCGATCCGGGGATGGAGCGGTCAAGGTTAAGCGCGTGGCGCTTGCGATTGGTGATATCACCGAAGGTACCACACAGGTAAAAGAGATGGTTGATGAAGTGAGGCTCGGCAGCGAAGAGCAGTCGCGTGGAATTGATCAGATAGGACGAGCAGTTGGGCAAATGGAACAGGTTACACAAAACACTGCAGCAACAGCTGAGCAGAGCGCCGCAGCAGCAGAGGAACTGAGTGCCCAGTCAGAAGTTCTAAAAGAAATAGTTGGACGCCTGCAACTAATGGTTGGCGGATAGAAGCAGTTGATCACTGCTGCGCAGGTATCTTCATATACAGGCAAACACCTTGTGCCAGTGAGTTAAGCCTAATCATCGCAGGCAACCAGATTGGTGTCGCGTCGTTCTCTCCACAAGATAAGTTATTCATTTCCCTCCGGCTACCATGACGCTCTAGCCGCCGCAGACCTGTCCCGGCCCCTTCCTTCCTGCTCTCATACACAGGGTTGGTACGTGCGGGACCACGAGAGTTCCAGCATGACACTCAGTGAGTGTTGCCCATACTGGAAGCGGACAACTACTGTTGCCTATGAAGGCGAAATCTAGAAGGATCTGTGGTCCTGTTAGAGCAAATTACCTGATGCTCCGGTGTTTCTGGCCGGATACAGGTTGGTCTTTTCTTAATGATCATACTAGCGCCATGGTTCTCCTTACTTGTCGGCAGTCAGTTGAGACGCGTACGTTGCCGGACGAAGCAGCGGCAGAGTCAACCAGCATGTTCGGTGATCTGCTACGACATTTGTGGGATCCGTTATCTCTTCCGTGCGTGAATGAAACGACTCGCTGTGACGATAGTGTGAAACGAATGGGGTTCGCGGTGCTTAATGCAAGTCAGCCCATTACACGACACCGGCGTGAACGTTTTTGCCTTCTACCGAACAGTGCGGAGCCAAACGAAGAGGTTAACGAATGACAGTACAAAGATCAGGACAAAGCGGGGCGCATACATCGGAGTCGTTGGTCGGCAAATACTTGATCTTCGAGTTGGCGGAAGAGGAGTTCGGCATCAGCGTTCTTCAGGTTAAAGAGATCATGAAGATGCAGCCTATCACCAAGGTTCCCAAAGCACCGGGCTCCCTGAAGGGCGTGATTAATCTGCGCGGCAGCATTGTGCCCGTCATGAACCTCCGTTGCACCTTTCGAATGCCGGAGCAGGAATACACCGACAGGACGTGCATCATTGTTGTGTCTTCCCGGGAAGATGCAGCTCAGCCAACCGGCATCATTGTAGACGGTGTTGTAGAGGTACTGCTGTTGGCTAGTGAAGACATTGAAGCCGCACCTGATTTCGGTCAAGAGGAAAAGGCGGCCTACATCCAGGGCATGGCAAAGTGTAAAGGCGGAGTAAAAATCCTGCTCGACATCGATGAGATATTGAGTCGTCAGCCTACCCACTTACCTACCACCGTCTCTGCGTAACACAATCTACCTCAACACACGGAGACGCTCAGAATGAAAATGACTATAGGCAAGAAGCTCTTTATAATATTCGGCGTTCTGATCGTGATCACGTTGTTGACGGGTGGAATGGCTCTCCGTAACGTAGGATTCCTGGGGCGGGGCGTGGAGGACTTAGGACATAACTCTGCTAACCTTCTCTATCTTTCGGGTGATTTGAACAACATTACATCCGACATGCTGGCCACCACCAGGGCTATCGTCATTAGCGGCCTCACAAAAGATTCGGAAAAGGCACGCGAATATAACACTCACTATGGCGAAGATGTAGTGAAAGCGAAGCAGGATGTTGCCCAGATCCTCGATCAGACTAAATCTTCAGAGATTCGCGAGATCGCGCAGGCACAGGTGTCTGACAAACTTGTCCCCTTAGAAGAGGAAAACAGTGCCCTCTATGAATACGTTACAAAAGGCGAAATGGGGGACGGCCTCACTCTCTATAAGGATAAGCTTCTGCCACTGGCGAATGCCGTTAGTAACTCAGGTGATGCCATTGCGCTGAAGGAGCGCCAGGTTGTAACGGACCGAGCAGAAAAGGATATGGAGGTGGTAGGGCCAGCCAGCTATCTGAGTATCGTCATGATCTGCTTGTCCATTGGGGTAGGCATAGTTGTTGTGTATGTTGTACGCAACATCAATAGTGTCTTGCGCGAAAATATAGCGGAGCTTCGCGATGGCGCCGAGCAGGTGGCGGATGCCGCCACGCAGGTGTCTTCTTCCAGTCAATCGCTGGCACAAGGCTCATCTGAGCAAGCCGCATCCCTGGAAGAGACCTCCGCCTCCTCTGAAGAAATCAATTCCATGGCTCGCAAGAATACAGATAACTCTCGTTCGACCGCCCAGCTACTAGCCCAATCGCACGAGAAAGTTACGCTGGCGAACAGCCACTTAGTCGAGATGGAAGTTTCGATGACCGCAATTAGCGAGTCAAGCGGCAAGATCTCGAAGATTATCAAAGTCATCGATGAGATTGCCTTCCAGACAAATATTCTGGCTTTAAATGCCGCTGTGGAGGCGGCCCGCGCCGGCGAGGCAGGCTTAGGCTTCGCGGTGGTAGCTGATGAAGTACGTAGTTTGGCGCAGCGCAGTGCGCAGGCAGCAAAGGATACTGCTGCGCTGATTGAAGATTCGATCGCTAAATCAGCTGAGGGTAAAGGTAAGGTGGATCAAGTAGCGCTCGCGATTCGGGCTGTGACCGAGGACTCTGCCCGCGTGAAGGTGATGGTGGATGAGGTAAGCCTGGGAAGCGAGGAGCAGTCGCGAGGCATCGACCAGATCAGCAAGGCAATTGCGCAGATGGAACAGGTCACACAAACGACAGCTGCAAGCGCCGAAGAAAGTGCCGCGGCTGCCGAGGAGCTGAATGCCCAATCGGAGACGATGAAGGATGTAGTGAATCGCCTGCAGGCAATGGTTGATGATAATGTACAGCCCCGCTCCAACAGCACGCGCAGTGTAGTCCGCAATCGTACCGCAGGAACCTCTACAGTAAGGCCGGCTGCGTATAAGCATGGTGCACCAGCAAAGATGGACATGACCAAGCGGAGCCCCGGGAAAACAGTTGATTTTCCCATGGAAGAAAATTTCCAATCTTTTTAAGGTTGCCTCTGAAGTGAGGCGACGGTACACGGCTACGTGGCAGTAAGTGTCGGTCGTCGCCGGAAGATCGATCCGTAGTGTGTGTCCGGTTTGTGGGCGCAAGCAAAGAGCAACCAGTCCGGCCGAAGGCCTGGCTAATCAAGACATACAGGTGGGAGCAGCTGTGTTAGATCAGCAAGATAGTACAGCTTTGGCGGGTATGGTCGAAGTCTGGAAGTCACGTGTTGACGCGATCGCAACTCAGCTCATGATCGGGGGAGACGCTTCCGCCGCAATCAGTGAGCTTTTGTCGATCGGACAAGAGGCAAGCCAGCACAGTGCTGCCGAGGCGGCCCGCGTGGTTGTTAAGCTGGTTTCCGCGCTGGAGGGCGACGCTGACGCGGGAGTAGCACTTTTGCTCAAGGATGGCCTGACAGAATTGCAGGCTGCCTTTGACATCAGCGAATCGCAACCAGTCGCAAAAGCGGCCATGTTGTCGCTGGGTGATGATGCGGAACTGATTGCGGACTTCGTTGTTGAATCTCGTGAACATTTGTCACAGATAGAAGGGCAGATGCTTGTCCTTGAGCGCGACCCGACCGTCATGGAGGTCATCCATGCAGTCTTTCGCGCTTTCCATACCATTAAGGGATTAGCCGGATTCCTGGACTTTAAAGGGGTGCAGGCAGTAGCACACGAGGTCGAGTCGCTTCTCGATTTTGCAAGAAACGAGAAGTTGGTTATCGATTCAGCCGTGGTCGATGTTGTCCTTGAAAGCGAAGCCTTTCTACAATCAGAACTTACCGCCATAGAAACAAGCCTGAACAATGCTGTTCCGCTGGAAGTGGCAGACAATACAGTATTGATTGCTAAGGTGCGGCAGCTGGCTACTTCCAAGCAGTTGAAGGAGGCGAGCGCGGATTCGGCTTCTCCAGTGGTGGAAAATCAAATTGCTGAACTTCCACAAGTAAAAACAGATGCTCCCGTCAGCGACATCGAAGACACGAAAGCGTCTTTGCCAGATGTGCCCGAGAGGGTGCAATTCATGGCTGCTCCTACGATTTCGCCTCGTATAGCAGTTGCTACATCCACTGCGGAACCTGAATCGAGCACGGCGAAGCCGCAAGCGGTCACAAGCCTCCCCAGCCGACCTATCGATTCATCAGGTACGCAGCTGAAGGAGCCCCCGCGGTCGCCGGATGCAAGTTCCGTTCGCGTTGAGACTGCGAAGCTTGACCACTTGATGAACATGGTGGGCGAAATAGTAATTGCCCAGTCGCTGATCCGCAATAATCAGGCGCTTGCCGGTTCGACGGATTCCCGCCTGCTGGGCGATCTGTCACAGCTTGCAAGAGTTACCGCCGAAGTGCAGCGGGCGACCATGAGCATCCGAATGGTACCTATCAGTCAACTTTTCCAACGTATAGAGAGGGTCATTCGGGACTTATCCAGGAAGGCTGGAAAGCAGGTCGTACTTGAGACCTCCGGCAGTGAAACAGAAATAGATAAAACCGTTGCCGAAGAGCTTTCCGATCCTCTATTGCACATGGTGCGCAATTCGGTGGACCACGGTATCGAGATGGCGGCAGAACGCATTGCCGCAGGCAAGAGTGCCGAGGCGCGTATTCGCCTTTCTGCCTATCACCAGGGTGGCCAGGTTGTCATCGAGATTTCTGATGACGGCCGAGGATTGAACAGTACGAAAATACGCAAGAAGGCAGAAGAACGGCAGCTGATTTCTGCCGACAAGGAATTGAGCGAAAGTGAGGTGTATCAATTAATCTTTCAGCCTGGATTCTCAACGGCGGAGCAGATTACAGATATCTCAGGCCGCGGCGTAGGTATGGATGTGGTGCGCCGCAATGTCGAGAGATTACGAGGGCGCATCGAAACGCAATCGGAGCTCGGTAAAGGAACAACATTCCTGCTGAAGCTTCCCTTAACGCTCGCCATCATTGATGGTCTGGTGGTCGCCGTAGGAACTGAGCACTACATTGTTCCCCTTGCCAGCGTGCGAGAGATCTTCCGCCCACAGTCGGACATGCTCTTTTCATTGGAAGGGCGCAATGAGATGGTACTCGTTCGAAAACAGCTCATGCCCCTTGTAAAGCTACACCAACGACTCGGAATTACACCACAGTCCCTTGAACCTACTGACGGGGTAATCGTCGTTCTTGCTACTGAGAACAAGTGCTTCTGCCTGCTAGTGGATGAACTTCTAGGCAAGCAGGAGGTTGTGATCAAGAGCCTGGGTGAGAGCTTTGAGATGGCTGCCGAGGTGTCCGGCTGTGCGGTACTTGGTGATGGCCGAGTGGGTCTCATTTTAGACCCTGATGGCGTTTACCGTGGGAATAAGCGATGACGGCAGCGATGAACCCCATAGACCCGTACGTGATGCAACCACGAAACTTCGAACAGATTCGGAAGATTGTTTATGAGTTTTGTGGTGTGGATTTACAAGGTAAGCAGGTACTTGTAGACACAAGACTCGGCAAAAAGGTGAGAGAACTCGGTTTCCCCTCCTTCGAAAAGTATTGCGAGCATGTGCAACAGAACCGATCAAGTGACATATTCACCAACATGATCGACGCACTCACTACAAATCACACCAGCTTCTTTCGTGAATCTCAGCATTTTGAGATGTTGCGGGATGTGATCGTACCTGGCATTGCAACAACGACACAGATTCATATCTGGAGTGCGGCCTGCTCGAGTGGAGAGGAGCCGTACACCATCGCCTTCTCTTTAGTCGATGTTCTAGGCGAAGCTACCTTCTCAAGAGTTTCGATCCTGGCGACGGATATATCTACACGCGTGCTTGAACAGGCGCGCAAAGGACTCTACCCTGCTTCGAAATTGAAGGATCTTCCATTGGATGTCCGGCGTCGATGTCTGCTCAAAGGGACGGGACCATACATAGATCAGTGTTTGGTGAAGCGAGAGGTCCGTTCGCTGATCGAGTTTCAGCAGTTCAATTTACTCGAAGACAGTTCTTCCTTTGGACCGTTTCAGGTCATCTTTTGTCGCAATGTAATGATCTATTTCGATCAGCAAACCCAGCAGAAGGTCGTGAACGGGTTGATATCGCGCCTGGCACCCGGAGGGTATCTTCTCATCGGTCATTCCGAAAGTCTCAACGGGATCAATCATTCGCTCAAGTACGTATGCCCGGCGACTTACCGGAAAACGGGCAATCAGTCGAAGCCGACACGCGCGGAAGAAGCATCGAAAAGATCTACCAAATGACTTACTCCCAGTTGTTGACAGTAGGAATCAGCGACTGCATCTTATCGGCAGATCCTTCCTCTGTCCTGGCGACGCATGCTCTTGGCTCGTGTATCGCAGTCACAATCTATGATCCCGCGATCCACGTAGCCGGGTTGCTACACTTTATGCTTCCTGATTCCAGCCTGGATCCGGAGAAGGGCCGGAGTCGCCCTTTCATGTTTGCTGATACGGGCATCCCGATGCTGTTCCGCAGTTCTTACGAACTTGGCGCAGTGAAGCAAAGACTCGTGGTTAACATATTTGGGGGAGCGCAGACCCTTAACGGCAGCGATACATTCAACATTGGCAAACGCAACCACTTGTCAGTGCGCAAGATTCTGTGGAAGGCGGGAGTAATGGTGCATCACGAGGACGTTGGCGGAAGTTTGCCACGCACTGTTCGCGTGGAGGTGGGAAGCGGACGCATCATCGTGTCTCACGGCCGAGAGCAACGAGAGGTGTCGCAGAAGGGTAAAGACGGGGGGATAACAAATGGCATTTAACGTATTGATCGTGGATGATTCGCCAGGTATGCGTAAAGTGATCCGCCGTGTTATGGCGCTTTCCGGATTCGATGTGGGCACTTGTCTTGAAGCAGGCGATGGTTTGGAGGCTCTTAAGGTACTCGATGAAGAGTGGATGGATATTGTTGTGACAGACATCAACATGCCAAACATGAACGGCGAGCAGTTAATCGAGACCCTAGCCGCTGATCCACTGCGTTCCTCCATCCCCGTTCTAGTAGTTTCTACGGACCGCAGTGACGAGCGATTGAAGAGGATGATGGCGCTCGGGGCACGAGGTTATGTGACCAAGCCATTCATGCCTGCAACGCTGGGCGAAGCCCTGGAGAAGATTGTAGGAAAGGCGAGCCATGCAAACGATTCGTTTTGATGCCTGGTTGACAGAATCTGTATCGGAAGTTGTGGAATCAATGTGCTTTGTCTCTTCTGAAGACGGTACGCTTCCTTCAGAGTTGGAGGATCCCTTATGGGTGAGCCGGCGGCTCTCGTTTCGAGGTCCCCAGCAAGGATGCTTTGGTCTTCGTGCTCCTATCTCGACGGCTCGCATGCTCGCCTCCAATCTGCTCGGCCAGGAGGAAGAGCAATTGAGCGATGCACAAGCCGCGGAAGCACTGGGCGAGATCGCGAACATGATCTGCGGCACTCTGCTCTGCCGCATCAATTCGCAACAAGCCTTCGAATTATCCCCTCCCTGCAGTGATCAAGCAAGTGAAAAGCCGCCGTGCCGGGAGCGAGTGTGTCGGATGTTTTCACTGGACGGGAACGCCCTCATCGCATGGATTGAGGTCGAGACTTCTAATGAACATGGAACGTAAAATCAAAGTCCTAGTCGTCGATGATTCCGCTATCGTGCGCAAGATTCTCTCTGACACGATCAATAGCGAAAATGATATGGAAGTGGTAGGGACGGCGCCGGATCCGTTCATAGCGCGGGACAAGATCCTTGCGCTCAAACCCGACGTTATGACTCTCGATATCGAAATGCCCCGTATGGATGGCCTGACTTTTCTAAAGAAGGTCATGAAATTTAATCCCATGCCCGTGATCATCATCAGCTCACTTACGCAATCCTCTTGCGAAATCTCGATCGAAGCTCTTCGTAATGGAGCTGTCGAGGTGATGGGCAAGCCGGGTGGGCCATATTCGATAGGAGAGTTGCGTAATGGGCTTCCTGCAAAACTAAGAGCCGCTTCCCAGGCCCGGGTCCGCAAGTCCGAGCCATTGATGCAGCCTAGCGTTCCGCCTACCTTTATACAACGCATTTATGATCCTTTTACAGTGATCGCCATAGGAGCATCCACTGGTGGTACGGAGGCCATTCATGATGTTCTAGTTCAATTGCCAAGTGACATTCCAGGCATGGTTATAACGCAGCACATTCCTAAACTGTTCTCGGCTGCTTTCGCACAAAGACTCAATAAGCTGTGCCCTTTCGAGGTAAAAGAGGCCAGTGATGGAGATGAACTCGGACCTGGGCGCGCGCTTGTAGCTCCAGGTGACTTCCACATGGTTCTCAGGCGAATTGGCGCGAAGTATCGTGTGCAACTTACAGATGGTCCGAAGGTGTGTTATCAGCGGCCCGCAGTGGATGTCATGTTTGCCTCAGTAGCCGCCGCTGCGAAGGCAAATGCGGTTGGGGTGTTGCTAACAGGAATGGGTGCAGATGGAGCGCAAGGGCTCCTCGGTATGCGGAAGGCTGGAGCAAGCACTATCACCCAAGACGAAGCCACGTGCGTGGTTTATGGTATGCCGCGGGAAGCAGTCCGGCTGGGGGCATCGGAACGAGCCCTTCCCCTTAGCGAAATTGCCGGTGCCCTGCTCAGGGAAGCTTCTCACAA